>CAJFQR010000001.1 GCA_904419105.1 Candidatus Avimicrobium faecavium
GGTGCTTTTCCCGTAGGCAATATATGAACAATTAAGCATATATTGAATATAATCCAAAAATACCCCGGCACCCATCCCGCCGGGAAGGAGGGATTCCCGTGAACAAAAAGCAGAAAAAGATGCTGGCCCGCATCATCATCGCCGCGGTGCTGATGGTGGCGCTCCACTTTGTGCCGGCCACCGGGCTGGTCCGGTTCGGCCTGTACATGGTGCCCTATCTGATCATCGGCTATGACATCCTGCGCAAGGCGGCGCTGGGCATCTACAACCGGCAGGTGTTCGATGAGAACTTCCTGATGGCGGTGGCCACCGTCGGCGCCATCGCGCTGGGGCTCACCGGCGACGGCGACTACACCGAGGCCATCGCCGTCATGCTCTTCTACCAGATCGGCGAGTGGTTCCAGTCCTACGCCGTCGGCAAGAGCCGCCGCAACATCTCCGACCTGATGGACATCCGCCCGGACTACGCCAACATCGAGGTGGACGGCAGGCTGGAACAGGTGGACCCGGACGAGGTGGAGGTGGGCACCCTCATCGTGGTACAGCCCGGGGAGAAGGTGCCGATCGACGGCATCGTCGAGCGGGGCTTCTCGACGCTGGATACCGCCGCCCTCACCGGGGAGAGCGTGCCCCGGGAGGTGGGCGAAGGGGACGAGATCATCTCCGGCTGCATCAACCTGTCCGGCCTGCTGCACATCCGCACCACCAGGGAGTTCGGTGAATCCACCGTCTCCAAGATCCTCGACCTGGTGGAGAACGCCTCCTCCCGCAAGAGCCGCGCCGAGGCCTTTATCTCCCGGTTTGCCCGGGTGTATACCCCGGCGGTGTGCTATTCGGCGCTGGCGCTGGCGGTGCTGCCGCCGCTGGTGCGCCAGCTTATCCTCGGCGTCCCGGCGGACTGGGGCACCTGGGTGTACCGGGCGCTCACCTTCCTTGTCATCAGCTGCCCCTGTGCGCTGGTGATCTCGATCCCGCTGTCCTTCTTCGCCGGCATCGGCGGCGCCTCGAAGGAGGGTGTGCTGGTCAAGGGCTCCAACTACCTCGAGACCCTCTCCAAGACCCGGTATGTGGTCTTTGACAAGACCGGCACCCTGACCCAGGGCGTCTTTGAGGTGGCGGGGATCCACCACAGCACCATGGACCAGGCCAAGCTGCTTGAGCTGGCCGCCCTGGCGGAGAGCGCCTCCTCCCATCCGATCTCCAAGAGCCTCCAGAGGGCCCACGGCGCCGAACTGGACCGCAACCGGGTGGGGAACATCACCGAGCAGAGCGGCGAGGGGGTCATCGCCGAGGTGGACGGCAGGACCGTGGCCGCCGGCAACGCCAAGCTGATGCGCCGCCTCGGGGTGGAGTATGTGGACTGCCGCAGCGTCGGCACCGTGGTCCATGTGGCCATTGACGGCCGGTACGCCGGGCACATCCTCATCTCGGACAAGGTCAAGCCGGGCAGTGCCGAGGCCATCCGGGCGCTGCACCGGGCCGGCGTGAAAAAGACCATCATGCTCACCGGCGATGCCGAACCGGTGGCCAAGGAGGTGGCCGGGAGCCTGGGCATCGACGAGTTCCACGCCGGGCTGCTGCCCGGGGACAAGGTGGCCAAGGTGGAGGAGCTCCTTGCGGCCAAGGACAGCCCGAAGGAGGCGCTGGCCTTTGTCGGGGACGGCATCAACGACGCGCCGGTGCTCTCCCGGGCGGACATCGGCATCGCGATGGGGGCCATGGGCTCCGATGCGGCCATCGAGGCGGCGGACATCGTCCTGATGGACGACGACCCGCGCAAGATCGCCAAGGCCATCGCCATCTCCCGCAAGTGCCTGCGCATCGTCCACCAGAACATCGTCTTTGCCATCGGCATCAAGATCGCCTGCCTGCTGCTGACGGCGGTGGGCGTGGCCAATATGTGGCTGGGCATCTTCGCCGATGTGGGCGTGATGGTGCTGGCGGTACTCAACGCCATCCGCGCGATGTTTGTGAAGAAGCTGTAAGGAAATCTTCTCTATCCGGAAGCATCGGAAGCAGAAAAGAAAACGAAAATCCGGCAGGCGCTCGCCATCTGCCGGATTTTCCGCTATAATAAAAGGAAAGCCACACAGGAGGACTGTGCTGTGAAAAAAGTGAAGATTACAATTATCAAAAAATATTACGACACCGAGCTGGCGGAAAAGTATGCCATCCCGGCGCTGGGCATCTGCCCGGTGCATCAGGTTGGGGAAAGCTTTCTGTCAGTGGACGGACGGCAGCCGGAGGGCCTCTGCGACTTTGCCTGGCTGCCGATTCGGGAGTGCGTGGGCCAGCTGGCCCGTGGAGAGCTGATTCAGCCCAGCGGCACCTGGCTGCGGGATGACAGCAAGGGGGTATTTGCCTGTGTGGACGGCGTGCGGCCGGTGATCATGCTGGTGGAGGCTATGGAAGACTGATGTTCCGGAACAGAGGAGGGCAGAGCCTATGTCATTTCAAAGCGTACCGGACGGCGGGGGGATCACCCCCGAGCGTATGATGCGGGAGATGCCGGATACCGCCGAGATCCAGAGCGTAGCCGATGCGTTCCGGCAGCTTGGGGACAGCACCCGGCTGCGGATCTTCTGGGTGCTGTGCCATCTGGAGGCGAGCGTGAGCGGTCTGGCGGAGCTGGTGGGCATGACCAGCCCGGCGGTGAGCCATCACCTGCGCCTGCTCAAAAACGCCGGCCTGGTGGAGAGCACCCGTTCCGGCAAGGAGATGCTCTACCGGGCGGCGGACACCGAGCTGGCCCGGGTGCTGCACCACACGGTGGAGCGCCTGGCGGCCATTACCTGCCCGGAGGAGGAGGCCCGATGACCCCGCAGGAGGGCCGGGCCCTGCTGGAACGGGTGCCGGAGGGGCAGTGCCTCACCGTGGGGCCGGAGGGGGAGCGGCTCCGCCCGCTGGACGGGGCCGGCCGCTGTGCCGAATGGGTTGTCCCCCTCACCCGCTGGGCCGGGCTGCGCTGGTGCTGGTATGCGGGCGCCGGCTTTTGCACCCGGCACCCGCCGGACGCCGGGACGCTGGCGGTGAGCCTTGGGCTGGAGGGGCGGCTGGGCTGGCAGATGGGGGACGGCACCGGGCTCTACCTCGGCCCCGGGGAGCTGGTGGCCCGCGGGAGGGACTGCTGTGCCGTGTCCCGGTTCTCGCTGCCGCTGGGCTGGTATGCCGGGCTGGACTTCTCGGTGGATCTGGAGGGCCTTGATGAAAACCTCCCGCCGGCGCTGGCCGCCGCCGGCATCACCGGGGCGGCGCTGCGGGAGAAGCTGGGCTCCGGCTGCCGCCCGCTGACCCTCCCCGCCTCGGAGGAGCTGCGGCGCATCGGCGGGGCCCTCGCCCAGGCGGAAGAGGGGCGGCTGGTGCCGCTGGCCATCGTCAGGCTGGAGGAGCTGCTGCTGCTCCTCTGGGAGACGGAGCCCGGCAGCCACCCGGCGGACCGCTGGCCCCGGGAGCAGGTGCGGGCGGTGGCGGCGGTGCACGACACCCTCACCGCCGACCTGCGCCGGTGGTACACCATCGAACAGCTGGCCCGGCAGCACCTGATCAACACCTCGGCGCTGAAGGCGGTGTTCAAGGGGGTGTACGGCCAGCCGGTGGCGGCGTATATGCGGGAGTACCGGATGCACGAGGCCGCCCGCCAGCTCCGGGAGACCGACCGCACGGTGGCGGAGATCGCCGCGGCGGTGGGGTATGAGAGCCAGGGGAAGTTTGCCCGGGTGTTCCGGGAGGTACTGGGCGTCACGCCGACCGAGTACCGAAGAGGAAAATAGAAAAAGAGCCGGAGGCAGCCAGCCCCGGCATCAAAAAACGGCCCCGGGCATCGGGGCCGTTTCCTGTTTTTTCGGGGCCTGGCGGAGGCGGCTTTCGCTCTGCCTATCCCTTTGCCTCGCAGTCCACATCCGCCGCGCCGGTGTAGCCGTGTTCGGCGGTGATCACACACAGCCACTTCGGGTCGTGCTCCGCCGCCGCCTGGGCCAGCGCCGTCTTGAGCTCCTTCACCTTCGGGTCCAGCTCCCGGGGCACCACCAGGTCGAACACCACATTGGTGTGGGTCGTGCCCGGGACGATCCGCAGGTCGTGGATGGTCAGCCGGGGGTCCAGCGCCTTCGCCGCGGCGGAGAGGGTCTCTCTGGCCTCGGCGGTTTCGGCGTCGCCGGTGACCACCGGGTCGTAGTGGATCACCACATGCAGCCCGTCCTCCTCGAGGAACCGCCGCTCGATCTGGTCGATGGTGTCGTGGCTCTCCAGCACATCGGCACTGGCGGCCATCTCCACATGCAGGCTGGCGAACTGCCGCCCGGGGCCGTAGTCGTGGACGATCATATCGTGGATGCCCAGCACGCCGGGGTAGCTCAGCGTCACATCGGCGATGTGGTGCACCAGCGCCGGGTCCGGCGCCTGGCCGAGCAGCGGGGCGATGGAGTCCTGCACCAGCCCCCAGCCGCTCCAGAGGATGAACGCCGCCACCCCGAGCCCGATGAACCCGTCCAGCTGCCAGCCGAAGGCCATCTGCAGCAGGGTGGCGAGCAGCACCGCCCCGGTGCTGATCACATCGTTGCGGCTGTCGGCGGCGGTGGCCTCCAGGGCCGACGAGGCGATGAGCCGTCCCACCGTCCGGTTGAAGGCGGCCATCCACAGCTTTACCCCGATGGAGACGGCCAGGATCGCCACCGGCAGCCAGCCGGCCTCGATCGGCGCCGGGTGCAGGATCTTGCCGATGCTCGAGCGCACCAGCTCCGCGCCGATGAGCAGGATCAGCACGCTCACCGCCAGCCCCGAGAGGTATTCGGTGCGGCCGTGGCCGTAGGGGTGCTCGTCGTCGGCGGGCCGGGCCGCGATGCGGAAGCCCAGCAGGGTGATCACGCTGCTCGACGCGTCGGACAGGTTGTTCACCGCGTCGGCGGAGATGGCCACGCTCCCGGTCACCATCCCGGCAAAGAACTTGAAGGCGCACAGCAGCGCATTGCACAGGATCCCCACCGCCCCGGCCAGGTTGCCGGCACGGGTGCGCCCGGCGGGGGTGTCCAGGCCGGCCGGGTACCCCGGCACGAACCGCTTCAGGAGAAGTTCCGTCATCGTGCCGCCCCCTTCCGTGCCCGGACCAGGAGCATCATCGGGCGGCGCATCTCGTCCCGCATCCCCGGCAGGTCCAGCCAGGCCGGGTCGGGGGCGCCCTCCACCACCGCCTCCAGCACAAAGCCCGCTTCGATCAGCCCCATCAGGATCTGGGTCAGCGTGTGGTGGTACTTTTTCACCGGGAAACCGAGAAAGTCGGTGACCCGCTCCCCGGGGTAGTAGTAGTCGTCCACCGGCCAGTAGAGGGCCCGGCCGGCCGCATCGGTGATCCACTCCTCCCGGACGCCGGCGGTGTAGGTCGGGTGCTCGATGTTGAAGAGGAACACGCCCCCCTCCCGCAGCGCCCGGTGGACGCCCCGGTAGACCTCGTCCAGGTCCTCGACATAGTGCAGCGCCAGGTTGGACACCACCAGGTCGTAGGCTTCCTCTGGGAAGGGGTACCCCTCGATGGCCGCCACCCGGTAGGTGATGGCCGGGTGGGGGTTCTTCTCCTTTGCGGCGGCGATCATCGCCTCGCTCAGGTCCACCCCCAGCACCGACCGGGCCCCGTGGTCGGCGGCGTAGCGGCAGTGCCAGCCGTAGCCGCAGCCCAGGTCCAGCACATCGCAGCCCTCCATCTCCGGGAACAGCGGCGCCAGCAGGTGCCACTCCCCGGCGGAGGCCAGCCCTCCGCGGCTCCGGCCCATGCCGGCGTAGGCGGCGAAGAACGCCGGATCATCGTAGACAGTTGCCAAACTTCTCCTCTCCTTCTCATAAAAAATGGGGCCCTCCGCCCCGGATACAGTCTATGCCGGCGGCCGCGCGGCCGCCCAAGTCATTGTAACACACCCGCCGCCGGAGGACAAGCCCTTCCCGCCGCCCGAGAGGGCAAAAAAGCCGTCCCCGGCGGGGTGGCCGGAGGCGGCTGGGAGAAGAGGGCGCTTTTTACCGCCAGGCGGAGCAGCGGCGCTCGATGTCGGCACACAGCCGGCTGTAATAGGAGAGGTACTCCCTGCGGCGGCGGCAGTCCTCCTGAATGGCGGTGCGGCGGGCGGCCCAGGCGGGGCAGGATTTGTGGCAGCCGTCGGTGTAGTTGGGGCAGGTGGTGCGGCAGGGCAGCATGGCGGGATCCTCCTTCGGATCCGCGGCGGGTCAGGCGCCGCGGCAGGGTGTGCCGCCTGCCCGGACTTCTGTTGCTGTCTCTATCCTACCTCAGCCATATTGCCGGTAAAAGGGCCCTGGGTGAACAGTAGCGCACATCCGCCCATTGCCAGCGGGCCGCCGCCGTGGTATGATAGGGGGACAGACAGAGAGGATGTGTCACGATGAAAAAGGCGGGCGTCCGGGAGCTGATCCCGGTGGCAAGCATGTTGTTCGGTATGTTCTTTGGGGCGGGGAACCTGATCTTCCCGGCGTCGATGGGCCAGATGGCCGGGGAGAACTTTTTGCAGGCGGCGGCGGGCTTTCTGATCACGGGGGTCGGGCTGCCGCTGCTCGGCGTGGCGGCGCTGGGCATCAGCCGGGAGAGCGGCCTGCTGGGCCTCTCCAGCCGGGTCGGGCGGGGGTACGGGCTCTTCTTCACCTGCGCGCTCTACCTCACCATCGGGCCGCTGTTCGCCATCCCGCGGTGCGCCACCGTCTCCTACACGGTGGGCATCGAGGCGCTGCTGCCCGGCGTTCCGGCCCAGCTGGCGCTGGCGGTGTTCTCCGGGGTGTTCTTCCTGGCGGTGCTCTTCTTTGCGCTGCGCCCGGGGGAGATCCTCACCTGGGTGGGCAAGGTGCTCACCCCGCTGTTCCTGCTCTTTCTTGGGGTGCTGGTGGTGCGGGCCCTCACCGCGCCGCTGGCCTCCCCGTTTGACATCGCTCCCACCGGGGCCTATGCGGACGCCGCCTTTGCCACCGGGCTGCTCGAGGGCTACAACACGATGGACGCCCTGGCCGGGCTGGCCTTTGGCATCGTGGTGGTGGATGTGGTGCGCTCGCTGGGCATCGAGGACCCGGCGGAGGTGGCCCGCTCCACCGTCAAGGCCGGGGTGTTCAGCTCGCTGCTGATGGCCGCCATCTACCTGCTGGTGACGCTGGTGGGCGCCGAGAGCCGGGGCCTGTTCCCGGTGGCTGCCAACGGCGGCGAGGCCCTGTCCCGGATCGCCGGGCACTACTTCGGCGCCGCCGGGGCGGTGATCCTGGCCGGCACCGTGACGCTGGCCTGCCTCAAGACCGCCGTGGGCCTTATCACCTCCTGCGCCGACACCTTCCACGCCCTCTGGCCCCAGGGGCCGTCCTACCGGGTGTGGGCGGCGGGCTTCTGCGGGGTCAGCTTCCTGCTGGCCAACCTCGGGCTGGACGCCATCATCGCCTACTCGGTGCCGGTGCTCATGTTCCTCTACCCGCTGGCCATTGTGCTGATCCTGCTCACCCTCTGCGGCCGCCTCTTCGGGGACGACCCGGCGGTGCCGCGCTGGACCATGGGCTTTACGCTGGCGGCGGCGGTGCTTGAGCTGCTGCGCAGCCTGCCCGCCCCGGCGCTGGAGGCGCTGCACCTGACTACCCTCACCGGGACGGTCACCGGGCTGCTGCCGCTGGCGGAGCTCGGCTTCGGGTGGGTGCTGCCGGCTGCGGCGGGCCTTGCCGTCGGGCTGCTGCGCCGCCGTGCCGCCCGCCCCTGAATCAATCCGAAGGAAAAAGGCCCCAACCGGGGCCTTTTTTGTGTCCCAAGGAGGCTGGCGTTTTCGCCAGAATAATACCGACCCATTTGTGCTAAACGCTGAAATTAAAGTCCGAAGATGGCGGGATTGCTTGCTTATCCTGCAAAAAATACTTCTACGCGCAAGGATTGTGCCGGTTTTTTCGTGAAAGTAACCAGGTAAAGCGGCAAAAATTCAGTAGGATAAACCAAAAAACTTCTCCACTTTTCCACATGAAATCGAAGGCGGCCGGTCTCTGCAGAAAACCGTTGTTAAAACCGCCAAATCGTGAGGAAGCGTTTAAGGAAATTTGACGGTTTTGTGAATAGAGCCTTGTTTGGGGTTCTGAATTCTGTTATAGTGAAGATGGTCCAGCGGAGCAGGGGATTCTGCCCGCTGCTTTTTCGGGGTCCGGTGTGCCGGGCCCGGTATATCTTTTCTAAAGGAGGAATTCGCATGTCTACTGAAAGACAGGAAGCCAAACTCAAGCGAAACCTTGGCTTCTGGCCCCTGATGGGTATCGCCTACGGGCAGATCATCGGTGCGGGCATCGTTACCAACACCGGTATCGCCATCGGCATGACCGGCACCGGTGTCGTGCTGGCCTACATCATCTCGGCTATCTGCACCACCTTCACCAGCTTCCCGTCCGCGATCCTGAGCGCGGCGGTGCCGGTTACCGGTGGTAACTACCGCTACATCAGCCGTCTGATGGACAAGAGATGGGGTTTTGTCTACCTGGTGACCTACTTCATCTCGAACATGACCATTGCTCTCTATGCCCTGAGCTGTGCCTCTTATCTGGGGGCCTTCATCACCGGCATCAGCCAGAACATCATCGCCATCTGCCTGCTGCTGGTGTTCTTCTTCATCAACATGGTCGGCACCAAGGAGTCGGCGCTGGTCACCACCGGCATGACGCTGCTGCTCCTTCTGGGCATGGCGCTGTTCATCTTCTACGGCCTGCCGAAGACCGACATCGCCTATGTCTTTGATCCCTCGAACCTGATGGCCAATGGCCCGGTCAGCCTGCTGTCCTCCATTGCTCTGCTGTCCTTTGCCACCGGCGGCGCCACCGTTGTCGTCAACTACGGCGCTGAGGCCATCGACCCGGCAAAGAATATGCCCCGCATCATCTTCATCTCCACCATCACCGTCGGTATCATGTACGCGATGGTTGCGATGGTAGCCTCCGGCGTGCTGCCCATCGAGCAGGTTGCCGACCAGAACCTGTCGCTGGTAGCGCAGGAGGTTATGCCCGGCTGGGCCTTCGTCTACTTCACCCTGGCCGCCGGCGCCGGCGCCACCGCCAAGATGCTCAATGTAACCCTGTCCTGGATTGCCAAGCCCCTGCTGGTTGCCTGCGACGACGGCGTCCTGCCGAAGAGCCTGGGCACCGTAAACAAGCGCGGCGTGCCTTACAAGCTGCTGACCATGTTCCTGTTCATCGGCCTGATCCCGCTGCTGATGGGGCTGGACATCTCCTTCATCTCGACGATGGGCACTGCCATCTCGCTGGTATCCACCGTTATGTTCTCGGTTGCTTTCCTCAACCTGCCGAAGAAGTACCCCGAGGCCTACAGCCGCTCGACCCTGAAGGTTTCCGACACCATGCTCAAGGTCTTTGGCTGGGGCAGCGTGGTGCTGAACCTGGTGTTCTCCTTCTCGCTGGTGCTTGAGCTGCCGATGACCGCCGTCATCGCCTTCCTGGTGGTAATGGCTGTCTCGATCCTCTATGCGTTGAAGTCCAAGCGGCTGGAAGCCATCACCATTCCCGATGACCTGGATATCCAGTACAACGACGCGAATGTGAAATAACTCAACCCGCTGAACAACCCGTTCCGTGAAGAGCGGAACCTCTGTGCGGCCGCCCGGAAATCCCTCCGGGCGGTTTTTTTTATGCGGCGGTGTCGGGTTCGGGCGAAGCGAGTGGTTGTTTTGCACAAAAGCTTCTCACATTAATCTGACTTGCTCACAAAATTGACATAATTCCCTTGCAAAACCCTCCCGTATCTGGTACAGTAGGGGTAGACAGAGCGGCCCGGGCCCGGCTGCATCTTCAAACAGCATGTTTGCCAAATACGATGAACAAGGAGGAATCGAGTATGTCCACTGAAAGACAGGAATCCAAGCTGATCCGAAACATTGGGTTCTGGCCTCTGATGGGTATCGCCTACGGGCAGATCATCGGCGCGGGCATTATGACCCAGACCGGTATCGCCATCGGCATGACCGGCACCGGCGTGGTGCTGGCCTACATTGTCTCCGCAATCTGCACCACCTTCCAGAACTTCCCCACCGCCATCCTCGGCGCCACGGTGCCGGTATCCGGCGGTGAGTACCGCTACATCAGCCGTCTGCGCGGCAAGAAGTGGGGCTTTGTCTACCTGGCCACCTATGTGGTCTCCAAGCTCACCATCGCGCTGTACGCCCTGAGCTGTGCCTCCTACCTGGTGGCCTTCCTCACCGGCATCAGCGAGAACATCATCGCCGTCTGCCTGCTGATCGCCGCCTTTGCCATCAACCTGCTAGGCACCAAGCAGTCGGCCTTTGTCACCACCGGCATCACCGCGCTGCTGCTGCTGGGCATGGCGCTGTTCCTGTTCTACGGTCTTCCCGAGACGGACATCGCCTATGTCTTTGACCCCTCGAACCTGATGGCCAACGGCCCCGGCAGCCTGCTGTCCGCCATTGCGCTGCTGTCCTTTGCCACCGGCGGCGCCCAGGTTATCGGCAATATGGGGTCCGAGATCATTGAACCCCAGAAGAATATGCCCCGGGTTATCATCATCTCCACCGTCACCGTCGGCGTTATGTATGCGCTGGTGGCAATGGTGGCCTCCGGCGTGCTGCCCATCGAGCAGGTCGCCGATCAGAACCTGTCGCTGGTAGCCCAGGAGGTTATGCCCGGCTGGGCCTTCACCTACTTCACGCTGGCCGCCGGCGCCGGCGCCACCGCCAAGACCCTCAACGTCACGCTGTCCTGGTCGCCCAAGCCGATCCTGGTTGCCTGTGACGACGGTATGCTCCCGAAGAGCTGGGGTACCGTGAGCAAACGGGGCGTTCCCTACAAGATCCTGATTGCCTTCTTCTTTGTCGGCCTGATTCCGCTGCTCATCGGTATGGATATCTCGCTGATCTCCAAGATGGGTACTGCCATCTCGCTGCTGTCCAAGATCATGTTCTCCTATGCCTTCCTCAACCTGCCGAAGAAGTATCCCGAGGCCTATGCCCGCAGTGAGATGAAGGTGTCCGAGGGCACCATCAAGCTGCTGGGATACGGCAGCATCGTGCTGTCGGCCGTGTTCTCCGCCTCGCTGATTATCGAGCTGCCCACCGCAGCCAAGATCGGCTTCGTGATCCTCTTTGCCGTTTCCATCGCCTATGCGAACTCCGGCAAGCTGGACAAGGTACAGATCCCGGACGACCTCGATGTCAACTATGTAAAATAACCCCTGCCGAAGGGGAAGGGCCCCAAAAAGGGCGGACGCATAGCGTCCGTCCTTTTTCTTTTGCCGTTACAACGGTCGTTCCGCCAGGCGCATGATGAGCACGGTGCTGCCGTTTACCCTGTCCGGCCAGAAGGCTGCCGTTCCGTCGTCGGAGATGGCGATGGAGTCGATCACAATATTTTCCTCTGGGCAGACCTCCCATTCGGTACAGGGATAGCCGCCGATCTCGGAGCTGTGGCTGCGAAGTTCGGCATCGCCGGCAATGGCTGTGATCTGCTCCATCGTCGGGATAAAACGCTCATACCCGTAGGTGGGCACTTCCAGCAGGATCCCGCCGTCTGCAGTGACCAGCCGGACGGCCAACTCATCCTCCTCCAGCGAGAGGGTGTCCGGATACCCGGCGTCCTCCCGGTTCAAAAACCAGCAGCGCAGCTCGGTGCCGTCGGTCTCCACCCGATAGACCATAAGACCGAGCGGTGCCCCGCTGATGCAGTACCAGATGGTATCCGCCTCCCCACGCCGGTGATGGTCGAGAAATTCCTCCAGGCGGGGGAGATTGGAAAAGAGATCCTCGGGGGCCAGCGTCTCCGGTACGCCGTCCGGGCAGGTGAGCCGGAAGAGTTCCGCTCCAAAGACGGCCCGGTCTTTCTCTCCCCGTTTCGCCGGTGCGGAATTGAAATACCGGAAAAAGACAAAGTCCTCCTGCGCCTGGTAAAATTCCTCCCAGGCCGGATCGCCGTTGATCATCTGGGTATTGAGGGAGAGGGCGGCCACCCCCACCTCCCGGTCTCGCTCGGTCAGCGGGTCGGGGGCCGGGCGGGGGCGCAGGAGAAGCAGGTCGGCGCCGCTTACCTGCTCGACGCCATAGGCGGCGGAGCCGTCCGGCGAGAGATAGAGCTCGAACCCGTCCGCCGTCAGGAGCACCGCTTCGCCCCGGTCGCCGTTTTGCACCGTCTGCTCCGTCACAGCCCTGCCGGCAGCGGCGGCAATCTCCTCCTCGGTGGGGACAAAGCGCTCAAACCCGTACCGGGGCCACACCAGCCAGATCTCGCCGTCCTCCTCCCGGAGCAGCACGGCGGCACCGGTCTCCTCCCAGGTGAGCGGGACGGTCTCCTCGGAAAGCAACCCTTCGGGGAGCTCCGGGTCCGGGTAGAAGTGCCGGGTGAGGGTTTCCCCGTCAAACTCCAGCTTGTAGAGCAGCAGCGGAAGCGGCTCGCCGGTGTCCCCGTACCAGAGGCTGTCCGGCGTACCGGCGGCCAGGTTTTCGAGGAACTGCTCCAGCCGGCCGCTCTCCTGCCAGACGCGGTTGTTGTCCAGCGAATCCGGGAAGGCCTCGTGGGTGAGCAGGACAGCGGTATCCGGCCCGAACTCCTCATAGCCGGCAAAGACCCATTCGGTCAGCCGCACCAGATCCTCCTGCCCGGCGGTGAAGGCCAGCAGCCCGTCCGCCCGCTGCGCCGCATACGCCCTCCGGGCAAAGTCCCGGTCCTCCCCGGCGGCATCCCCGGAGGAGGCTTCCGCCACGGGGCTTTCGGCCCCGGCGGGGCTCCCTTCGGCCGGGCCGCCTTCCGCCGTGCACCCGGCAAGGAGCATCAAAGCCAGCAGGGCGATGGCGATTAACTTTTTCATATCGGTCACTCCCTTTCCTCAGTTTCATCTGCCGGTGCGGAATCGGAGTATTGGAGAAAGACAAAGTCCTCCTGTGTATGCACGCTTCCTTCCACCAGGGCGAGATCGATTTTGGAGGCAGGTTCCTCTGCAGGCAGGAGGCGGATCCCCTCAGCAATGGCGCGGATCTCGTCATCGGACAGCCCAGTCTCCGGTGCAAAAGCGATGGTGACCGACCCGGCAAGCTCCCGGTTATAGCAGAGCACCATCGGTACGGTGACAAAGGGAACCTCGCTGTTGGCAGTTTCCGGGTGAGCGGCGAGATAGTCCGGATCTTTGTAGGAGTAGTCGGCCAAGGCTGATTCGCCGGAATCAGTGATGGATACCGGTGTATATTGGTCTAGCGCTACCATACTGGAGAGGCGCAATGAGCTGTATACCACCTTCCATTCCTCGTCCCGGGGCAGATCCGGGTGCGCTGTATAGCTGGAAAAGGTGACCTCTGCTGCCACTTTGCCGTTGGCGTCCCGCAGTTCTGCCCGGTCGAGGTCCTCCGTGACGACCGACCAGCCGTTGGGCAGCGGAAACTGCGCGGTGGCACGAGTCTCCGAGGGATAGAGGCTCATTGTGACTTTTGCCGCAGAGCTTTCGCCTCCGGCGGAGCTCCCTTCGGCCGGGCCGCCTTCCGCCGTGCACCCGGCAAGGAGCATCCAAGCCAGCAGGGCCATGGCGACTAACTTTTTCATATCGGTCACTCCCTTTCCTCAGTTTCATCTGCCGGCGCCGGTATGGTAAACAGATAGGTATTTCCATGGGCCCGGTCCGGTCGGAAGGCGGCGGAGCCGTCGTCGGCGTAGGCGATCTCCATTTGGTCGGCGCCGCCGGCTCGGAAGGCGTACAGCTCACAGGGCAGGCCGGAGCGGGTGGTGTAGGCCGGGTCGGTGAGCACCAGCTCCCCGTCCGGGGCCAGCAGCCGCAGGTCCTCTTCGGTGGGGAGGTACCGGACCAGCCCGTTTTTCGGGAAGAGGGCTTCCGGCTCCCCGTCCTGCAGCACCAGCCAGGCGGTGCCGGTCTCCAGCCAGTCCACCGGCTGAAAGGAGTTGTTTGCATACGAACCGGTCCACCAGCTCGGGTCGAACCGCCGGGAAAGGGTCTCTCCGTCAAACCGGTATTCCACCATCCGCAAGAGCAGCGGCGAACCGGTGTAGCAGAAGAGGATCCGGTCCGGTTCCCCGGCGGAGACATTCTCCCAGAAGCGGATCAGCCGGTCGGCGTGGAGATAGAGCTCCTCACCGGAGAGGCGTTCAGGGATCTGGTCCTCCGGCTGGCAGTTGTACAGCACTCCAAGGCCCCTGCCCTCAGGGAGGAGTTCCGGCTCCCAGCAGAAGAGCATGCAGTCCATCTGCCGCTGCCAGACCAGATCGGGCTGGCTCTCGACAAAGGCCGCCCAACGGCCGTCTGTAAAGGCGTCAAAGCTGGCCGCCCGCAGCATGGAATAGCCCTCCGGGGCGGTTTCCGGCAGCCAGTCGGGCAGGGTGGTGTCCCGGGTCAGCGGGTTGGGCAGGGCCTCCAGCCGCACCTGCCAGGGAGAATCCTCCGTCCGCCGCTCGGCGGTGAACCGCCACCCCTGATAGAAGGCGTTGGCGGTAAGCCCCGCCGGCGGCGTCTCTCCGGTGGAAAGGTCCAGAGTGGCGGAGCAGCGCAGCTCCTCCCCCTCCTGATTGAGGGAGGAGGTGTGCAGTGTGCGGACGGTGATGCCGGGCCAGAGATCCAGCGCCCGCCGGAGGACGGCGGCGTCCAGGTCTGCCCGGGCCTGCCGGGGTACCTCCGCCGGGTAGGTGAACCGCTCCAGCAGCCAGAGGCCGTCCTCTTCCACCAGTGTCATCGGGGCGCTCCAGAGGATTGAGCCTTCGCGTGGCCAGGTGAACCAGCCCTGCAGCTCCATCCGGCCGGGGCTCACCGCTTCAACGGTGAAGTATTCGAGCTGTTCCAGCCCTTCGCCGTCCGGCCAGAGCGGGGCGTCGGGGAGGCTCGCCAGCGCTTCGGCGGTAAATACCTCTCCCGCCGGGGCCCCCTCCTTCCCCTCGTAGAGGGCGCAGGCACAGGCCCAGAGGTCCACCGCCGGGCCTGTCAGGTCCTCCCCCTCCGGCCCGGTCACCGGGTGTTCCAGCACAGTGGCGGCGACCCGGATCACATCGTCATACCGGGGACCGAAGGGGCCAAAGTCGAGACCGATCATCTTGTACATACCGCCGTACTGGATCTCCCCGATGGAGGAGAAGATCTCCCCTTCCGGGACGCCCGGGGCGGCATCGCCTTCGCCGGAGGAAACCTCGGAGGCGGGCTCTGCCGCAGAGCTTTCGCCTCCGGCGGAGCTCCCTTCGGCCGGGCCGCCTTCCGCCGTGCACCCGGCAAGGAGCATCAAAGCCAGCAGGGCCATGGCAACTAACTTTTTCATACCGGTCACTCCCTTTCATCCTTTAGTGTATCAAATTATCGGGGAAGTTTCCACCCTTTCCCACCGTCATTGTGGAAAACTTTACAAAAAAAGACGCCCCGAAGGGCGTCTGTCCATTGTCATTCGGCCGCTGCCGCCTGCCAGTTCCCGTCCCGGCGCCGGGCGGCCCAGCGGGTCCCCTGATAGCCGGTGGTCCCCACCGAGAAGTCCACCTCGAGGAGGAAGTCCCGGTCCTCCCCGGCGGCGCTGTCCTCTAGCAGAAGGTCGCTGTCCACCACCGCCCCGGGATAGGCGGCCTGGATCGCCTCGGTCACCGCCTGAAGGGCGGCGGCGTATTCGGCGGAAAAGGCCGTTTCGGGGTAGGTGTACTCCGCCACATACCAGATGCCGTCCACCTGCTCCAGCGTGAAGTTCACCGGGCGGTAGTGGGGAACATAGGCCGGGTCGGTATCCCGCTCGATGCCGCCGGCGTTTGTCTCATACCAGGCCCGCAGGGTCACCCGGCCGGGGGCGGAGGACACCGGTTCCAGCCCGGACAGCGCCAGCTCATAGGCATAGCCGGTGCGCCAGGGTCCCAGCCGCCACACCCGGCCATCGGCGGTGCGGGTGATGCGGGTCACCTCGCTGGCCTCAAAGGCGGCACGGGCCTCCGGGGTGAAGATCGAGCCGATGGTGGCCTCGTAGTCGTTCAGCTCATAGAACATCGGCATATCGTCACGGAGCATCTCATAGCTCCCATCGGGAAAGAGGACGGTGTCGTCCACATTGTAGGCGGCGCTGGCGCAGTACCAGAGGTCTACGGCGATACCGGTGATGTCGCTGCCGGCGGCGTCGGTGAGATGCAGCCCGGAGAGGTCGTACTGTTCGGAGAAGCTGCCGGGGTAACGGCGGCCGGTGGGCCCATAGGACCAGTCCGCCCCGGTCCCACCGCTGAGCGTGAGGCTCTCCGCCAGCGTGGCCAGGTCGCTGTCGGACAGGCTCACCGCCGGGTCCAGCCGCAGCGCCAGCCAGGCGGGCAGCGTCCGGTCGTAGCAGAGCAGCCCGGTGGTGGTCAACTCAGGCACGGCGGCGTTGTCGGTGCCGGGGTGCTGGGCCCGCCAGCCCTCGTCCTTGTAGGTGACGGCGGCGGTGCCGGTTTCCCCGTTTTGGGAGCTTGCCATCGGGACAAAGTCCCCCCACACCTCGCTGGAGGAGAGCCGCAGCTCGTAAAATACCGTCTTCCACTCGTCGCCATCGGGGATCTCCGCCGCAGGGGTCGGCTCATAGCCGGACACCGTCACCGCCGCCACAAAGGTCTCCCCGTCCCAGATCCCCGCCTGATAGGGCAGTGAGGCGATATGATGGGCCGGGTCCCCGTCGTCGATGCGCAGCTGCCAGTCCTCCGGGAGCAGCAGCCGGGCCACCACCGACTGGTAGGCGCTCTCCCCGCCGGTGAGGGGTGTCTCGATGCTCACCCACTTCCATCCATCCGGCACCGCAGCGGTGACCGGGCCGCCGTCCGCTGCCGCCAGCAGGTCCACCTCCAATGGGGCGGAGGCCTCCGGCAGGGTGGCGGTGAGCCACAGCTCGGTGTACCCGGCGGTGAGGTCCACCGAATAGCTCTCCCCGGCCTGCCAGTCGGTGTTCTCAAACAGGTGGACGCTCATGCCGCCGTCGGGGCCGTCCGCCGTGCGGCCGTTCACCAGCACCGACCAGCCCTCCGCCGGGCCCCGGGCCGGCAGTGTGAAGGAGACGTTCCCGCTCTCATAGCGGACGCTCTCCCCGAGGGCGGAGAGGGCCTCATCGGCGGAGAGTTCCCTCGCCCCGGTGAAGGCGCACCCGGCCAGCAGCGCCAGCCCTGCCGCCACCGCGGCAAAGGCCGCCTTCCCGGTGTGGGGTCCTTTGGCGATCAGGGCGATGCGCTCCCGCAGTCCGCCGGAGGTCATCATCGTGGCGGCACAGCCCGGGGCGGTGGTTTTCCGGGCGCGCACCAGCGCCAGCAGCGTGCGGCCATAGGCCGGGCCCTCCGCTTCGCCGAGGGCCGCCACCGCCCGCTCGTCACAGCTCAGCTCGCTGTCGTCCCGGCTGAGCCTGGCTGCCAGCCACACCAGCGGGTCGAACCAGTACAGCGTCAGGCACAGCCCCCGCGCCACCGCCCAGAGATGGTCCCCCTGCCGGTAGTGGCAGAGCTCATGGGTGAGCACATGGCGCAGCGTCCGCCCATCGGCGGCGGCCTCCGGGGTGAGGTAGACCGCCGGCGTTGGGAAGCCGAAGAGACAGGGGGTCGGCAGAGACGGGGCCAGGTACACCGGCAGCGGGCTCTGCACCCCTTCCGGCAGGGAAAAGGCCCGCCGCTCCCGGCGCAGCCCCCGGGCAAAGCGCAGGTTGACCGCCAGCAGCCACCCGCCGGTGACCGCCGCCCCTGCCAGCCAGATCAGGGCGAGGGGTTCTATCGTCCGGGCGGGAGCGGCCTCCTGTGAGGTGCCGTCTGCCGGGGCCTCCGGCAGGGTATCCGCCGGCGTCTCCGGCCCGGTGAACACCTCCACCCGCACCGGCTGGAAGGCCGCCAGCCGTTCCGCCGCAGGGAGGTTCATCACGCTGGATGCCGCCGGTGGGGAGAGGGGCACCAGCAGCCGCAGTACCACCGCCAGCCAGAGGGCATAGCGGAGCTGCCGGCTCAGCCTGTCCCGGAGCACCAGCCGGAGCAGCACCACCGCCAGGATCACCACCGATGAGGTGATGAGCAGTTCCATCGGGGAGGCAAGCATAGCGGGTCAGCTCCTTTCTGTCGTCTCATCGGCGGCGCGGCGGGCGGCCTCCGCCCGGCGCAGCACCGCGTCCAGTTCCTCCAGCGTCTCATCCGAGAGGTCCTCGTCCGCCAGCAGGGTGCTCACCAGCAGCCCCAGGCTCCCGCCGTAGAGCCGTTCCAGCAGCCCCTTTGTCTCCCGGCGACAGGCCTCCGACCGGTCCATTGCCGGATAGAAGACCTTTGCCCGGCCGCCGTCCTCATGGCGCACCGCCCCCTTCTTCTCCAGCCGGGACAGCATCGTGATCACCGTGTTCTTCTGCCAGCCGGTCTCCTCCCGCAGCCCCTCGGTCAGGGCGGTGATGGTGGCCGGGCCCTCCCACAGGCGGTTCATCAGCTTCCATTCGCCGTCCGAGAGGGTGATGGACTTTTTCATCGCACGTCGCTCCTTTCCGTTTGGCAGACAGGTGTCTACCTTTCTGCTTTCAGCATACCACTTTGGTAGACAGATGTCAACCTGTTTTTGCCGAAAAAAACCGGCCCGAGCACCGGACCGGTCATTTTCTCTGGAAAGAAGCCCGCGCAGAGGGCGGTGCGGCTGCCTTAGAGGCCGACAGCCTGCAGGATGAAGTAGTAGCCGAACACCAGCGCCGCGGCCACGATGACCAGCGGGACGCTCTTGACGATCAGCGAGCCCAGCGGGACCTTGTAGTCCTCGGCGCAGAGGGTCAGGCAGATGTGGGTCGGGTTGACCTGCATGACGACATAGGACATACTCATGCACAGCAGGAACAGCGAGAAGAAGGATCCGTCCCCGACCGAGGCCAGAGCCATCGGAACGCCCAGGACCACGATGGTCTGAGTACCGCCGACCAGGGTGCCGACGGCGAAGATCAGCGCCCAGACCATAAAGCTGGGGATGGGCAGCTTGGACAGGTAGGTGGGCAGCAGCTCAACCACACCGGTGGCACGCAGCAGGTTGCCGAAGATCATAACGGCGAGGGTGTTGAGCATCAGCTTTCCCTCAAAGGCTGTGCGGAAGAAGGGCACAATCTCGGCGGCGGTGAACTTGTTGATAAAGAACTCCAGCACGATGCACAGCAGAACCGCCGCCCAAACCGGAGCATTGAGCACCAGCACGATGGCAATGGACAGGAAGATGGGCCAGATGCTCTTGACCAGCAGCTTGGCGTAGTAGCTCTTGGGCTGCTCGCTCTTGAGACCGGTATCCTTGGGGATGCGGCGCAGGTAGATCACATAACCGGAGATGTACAGGCAGATGACAACCGGCAGCATACCGATGACGAAGGTAGCCGGGGTGACCGCACCAGCGGTAAGGGTGATGGCGATCAGGATGTTGCCGTAGGTGGGCATAAAGGCCTCGGAGATATGCCGGAAGTAGGTGGTGACGGCAGCGGTCTCCGGGACGGAGAGGGAATCACCCACCGCATCGCGGACGATGGGTCCGCAGATCAGCACGGTGGAAGCCGCCGGCAGGCAGCCCAGCATAAAGGGCACCACCGAGGCGTTGATGCGCCGGTTGTTGAACAGGCCGTCCATCGCCGTCTGGCAGCCGGCCAGCTGGTGGCGGCTCTCCATCATACGCTGCAGATAGGTGATGCAGTACAGCACCGCCAGGGCATTCAGGGTGTTGTAGCCGATGGCGCCCTCCTTGATGGCCGGCAGCATGACATCCATCGGCGGCTGATACAGCACGATGACGATCACGCTGGCAATGGACATAACCAGGTTCAGCGGGCGCTTGAAGGCCAGCAGCGCGATGATGATGGCGAAGACAACCCCCAGCTTGATCAGTGACAAGATTTCGGGATTCAAGAACTTCTTCCTCCTTCGGAACTTCTGCCCGCTCCGCCGGGCAGGATGTTTCGTACTAACAGTATGGCGTGCACAGGGCCGCGGAGCCTTGGCCAGAGCAGCCGCCGTCACTGCGCATTCCGGCGATTGCATACCTGTTCACTGGGTTTAATTTTAGCATCGAAACCGTCCTTTGTAAATCCATTTTTTCAGGAAAAGTTCACATTTCGGCAATTTTTTCGTCGATTTGGCGGTGAAACCACAGCACCCGGTGAGAAAGTACAAAACTCCTACCGGTTTTTTGTATGCTTTGCGAAGAGCACGGGCCGCCCCATCGGGAAAAATTCCCATCCGCCTTTTTCCGCGCACTCAATCTCTGTGTTTTCCTCTCGCTGCCGCCATGGCCAGGCGTGTCACCTGTTCCGCCGTCCGGGCCAGCTCCTGCCGCGCCCGTGCCGGGTCCAGCGCTGTCTCCAGGCTTACCGGGCCGCTCTGGATCCCGAATACCCCGTCAAATCCGGCTCCGGCCTCCGGGCTTACGCTGCCGCCCAGCGCCACCGCCGGCACGCCCAGCGCCCGGGCGGCGGCTGCGGCTCCGCCGGGAGCCTTGCCCATCGCCGTCTGCCGGTCGATGCGCCCTTCCCCGGTGAAGAACAGGTCGCACCCCGCCGCCGCCTCCCGGAAGCCCGTCTCCCGGAGCACCAGCTCCACCCCGGACCGGAGCTCTGCCCCAAGCCCGGCCATCAGCCCGAACCCGAGCCCCCCGGCAGCCCCGGCCCCGGGGGCCAGCGGGTCTCCCCGGCCGAGGTCCCGGCAGGCGATCCGCCCAAACCGCTCCAGCGCAGCGTCCAGCACCGGGATATCCGCCGGCCGGGCGCCCTTCTGCGGACCGTAGACAGCGGCGGCGCCGTTCGGCCCGCAGAGGGGATTTTCCACGTCGCAGGCCACCAGGAACCGGCAGTCCCGCAGCTCCGGCAGGGCGCCGGAGGGGTCGATGCGTGCAAGCTCCGCCAGGCCGGCGGCCCCGGGGGCGATCTCGCTGCCGGCCTGGTTCAGCAGCCGGAACCCGAGGGCTGCCAGCAGTCCGGCGCCGCCGTCATTTGTGGCAGAGCCCCCGATCCCGATGAGGAACTCCCGGCAGCCGGCGGCGATGGCGTCGGCGATCAGCTCCCCGACGCCGCAGGTGGTGGCGGCAAACGGGTCCCGCTTTTCGGCGGGGACCAGCGGCAGCCCGGCTGCGGCGGCCATCTCCAGCACGGCGGTACCGCTCGCCCGGCGGATGCCGTACACCGCCTCCACCCTCTCTCCGAGGGGCCCGGTGACGGTGCAGACCCGGCGCTCCTCCGGGGCACAGAGGGCGGCCACGGTCCCCTCTCCGCCGTCCGCCAGCGGCAGCAGGGTGATGGCCGCCTTCGGGCAGGCGGCCAAAACCCCGTCCCGTACCGCCTCCCCGGCCTCCCGGGACCCGAGGCATCCTTTGAAGGAATCCATCGCAATGAGCACTTTCATAGACAAACCCTCTCCCCTCTTTTCGCTGTCAGACAGCAAAAACTCCCCGTTGACCGGGGAGTTTTCCCGCCGATGGGCGGTGGTATTTACCGCGTGAACTCCATACGCTCGTCGATGCCCAGGTCGGCCAGCACCTTGTTCACATCGCGGGTGAAGGTGCCGTCCTCCAGCTCCACCAGCGGGAAGCCGATGCCGCCGCTGCCCCGTACCCCGTCAAACAGCGGGCTGGTGTCCCGGAAGGTGACGAACTCCTTGAGCAGGTTGATCGATCCGGTTACGTTGACGAAGGTGGGCATCACCCCGTGGGATGTCAGGATCGAGAGGAATCGTAGTGTTCCCGGACATACATTGCTTCCATAGACTTTGATCGCCATAATTGGGTACCTCCTTGTGGGTTTCACGGTGGATTTTCTGCCCCGGTGCCGGGGCTCCTGTTTCTATTATAGGCCCCGGTCCGGCTGCCGTCAACCGTCCCTGCATTATAATAGTATCCCGGCGGCGGAGGGCGGCTTTCCACCCTGCTGGAAAGGCAGGAAACAATGGGTAGGGGTGTCGGCCTGGTTGAGACAGGATTTGACACAAAATACAGTCACTTCATCGGAAAAAAGCGCTGCGATTTTGTGCAGATTGCGCTAATTTATTGCGAATTTGTTAATTCTATTGAAATTTCCTGTGACCTGTGCTAAAGTTAAGGCAAATAGAATAATTTGCGTGAAAAGTATGATGAAGATTTGTCAAATTTGACAGTAGGAGGCAAGCAAAAACAGAATCTTCACGCATACGGCCGGCCGCTTTGGGTGTCGGGCCCAGTCGGGGGCGGCAGGCAGAGGTGTTTCATGCAGAAGGGAAGGTTTGTATGCATCGTTTCAAGCGAGTGCTGTCAATTCTGCTTGCCAGTTTGACGGTTTTTTCTTCGACCCATGTTGTAGCACTGGCAGAAGGAATCGACCAGCTCCGCACCGATTTGATCGCGGCGGAGACGGGCGGTTCTGTTGTGCTGTCTGAAAATATGGAGGAGGTGGAGCCCGGAGACACCGAGGCGGATACCAGCTCCACACCGGAGACGGATACCGGGACGGGCACCGGCTCCACTCCGGAGACGGATACCGAGACGGACACCAGTTCCGTCCCGGAGACGGCTACCGAGGCGGGCACCGGCTCCGCTCCGGAGACGGATACCGAGACGGACGCCAGCTCCGCTCCTGATGAAATCACAGGGGATCCTAATGGAGAGAATAACTTGGATACCCCTTCTGAAGAACCGGAATCCAGTTCCTCCGGCGGTGCTGGTGACTTGGGCGATGAACCTACCGTTGGAGATTCCCAGGGGGAAGAGGAAAACGAGGCGCCCTGCCTTGTTATCCGCTGGATGGAGGAAAACGGCGGCATCCGCCTGACCGCTGTTCTGGAGCGTCCTGAGGAAGACACTGCGGCGGAGGTGGTGATCCGTCTGGATGCAGAGGAGGCGTCCGCCCTTCAGCAGCCGCTGCCGGAATCCATCGCTTTTCAGGCGCTGGAAGAGGGAGCGGAGCTTCGCTTTTCCCTTTCCACAGAATCGCCGGAGCTGTCGGAGAAGCTTTCTTTTGTTGGCTCGGCGCCGGATTTAATCATCGCAGTTGCCGAGGAGGACATCTCGGTCAGCTTTACGGGAGTGGGAAGCGATCTGGCAGAATATACCTTTGAAAGCGAAGAGTTGTCGCTGTCGGTGGATGGCACTTGTGACTGGACAGTGGACGCCGAAGCCGAGGAAGAGGAGATCCTGTGGGGAAGCGAAGAAGCCGAGGATATGCGCTTCCTTGTAACGCTGGCTCCCGCCGGGGAGGAAGAACAGCTTCCCACTGAGCGGCAGATGGCAGAATTTACGATCATGCTGCCCGAGCCTTTCGCTTTTTTGGACGGCAGCACGGCCTATGACGAAAACACTCATCAGATTACCCTGGATGGTTCTCCGGCGGTAACGTTGGAGGGCCTTAGGGAGGAATGCGTTCTTTCCGATTTCTCTCTGGAAGGAGCGGAGCTTTCCTTTATGCTGGAACGGACGGCGGCAGACGAACCGCTCTCTCCGCTGGAGCTTGCCATTACGGTACATAGCGGCGCAGTCGCGGTGGAGCGGCAGGAGACTCCTGCTCTGCTGAACCTTTTTGCAAATGAGGAAGAAACAGCGAATATCCTTGAAGAAGAGGAAGAAACCTTCCAGGTAGTACTGGAGGTACGTCTGACTTCGTTTCCCTATGCCGGAGAGGATTATGCTGGTGAGACGACCGTGACCGCCAGCCTTTCCCTGCGCAGCGGTGCTTTTATCCGGCAGGATAGATATATGGACGCCATGAGCGGATCAATCTTCTGGTGCGACGGTTATGAGCGGGAGTTCCGCCCGAATAGCTACACGCCCATACTGGAATTTGTGGAATGTGATGAGGATGACAATCCGATAGGGGAATGGGCCGTTCCCACCGAGGAACAGCTGGCGGCCATGGATATGGAAGAACTTCCCGAGGTTTCTGCAAATAAGACCGCCAATCCTTGGACCTGGTCGGTTTCTGCCGGTACGCTGCCTACCCAGGTGACAACAGGCGATATCTTTGGGGACTTAGAGGTCCGCTATTACCAGTGGCGGGTGCGCCCGGTTGAAGCAGTAGATCATTACATGCTCCGGGAAGTGACCAAGGAGGATATCAAAAACCAAACAATCACCACTGTTGATCAAGCTGGCTGGTACTATATGCTGGTGGACGACTACCAGTTTGATATCACCCTGCGCTGGGGCACCCGTAGAGAAGAAGGAGGCCTGCTCGGCATTCGCAACGCCATTCAGGAGGGCTTGGATCTGCATGTTGCTATAAGTGGAAAAGAGCCACAAAGTTATCGCCTGTCCGAAATACAGGATGATGACCAGGTAAGCTTGACGCCCGATGAAGGGGAAAACCCCAATCACGGCGTTTTTACCATTCAGAACATTCCCAAATACAACATCGACAATACCCTTATCATTTATACGGTGGAGCCTAAGGAAGACGGCGACGGAATCATTGATTCTGAAGAGCTTGAGAGTCTTGCGGAGGATGAATGGTATGCCATCACCTATGACAATACCGGCACCTCCTATGATGGCGTGACCGACAAGGTTCACGACGGCGGCCATATCTATCTGACTTTGACGGGAGAAACCAGCTTTTCCGCCAATAAGGTCTGGCTGGACGGCGGCGATTCGTCAAATCGGCCGGACGGCGTCTTCCAGCTCTGGCGCTACCGGGCAGGCCAGTCCTATACCAGCGCCGCCGCGGTGCGTGATGCGAACGGAACGATTTTGGAAATATCACTCTCCACAAAGAAAAATGAGCAGACGATCGAGTTCAGCGCCGATCTAGATGGGGACGGCAAGAAGGGAGACCACCTGCCCAAGTACGATTCCGAGGGCTACCGCTACATCTATGTGGTGCGGGAGTATTTGGAGGGCGAGCATGCCGGCAACTACGAGCAGGTGTTCGCGGTGGTGGAACAGAACGAAAATACTGGCTCGGTCACCTATACCGATATGCTGCCGGATGCGGAAACCGGGGAGATAAAACAGGAAAAGCGCACTACCGATGACCGCGAGACCGATGACACCTATGTCTATAATGGCGGTACCATCTCCAACCGGCGGCGGGGTACCACAACCGCCACTGCCAGCAAGACCTGGAGGGCTGCGGCTTTTCAGTCAGAGCTGGATGGGGTAAAGGTGGAGTTTTCTCTGGAGTCCCGGCCGACGGGGGAATATTCTGACCCTGAAGTGGGCTGGATCCCTGTTGCAGACGAGAGCGGGACCCCGGTTACTATTGAGATGGAGGGATTTACTGCCGAAGACCTGGCCGAGCGCAGCGAAACGGTGAGCATCTCCAAATACGGCCCCCTCGGCCGGGAACTGGAGTACCGCTGGGTGGAGTCGGGCGTTTATCAAAAGGACGAAAACGAACAGTACGGCGAGAATCTTCTTTTGGAGGACGGCTCCTTCACCCTCCAGCAAGACGGACGGGAGATCCGCTATCGTTCCGAGCTGGTTGTCCAGGAAGAGGACGGCAGCTGGATCACCCGGTTGGAAAACACCATCTCCAATACCATCAACTACCATGTGGAGAAACAGTGGCGCGATATGGAGCCGGAGAAAGAGATCACTCTCCAGCTCTATTTGATCGGTCCCGATGGGCAGATCAAGCATCCAAACAGCGGTGAAGAGAAGCCGATCTGCGAATTCAAACTGGACGGAAAGCCGGATGCGGAACCGATGCCGGTGATTATCGATGGCTTTGGCTCTTTCACCGTCCAAGAGGGGGAGCAGGGCGATGCCACAGAGGAGGAGCTTCGGGCAGTATGGACGGCGGATCTGAGCGGTCTGCCCCAATACGACAGCGAAGGCCGTTCCTATGAATATGTGCTGCTGGAAAAGACAGGCGGTTCCAGTTTTCCGGAGTATGTTACCACCCGGGATGAGGAGGGCAACTATACCACCATTGTGATCAACGGTCCTGGCGAGGGCAACCAGATCCTGGTGCGCAAAGCCTGGATCGACGACGGCGATGATCTGCATCGCGAGGCCGTGACTATCGGCGTCTACCATAAAACTAAAAAGAACCCCGAAACGGACAATCTTCTGAAGATCACAGAAACCACCCTGCGGGATGGTGTCTGGCTGGTGGAGGTCGGCATCGGAAATTACAGCCCTGATGATGTTTTCCTGGTGGAAGAAAAAATTGGTGAAAAGGAAATAGACTTTACAGGAAGATTGGAAAATTGTGGACAGCAGGGTGAGCCTCATCAATACGCCGAGGGGTTCTATCACTCCTATGAGGTGACCTATTCGGATGGGGAGGAGCTGGCGGGTATGACCTGCTACACTGTCACCAACCGAAGGCTGGGCAACATCGACATCACTGTGACCAAGCACTGGAACGATGGCGAGGACTATGGTCAGCGCATCCAAGAGGCGCTGCATCAAATTCCTGAAGATGAGCAGCCACGGCTGGTGCTGGAGCTCCAGTTTGACAATCCGCTGGAGGGCTATGAAATCCGCCCCAGCGAAGAGAACGACTATTACGAAATTACCCTGGGCAGCGACGCCATCCCTATCCGGGATAACGGGGGCATCCCCAACGCGGAAAATGGCGGTATACCCTCCACAGCCTGGCGGAAGCTGAATTTTAATGTACAAGATAAGAAGTATTATTTCTCCTATCTGCCCAAATACGATCTGGAGGGCCGCGTGGCCCACTATACTGTGGTGGAACACTGGGTGGATCAGAACGGAGAAGAGGTCAACTTGGCAGATCTGGCGGCAAAGCACAGTGACAGTGATGCCTGGCAGGAGCTGCTGGATGTCTGGGACGAGTATGCCACTACCATCAGAGAAACGAAATATACAGTAACCGAGCTTCACGATCGGGACTCCCAGGAAATCCTGGTCACCAACTACCGTACCGGTTCCAAGACGGTATATTGGGAGAAGCTGTGGCGGGATACCTATGCCTATGAGAACGGGCAGCGGCCCGACCTCTATCTGGATCTCTACCAGCTTACCAATAATCCCGATGAAGAAGAGCCGCTCACCCTCTACCGCTCCAACTACCGCTGGAGGCCGAAGCAGCCCCAGGAGGGCAGCGACCCCGGCGATGAATACGATGAGAGATGGCATTGGTTTGCGGAGTTTACTGGCCTGCCCCAGTATGACGACGAGGGTTATGAATACATCTACTATGCCATCGAGCACACAATGGTGGATGCCGGCGAGTTCGATTATGCCTATGCCCGCTATCTTGTGCCAGGAGAAACTGAAGACCTGGTCGAGATCGGCACGGTAAACGGATCTCAGGATGGAAGCAAAGTAGAAGTAAAAGATTGGATGTACAAGATCCCTGAAGGTGTTGCCAATGACCCGGAGGATACCGGCAAATACCTGTTGCGGGAGGGCGGAACCTTCCTCAATGGGCTGGTGGGAACGGCCCAGATCCAGGGCGACAAGCTCTGGACCGGTCTGCCTGCCGGATATGACCGGGAAAACGATCTGCCCGTTGTTACCTTTACAGTAGAGCAATCTCTGGATGGGGAGGTAATAGACCGCGATATCGCCACCCTCACTATCAAATCCGAGGATTGGGCAGACCTGCAGTCTGCCGGGCGGTACCGGTTTACTATCCAATACCAGGGGGCCAATACGGTCCATAATATTGATGGGGATGGAATGATTTCCTTCCACCCGGAAGGGACTTCGGACACTTGGTCTCCTTTGCCCAAATACAATGAGTATGGGCGACTCTATACCTATGCCCTCAGCGAGGAGGTCATCTTTGCCGAAGAGGATGGTAAAACTTTGCCCGAAGGCGAGGTAGTATTTGAAACGGAGGGGAACACCTTCTCCTTCACCAACCAGTATACAACAGACGAAAACCGCGCCGAAGTCGCGGTACAGAAGCATCTCTACCTGCCGACAGATGAGGGCAGAAACTATGTCTTCCCGGCGGTCACCTTCCAGCTCAGCCGGACCTATGTGAAAAATGATGGGAGCCCGTCTGATTCGGAAATCGTGAGTACCATTACATGGAGCTCCAGCGATATTAAGGCGGCTTGGGATGGGCTGACCGATGAGCAGAAGAAGGGCGGCTATGTTACCGGCGTGCGCAACTTTGGCGCGCAGGAGATCTACGCCCCCAACGGCAACATCTACACCTATACCATTACCGAGGTGAAAGACAACCTGGCCGGCTTTGATACCTGGGCTGCGGCGGGGGATCTCACCGCGGAAGAAGTGATGGGCAATTACGACCAGTATAAACACACCCCGACTGACGAGTCCCCAAATCCCCAGGTGAAGGACATCATGCTGAAAGCCACCGGAGAGGGTCAGGAAACCCCCACAATCTACGCCACCTTTGCCAACAAGCGGCAGGGGGAACAGCAGGTACTCACCGCTATCCAGGGCACCAAACTCTGGAAGGACTTCGGCAACCATTTTGGCCTGCGCAAAGGTAACTTCACCGATCAAAATGCTGAAGGCAGTACAGACAAAATCACCCTCACCCTCTACTGCTATGCCGAGTCTCAGCCCGGACAGGGCAATGGCATTGATGAGCACGAGGTGAAGATAACCTTCAAGGGTGACTATTATGGCAATACTGAGAGGGGGCCTGATAATGATACGGACACCCTGCATTCGACCTGGTACTATCAGTTTACTACAACGGATGATACCGTTCTGGAGCAGTTTGCCCCCAACGGCATGCCCTGGATCTATGTGGTGAAGGAGGAGCTCACCGGCGACCTGGAATACTACAGCATGGATACCTCTCGTGTGCAGCGCTCCGCTAAGGATGCTCAGAATGTGGATGGTACCCTTACCCTCACCCTGCCGGATCTGGTCAACTCGCTGGAGAGCACCGTTTCCTACTCCAAGACCTGGGTGGACAGCGAAGGCAACCCTATTACCGAGGATGTGCTGGGCTACCCGGTCACGGTGGAGTTCCAACTGGATGTGGCGGAGTGGGAGCCTAGCGCTGATGAAGGTACTTATACAATTACAATCAAAGGCGGTAATAACGGCTGGAAATCCGCTTCAGAGTACTTTAATCCTGATAATAAAAATATCGATAAGGACGCCTACACCGCTGTCTTTGGCGGAGTAAATCCCCCCTTCAGCCAGACTTTGGATGGCTATTTGGGCGATGCGGTATGGGGTGAAACGCGGACCGGCCCCACCAACCTTCCCACCGCGATCCGTAAACCGGCAGAGGGTGGAGAAGAAGGAGAAGTCGTCCGCCTGATCTACCGTGTGGTGGAAACCGCCATTTACGGGACAGTAGGCGGTGATGAAGTTAATCGTGTTGATTTTACAGTCGTCCCGTCTGATGACGGCAAAACCTATACTTATACAGTCAATGAGGACGCGCTGTTTACCCCGGTCTACTACCCGGATGGCCTGGTAGTAGGGGAAAAAAACTCCAACCGCTTTGATACCCGGGATCTCTACAACACTCTCAGTGAAGTGAAGCTTACCGTTACAAAACGGTGGGAGGGCGACAACAACAATGCCTATGGCACCCGCCCCGAAACCGAGCGCGAAGGAGGCTACACCTGGCAGACCAGCTTCCTCATCCAGCGTTCTACGGATAACACAAACTGGGAGCACGTCTACAGGACGGAGGATGGTAGCCCCCAGCCGCTCATTGTCACCCTCTATGGGAACAATGAGAATGCCGAGATGAGCGAAGAGGTCACCGGCCTGCCTGTGAAAAATAGTGAAGGCGAAACATATACCTACCGGGCAAGGGAACTTTCGGCGGAGTTTAATTGGGTGGATACCGAGGATGAAGCAATAGCCGCTGCCATAGCGGATATTGCCAATAAAGGCGATACATCCGAATATGTCCTGGACGCGGACGATCACTACAACACCGCCTATACCGTGACCTATAAGGATAATAATACCACCGTGGTCAACACGCTGGACACCACCAAGCTCTACGCCTCCAAACAGTGGATCCGGGACGAAGAACTTACCGATGGCGTGACCTTCCAGCTGCAGTATCAGAATACCTCGGGCAATTGGGTCAATGTACCGGCCCCCGCAGGGGAGGTATCCCTCAAAGGAGAGGAAGATACCTCGACAGATGATGTCAGCTATGAGCTTGAGCCGGATGCCGACGGCCGCTGGATGGCCGTGTGGGAAGGCCTGCCCCTGCGGATGCCGGGAAGTCTTCTCACAGATGGAAAAACCAGCTACTGCATTGTGGAAACGGTGGAAAACGGCCAAGGAGGCAACTATCTCCAGGAAGACGAACAGGAGAAGTATAAGGTTGAGGGCGAATCCTACGACATTTGGCGGTTTGTCAACACCCAGAAGACCTCGTTCCAGGTTACCAAGAGCTGGGGCCTTGCCGGCGGGGTTTCTCCGAAAGAGGTGACCGTGGGCATCTACCGCACCACCAACCAGACGGAGGTGGGTCGAAAACTGGATGTCAACGAAGTGCCCGCCGCTTCCGGTGAGGGCCAGATGACGCTGACCTTCCAGCAGGCGGGGACACAGACAGTAAACAACCTGCCCAAGTATGATGCCAATGGAGATCTTTATTACTATTACGCCTTGGAGCTGATGATTGGAGACGCTGCAGTACCGGAGCCGTCGGAAGGCTTTGCAACTGTGGGCAGCGGCAGCGACCGGTATGATGTTTACTACACCTGGACTACCGAAGGACAGGAAGCGGATCATACCACGATTCTGAACATCGGTTACCGGGATCTTACCATCATCAAACACTGGAAGGATAACAGCAATGCTTACGGTACACGGCCGGATAATTTGACCCTTACCCTTTACCGTACGCCGAAAGGCGGAGAAAGACAGAAGGTTGAAATCGAGCAGCCTGAGTGGATCAAGAGCGACGACAACACCTGGACCCTGACCTACACCGGCCTGCCCATGGCGGATAAGGAGGGCAAAGTCTACATCTACGAGGTTGAGGAAGTATCGATTCCGGAAATTCCTGGCATGGGCCACTACGAGGCCGAGGCCCCTGAACCGGAGCCCGTGAACGGTGAGGTAATCTTCACCAATACCCTGAAAGATACGCTGGATATCCCGGTAGCCAAGGTGTGGGATGACAACAATGACGCCTTCGGCTACCGGCCGGAGAATATCACGCTGGAGCTCTATGCAAACGATGACGAGAAACCGGTACGAACCCAGAAATTGAGCGCCACCGGGCTGCTTGCCCGCCTGCTTGGGAAAACAGAAAACACTTGGTCGTGCATTTTTGAGGACTTGCCCAAATATGACGAAAATGGCAAACTGATCAACTACGAGGTACGGGAGGTGCTGGAGAGTGAGACCGGCGAACGATACGCCGTGACCGTCTATCCGGAATCGGCGGACAGCACAACCTTACCGGAGGAGGGCTTTACCCTGACCAATACCGGTGAAGGGCGGCTTCTTATTACCAAGCGCGTAACCGGCAGCCGGGGCGATCATAGGAAGGACTTCACCTTTACGGTGACCTTCACTGACCCGGCGGAAAATCCTCTGGCGGAGAGCTTCCCCTATGAAAAGACCCTGCAGGATGGAACAGTCCAGTCCGGCGAGATCGCCAGCGGCGAGCAGTTCCAGCTAAAGGATGGGGAATCCATGCGGATTGACTGTCTGCCTGGCGGAACTCAGTACACTGTAACCGAAAGTGACAACGCCGGTTATCGGGTGACGGCAACCGGAGCCACGGGAGAAATTCAGGCCGGTGTGGAGCTGACCGCAACTTACGAGAACTACCGGGGCGGCGGCGGAGGCGGCGGCGACCGGGATCCCGATCCCGACCCGCACCCGCACCGCGACCCCGATCCGGGGGACCGCCCGCACCGGGATCCGCTGCCGGATACCGGCCTGAACTGGACCGCTCCGGCGCTGCTGGCCGGCACCGGTATCGCACTGATCACCACCGGCCTGTTGCCCCGCAGAAAGAAAAAGGAGGGCGATGACGATGCGCGATAAGCTCGCCGCCCTCACCCGGCCCCGGCGGCTGCTGGTGGCAGCGGGAGCGCTGCTTCTGCTGGCCGGCGCCCTGCTGGCCGGGCAGAACCTCCTAACTGAGCGCCGGGCCGCCCGGCAGACCGCCGACCTGCTCGCCGCTGTCGAGACACGCATCGCCGCTCCGGCAGACCTGCCGGCCCCGGAGGTGACCGGAGACCCCTGGGCGGGGTATGAGGTCATCGGCGTGGTGGGCCTGCCCGACCTCGGGCTGAGCCTGCCGGTGCTGGCCGACTACACCCAGGACCTGCTGGCGGTGGCCCCTTGCCGCTACACCGACGACCTGGCCCTTGAGCCGGGGCAGCTGGTGGTGGCCGGGCACAACTACCGCACCCACTTCGGCCGGCTGGGAGAGCTTGCCCCCGGCAGCCGGATCACCTGGCAGAACCTGGACGGTGTGACCTACACCTACACCGTCACCGAGGTCACCGAGATCGACGCCGGGGACCGGGAGGCCCTCGAACAGGGCGACTGGGACCTGACGCTCTTCACCTGCGATGTCACCCGCACAAGGCGGATTCTTGTCCGGGCGGCGCTGGAGACCTGAGAACAGAGAAGGACCGTCCACATGGGCGGTCCTTTTTGCCGGGGCCTTTTCCCCGGTGTTGACAGCCGCTTCCCGGCGGGCTATACTGTCTGATAGGATAGGAGAAAGGAGTGCATTTTTATGCATCAGGTACTCAACGAAAAGATCCCCTACTTCAGCGACGACGGCCTCTCCTGCGCCGAGAGCAGCCTTCGCTGGCTCATCGAAAACGGCTATGCCGATCTGCCGCTGGACACGGTACGCATCATGACCGGCCTGCACGGCAACATGGGCCACTGTGCCAACTGCGGCGCCGTGAACGGCTGCGTGGTCGCCCTCGGGGCCAACTTCGGCCGCACCGAGGTGGGCCAGGAGATGGGTCTGCTCTACCGGCTGGTGGACGAGTTCATGGACGAGTTTGAGCGGGAGTTCGGCTCGGTCAAGTGCGCCGAGCTCTGTGCCGGCCGGGACCCGGCCTTGATGGAGCAGCAGCGCCGCTGCGCCGACATCGTCGCCGGTGCGGTGGATATCGCCGCCCGCCTGATCGAAAAGGGCCGTGCCGAACAGGCAGCCAACTGATCCTGCACCCTGCGCCGGAGAGACGAGCCCTTCGCCTCCCCGGCGTATTTTTATAGAAAAATATACAATAAGGAGAGGAGGGCTGTGATGTCCATGACAGATGGTCTGCTGCACCGGGCGGCGGAGCGGATCTGGCTGCTGCCGCCGGAGGAGGAACGGGACCGCCCGGTGCTGGGCTATGTCCACGGCGACCGCTGGAGCCTCCAGATCGATGCCGGGGCTTCCCCGGCCCATCTGGCTCTGTTCCACCGGGCGCTGGCAGAGCAGGGCCTGCCCGCCCCGGCACTGGTGGTGCTCACCCATTGGCACTGGGACCACAGCTTCGGCCTTGCCGGGCTCACCTGCCCGTCGCTGGCCGGTGAGCGCACCCAGCGGGAACTGGAGCGGGTGTCCCGGTGGGGCTGGACCGAGGAGGAGATGGCCCGGCGCCTGGCCACCGGGGAAGAGATCCCCTTCTGCGATACCCATCTCCGCCGGGAGTACCCCTGTCCCGCCGCCATTGCCGTCCGCCCGGCGGATCTGACCTTCTCGGGCCGGCTGCGGCTGGACCTTGGCGGGGTGGTGGCGGAGCTCCTCGAGCTGCCGGATACCCACTCCGGCGACGCAGTGGCGGTGCTGCTGCCCGGGCAGAGCTTTGCCTTCTTGGGGGATATGATCTGCGGCGACTTCTATGGCCGGGACGGCGGCTATGACCCTGCCCGCCTGCGGCAGATGCTGGCGGCGCTGGAAGCCCTCCCCTTTACCCGCTGTGTCACCGGCCACGACCTCCCGGAGGAAAAGGCCTCCCTCCTCGCCGAGCTTCGTGCCGAACTCCACCGCCTGGAGCCCTGACATCCCCCTTTTCCAAAGAGACAGACCGTCTCTTTGTACGCCTTGCCGGGCTCACCGGCGGACCCTCTTTTTCTACGACGCAAAAAGCCCCTCTCCCACGCCGGTTGGCGGGGAAAGGGGCTTTTTTTGCAGAGGACTCAGGCCATGGTCGGCAGGCTCTTTCTCAGAAAGACCCAGGTCAGGCCGGGCACCAGCAGCGACCCGATGGCCGAAGCGCCGATGGCCAGAGCCAGGCCGGTGCCGCCGGTGAGGCCGCCGTAGACGCCGGTGACGAAGGACAGGGCATAGCAGCCGCAGAGGATCGGGAAGCCGATCTTCCGCCGGGGTACCAGCAGTACCACCAGCGCGGCGATCTCGACGACGGCAAGCACCACCGACGGAATGCGCCCTTCCATCAGGTTGAGGACGGTGGTGGCGGAGCAGAGCAGGATGGCAAAGACGAGCCAGATCTTGGCAGAACGGGTGAGCATAGGGCAAAATCTCCTTTTCATTAGTATCGCTAAAATATGGGTGAATGGACGGGCAAACAGTCAGCGTCCGGAGCCGCCGGGCAGGTCTCCGGGGCTCTCCGGCCGGGCCGGAGACTGGGAGGCATGGCGCATCTGGTGTACCAGCTTGGCCAGCAGTGGGAACAGGGTCTGCCGCTCCGCCTCGGTGAGGCCGGAGAGCATCTGCCGGTCCCACTCGGCAAAGAGTCCCCGGCATCCGGCCAGAGCCTCCTCCCCGGCGGGGGTCAACCGCAGGGAGGTGCTCCGCCGGTCCGCCGGATTCGGGCTCCGGGCAAGCAGCCCCCTCTCCTCTAACTTTTGCAGGCTGCGGGCGGTGTGGCCGCTGTCCGCCCGGGTGGCGGCAGCGATCTCCGACGGGGTGGCGCCCTGCCGCTCCCCAACGGCCCGCAAAAAGAGGTAGAGCCCCGGTGTGAGCCCATAGGCGGCCAGCCTCTCGCTCAGGTAGGCGGAGAGGTCGCTGCGCAGCAGGCTGATGAGCCCGCCGAGGGTTTCCAGTGGTCGGTGTTCCATGAAAAGTGCCCCCTTTCGATTTGTCTGACTATGTCAGTTATTTTATCGCAATTATCTGACTAAGTCAACTGTTTTCCGGGCAAATTTACAAACTGTTCATATTTGTTCTGCGTCTCCTGTCTTCCGGCATCTTTGCCAAAAGAGGCCTGCCCTCTTTGACAGAAGGGAGAAAAGCCGGTTCTCACAATGGACAAAGAGGTGAAATTGTCCCTTGCGGGACTGCGATTTTTCCTCTTCTGCCGGAAAACATCCACGCCTTTTGTGCAGCTTTTGCAGCTTACCTTTTGCATAAAAAAGAACGCCCGGGTGAAGGCGTTCGCTAGTGGAGTATGCTGATGGAAGAGGCCTGCCGGGGAGTGAAACCGGCTATTGCCCCGGCGGGAAGAGGCCATCCCCTTCGCTGACGCTGAACCCTTCCGGGTACCGGGCCAGCACCTGCCGAAGGAAGGCGGCGTCCTCCGGGTCGCGGAGGGAGACCGCCAGCTCGGTGCCGTAGTGCTGGCTCCAGAGGTCACAGCGGCTGTTTTTCGCGTGTATGGTGAAAAACCGGGTCATTTTGGGATAGCCGCTGCCGTCCGCCGGAGGCGCGGCCAGAAGGGCAGTCCGGAGCTCCCGTGTCAGAGTTCCGCGGGCCACCCGCTCCCAGCCCTCAGCGGTAACGGGGCCAAGGGCGGCGGCGAGCCGGAGCTCGGCGCTCTCCTCCGGCCAGAGGCGCAGTTCCACCGGATCCCCCACCCGGAGCAGGCGCCCCATCACCGTCTGCCACCAGTCCGATGGGAGGCGGCTGTCGATGAGTTGGATGAAAAAATCGGTCAATTCCCTTCCCTCTCAATCCGCCGGATTCCCGGCTATTTAAGATAAGGATACCATCTTTCCAGCGGCTTAACAAGCCGGGAATTTTGTGGTATACTGTTTTTAATACAGGAATATGAGATCGCTGCACCCGCCGGCGGAACCGGCGGGAAGTTTTTTTGTGAAACGGGAGGGACTGGATTTGCAGCAGGATAAACCGGAAATTTTTGAGAGGATGGCCATACCCCGGGCGGTAGCCACACTGGCGGTGCCTACCATCCTCAGCTCGCTGGTGACGGTACTCTACAACCTGGCGGATACCTACTTTGTGGCACTGCTGGGCGACCCGGTGCAGAATGCCGCCGTTACGCTGGCGGCGCCGGTGATGCTGGCCTTCAATGCTATTAACAACCTGTTCGGTGTTGGCAGTTCGAGTATGATGAGCCGGGCACTGGGCCGGAAAGACTATGAGCGTGTGGAAAAGGGGTCCACCTTTGGGATCTGGTGCGCCATCTTCTGCGGACTGATCTTCTCTATCGGGTGCACCATTTTTAAGGGGCCGCTGCTGTCCCTTCTCGGGGCGGATGCCACCACTTCTGCTGCAACTGATGCCTATATGTTCTGGACGGTGAATATTGGCGCGGCGCCGGCTATCCTCAATGTGGTGATGGCTTACCTGGTCCGGGCCGAGGGTAGTGCCATGCATGCCAGCATCGGCACGATGAGCGGTTGCCTGCTCAACATCGTCCTCGATCCGATCTTTGTGCTGCCCTGGGGACTGAATATGGGGGCCGCCGGGGCGGGACTGGCCACCTTCCTCTCCAACTGTGTGGCCTGTGGGTACTTCTTTGTGTTGCTCACCGTCCGGCGGGGGCATACGTATGTGTGCTACGATATCCGCAAACTCAGCTTTGAGCCCTCCATCGTCCGGGAGGTGTGCATGGTGGGCATCCCGGCCTCGATCCAGAACCTGCTCAATGTCACCGGCATGACTATCCTCAATAATCTGGCCTCTGCCTATGGAGCCACAGCTGTGGCGGCTATGGGCATCGCACAGAAGGTCAACCAGGTGCCATTTCAGGTCTCCAACGGCCTCTCTCAGGGGATCATGCCGCTGGTGAGCTACAACTACGCCAGTGACAATATCCCCCGGATGAAGAAGAGTTTCCTCTTCGCGGCTCGGCTGGCGGTGACCTGTCTGGCCTGTGTCTCGCTGCTCTACTACATTTTCGCTCCACAGGTGGTGAGCCTGTTTATGGAGAATCCGGAGATTGTGGAGACCGGAACCCGATTCCTGCGAGGCTTCTGCCTGGCACTGCCCTTCCAGTGTATGGACTTTCTGGCGGTGGCGGTGTTCCAAGCGGTAGGCCTGGGTAAAAATGCCCTTGCCTTCGCGCTGCTGCGCAAGGTGGTGCTGGAGATCCCGGCTCTGCTGCTGCTCAATTTCCTCTTCCCGCTTTACGGGCTGGCCTATGCCCAGTTCACCGCCGAACTGTGCCTGGCCATCGCTGCGGTGGTAATGCTGGTCAAGTTGTTCCGGCAGCTGGAGCTGGAGCATGAGGGCCGCCTGGCCCGGGTCCGGGAGGCCATGGCCGGGGAGCAGACCGAGTAGATTGCCAAAGATTTCACGCTCTGCTGGTGCTTTTTCGGTGAAAAACCCATCTTGCCACCAGGCGCCGGCTGTGGTATCCTATTGTAGAGGACTAAATCAGTATAGTTTCCCGCCCAATAGGCGCAGAATAGACTAAAAATATAAGGAAGGTGCTTACGATGCAGAATATCCGCCCTGTGACCGACAGCGTGATCTGGGTCGGCGCCAGTGACCGGCGTCTGGCTCTCTTTGAGAATATGTTCCCGGTGCCCGATGGGGTATCCTACAACAGCTATGTGATCCTGGATGAGAAGGTAGCCATTCTGGACACCGCCGACTCCAGCGTGACCGCCCAGTATCTGGAGAATGTGGCCGCCGCCCTGGGCGACCGGCAGCCGGACTACCTGATCGTCAACCACATGGAGCCGGACCACTGCGCCAACATCGAGGAGCTCTGCCGCCGCTACCCCGGCATGAAGCTGGTGGGCAACAGCAAGACTTTCGGCCTGATGGCCCAGTTCTACGACTTCCCGATGGAGGAGCGGATGATCACCGTCAAGGAGCGGGATATCCTGGATCTGGGGCATCACAAGCTCACCTTTGTAATGGCGCCGATGGTCCACTGGCCGGAGGCCATGATGACCTACGACACCACCGAGAAGATCCTCTTCTCCGCCGACGCCTTCGGCAGCTTTGGGGCGCTGGATGGGGTGCTCTTCAGCGACGAGCACCTGGACTTCAAGGCGCTCCACGGCGAGATGCGCCGCTACTACTCCAACATCGTCGGCAAGTACGGCATGCAGGTGCAGGCGGTGCTGAAAAAGGCCTCGGCGCTGGACATCGCCGTCATCTGCCCGCTGCACGGCGCCGTCTGGCGCAAAGACCTGGGCTGGCTGCTGGATCTCTACCAGAAGTGGAGCACCTATGCCCCCGAGGAGCAGACAGTGGCCATCTTCTATGGGTCGATGTACGGCAACACCGCCTCGGTGGCCGATCTGCTGGCGGCCAAGCTGGTGGCCGGCGGCGCCCGGGGCGTCACCGTCCGGGATGTATCCAAGACCGATGTGTCCTACCTGGTGAGCGATGTGTTCCGGGCGAGCACGCTGGTGTTCGCCGCGCCGACCTATAACAACGGCCTCTACCCGAAGATGGCCAATTTCATCGAGGATCTGGCGGCCCTCAATGTCCAGAACCGCCGCTGCGCCCTTATCGAGAATGGCTCCTGGGCGCCCCAGTCGGGCAAGATCATGGCCGGGAAGCTGGCGGAGATGAAGGATATGGAGCTGCTGGCTGAGCCCTTCACCCTGCGGTCGGCGATGAAGGAGAGCCAGATGGAGGCTCTGGACAAGCTGGCCAAGGCGATCCTGGCCACCCTGTAACTCGAAAAAACACAACCGGACAGGAGGCTCTTCCACTTTTGTGGAAGAGCCTCCTTTTTGTTTACAAAAGAGAACTGTCAACCCCGGGGACGGTTTTGTGAAAGATGCAAAAAAATGACGGCGTAAGTTTGGCCCCTGCAAAAACGGCGCTTTCGATTGACAAAGTGCCGGGGGGGGGTATAATGACAATATAAAAGCCAAAAATCCCCGGCTTTTGCAGGATTTTTAAGGCAGCCTGCACAAACCCGGGAGGGGGATGCGGGCTGAGGCGGAGAGAGGGCCGGCACAGCGGCCGCTCCGCCAGGCAGAAAAAAGAAAGAGGCGAATGTATATGCAGAATCAAAAGAAGATGAGCCTGTTCGACCTGACCTTTATGGCGATCGGCGGCATCATCGGCGCCGGTATCTTCTCGATGGTGGGTACCGGCATCGCCACCACCGGGCGCAGCGTGGCGCTGGCTCTGGTGGTGGGTATGATCTTTACCATGTCCCAGCAGATCCGGTACATCTTCACCTCGTCGATGTTCCAGCTCTCCGGCGGTATGTACTCCCAGAACGCACTGGTACTCTCGCCGTTCATGTCCGGCGTCAGCGGCATCGTCACAACGATCTCCTCGGTGAGCTTCTCGGTCTTCGGCATCTCGATGGCCCAGTATCTCAGCGACCTGTTCCCGGTGCTGGCCCCCTATCAGGTGCCGGTGGCCTGCCTGGTGCTGGTGCTCTTCTTCGTCCTTGGCTCCACCGGGGCGGAGATCTTCGCCAAGGCGATCAACGCGCTGGGCATTCTCAAGTTCATCGCGCTGGCGCTGTTCATCGGCTTCGGCCTGACCAAGGTGCAGATGGGCGGCTTTGAGGGCGAGCCCTACTTCATCAACGGCAGTGTCAGCTTCCTGACCGCCGTGGCGCTTATGTCCTTCACCTGCAACGGCGCCACCAACATCATCAACGTCCAGGGCATCGCCGAAAACCCGAAGAAAAACATCCCGAAGGCCTTCTTCATCGCCTCGATCCTGGTGGCGGGCGTCTACTTCCTGCTGGGCTTTGTGGCCTCCAGCATCGCCCCCTACTCCGAGGTAGCCGGCCAGAACCTGGGCTTTATGGCCGAGATGGTCCTGCCCGGCCCGCTGTTCATCTTCTTCATCGTCGGCGGCGCCATGTGCTCGTTGTCCACGGCTCTGCTCGGCGGTGTTTCCAGCTATCCCTACATGATTATGGGTATTGCCGAGGACGGCTGGCTGCCCGGCTTCTTTAAGAAGAAGCTCAATGTCGTTGTCATTCTGGCGGTGCTGTCCATTCTGCCGGTGATCGGAGGCTTCACGCTGGACAACATCGTTTCGATGATGCTGGTGCCCGGTATGGTGATCGGCGCTCTGGCCAATGTGCAGGCGATGAACCTGCCCGAGCGCTATCCCGAGCAGTGGGCCAACAGCGGCCTGAAGTGCTCGCCGGCCTTCTACCGGTTCCTGATGGTGGTGTCCATCATCACCTCGCTGATGACCGGCTTCTTCTCCCTCACCAGCCTGACGCTGCCGCTGGCCATCGGTACCGTGGTGGCCACTGCGCTGATCTTTGTCTGGGCGTGGATCCGGCTCAAGAGCGGCAAGGTGAACATCGTCACCACCCAGGATATGGACCCGGAAAATCTGTGAATTTCCCCCTGCGAAAGACGGAACGCATTCCTCTTATACCAGAAAAGGGCGCCCGACCAGCGCCCTTTTTTGGTGCCCTTGGGCGGATCGGCGGGAGGACAGGGGGAAATTTGGCCAAGCCAGCCCTTTACAGCCCAGCCCCGGGACGGTATACTGGAGAAAAGAGGAAAAGGGGGCGCTGTAATGAGAAAAAGGCTTGCGGTGATAGGGCTGGTGCTGGCCGCCGGGCTCGGGGCGGCGGCTCTGGCCGGCGGGGGGATGGACGGACTGTTCCCGCCGGACCCGGCGGAAGGGCTGCCGGTGGTGACGCTGGCCGAAGGGCCGGAGGGGCTCTCCCTCCACCTGTACAGCTATGAGTACACGCTGACCGAACTGCTCCGGGAGGAGAGCTTTTACACCGATGGAGTGCTGCAGCCTACCGACCGGGGCGCCCAGCACGCGTACCGGGGGACGATGCTCCACCGGCAGCTGGAGCCGGTGTATGCGCTGGAGGGGGTGCCGGCCGGGGACTATCTGGCCCTCAGCGATCACACCGGTCAGGCGTTCTTCCACCTCTGCACCGCGGAATGGGATCTGGCGGGCTTTTTCGGGAAGGACGGGGAGGCGCTGCGGCTCTATGCCGTCCGGGATGGCGCGGCCCAGCGGTACAGTCTGCCGGACATCCCTGGCTGGGAGAGCTTGCCGGGCCTTGCCGTCTGGGATGGAAGGCACTGCTGCGTACTGCTGACCCAGGCTGCGGCTGCCGGTGAGACGGCGGAACCCCGGCTCCTGTTGGCGGTGCTGGATCCGGCGGCAGGGAGCTTTACGACAGTGCCGGCGGAGCTTGCAGGTTCGGCCAGGGAGATGTTCCTCTGGGAGGGCGAGGCCTGGCTGCTGCTGGAAAACGGGGCAGATTGGGAGCTGGCCCGGGTGGACCTTGCCACCGGGGAGACGAAGCGGAGCCTCTTGTCCCGGGAAGAGGTGGATTTCTTCCTTCGGGACGGGGAGAGCTGGTGTTGGGGAAGTCTGGCCGGGCGCGGCCGGGACGCCAGCCGGCTGACGGTGCATACCGCCCCCCTCGGGGAGACGGCCGGCGAGGTGCTGGAGCTGGAGCTCCCCGCCCCGTTTGGCGCAGTGGAAGCCGCTCGGTATGAAGCGGGGCGGCTGTGGCTCGGCAGCTATGTCGCTGAGAGCGAGCGGCTGCCGGCAAAGGCGCTGCTGGAGGTCGATCTTGGTGCCGGGGAGCTGGTTCGGGTGGTGCCCTACGGGGAAAAAGAGCAGTTCAGCACGCTGCGCTTTATGGAGGAGGGGGAGGACGGCAGGCTCATCGACCTGCCCTATGCCTCCTGTCGCTGACCCGTTGCGCCGGGCCGGGCAGCGTGATAGAATAGAGGTACAGATCTCCCGCCGAGAGCGGGTTAGGAGGTAAGAAAACTATGGGCGTACTTGAAAAATTCCTCGACCTGGTGCGGATCGACTCCCCGTCCGACCCGGCCGGCCCCACCTGCCCGTCCACGGCGATGCAGCTGGATGTGGCCAACCACCTGGTGAAGGTGATGGAGGAGATGGGTGTCTCGAATGTGCGGCTGCAGGACGGCTATGTCTACGGCGAGATCCCGGCTACCCCGGGGTATGAGGACCGGACGGCGGTGGGCTTTATCGCTCATATGGATACGGCGCCGGAGTTCAACGGCATCGGTGTCAAGCCCCAGGTCATCGAGAACTACGACGGCGGCGATGTGCTGCTGACCGGCAGCGGGCATATCCTCTCACCGGAGGCCTTCCCGGTGCTCAAGACCTTCGCCGGGCAGACACTGATCACCACCGACGGCACCACGCTGCTCGGCTCGGATGACAAGGCGGGCATCGCCGAGATCCTCGAGGCAGCCGAGATTCTGCTCCGGGGGGAGATCCCCCACGGCAAGGTGTGCCTGGGCTTCACCCCGGATGAGGAGATCGGCCGCGGTCCGCTGAAGTTCGATGTGCCGGGCTTTGGGGCGGAGCTGGCCTATACGCTGGACGGCGGCGCCGTGGGCTCCATCGAGTATGAGAACTTCAACGCCGACCAGGCGGTGGTCACCTTCCAGGGCTATTCGATCCATCCGGGCACCGCCAAGGGCAGGATGAAGAACAGTCAGAGCATCGCCTTTGAGTTCGACGCGCTGCTGCCTGCCGGCGAGCGTCCTCAGTACACCGACGGGTATGAGGGCTTCTACCACCTGACCGGCATCACCGGCGGCGTGGAGCAGACCACCGCCACCTATATCCTCCGGGACCACGACGCGGACAAGCTCGTCGAGCGGGAGCAGATGCTGGAAAAGGCGGCGGCCTTCCTGAACGGCAAGTACGGTGAGGGCACCGTGACCATCGACCTGACCCACACCTACCGCAATATGAAGGAGAAGATCCTGCCGGTGTTTGAGGTCATCACCATCGCCGAGGCGGCGATCCGGGCCATCGGCGCCGAGCCGGTGACGGTTCCGATCCGCGGCGGTACCGATGGCGCCACCCTGAGCTACATGGGGCTGCCCTGCCCGAACCTGGGTACCGGCGGCGCCAACGCCCACGGCCGCTATGAGTGCAACACCAAGGAGAATATGGAGCGCTGCACCCAGGTGGTGCTGGAGATTGTCAAAGGCTATGCGGACCGCAGGGCCTGATAGATAGCAAATTAAACAGACGGGAGCTGCCGGAAGGCGGCTCCTTTTTTGCCGAAAAAAGGGAAAACCGCCCTTTGGACGGCGGCTTTTCGCGCCAAAGTTTCAGTGCTTTTTTTGTGAATGTCGCCGTTTTTTCTGCGGGACGGCGGATTTTTTTCAACCGGACGGCGGCGGTAGACTTTGGAGCTTTCGCCAAAGGGGAGCGGCCTCTGACTGACGGTTTCCACAAAAAGTAGGGTTTTTGACGGGTGCGGCGGCAGAAAAGATCCGGTGGTGCAAAAATTCCTTCGCCAAAAGAACCAAAGAGAAGATGAATTTTTTGTGAAGAATGTGAGTCCGATTTTTGAGCGGCGGAGGCAGAGCGGCGCTTGACAGCGAGGATTTTCTTGTGTACAATGACCTTAACGATAAAAGCATCGGAGGATTTGTGAAAGTTTTTGTACAGCTTTCACAAGGCCGGTGTACGCAGCCGGACCCGGAGCGGAAAGGGCCGGACGATTCGTTCAACACAGACAGAAAGAGGCGAAAACTATGGCAAAAAAAGGTAAGCTGATGAACCTGTTCGACCTGACCTTTATGGCCATCGGCGGAATCATCGGTGCGGGCATCTTCTCGAGCGTGGGCTCCGGTATTGCGGTAACCGGCCGAAGCATCACGCTGGCGTTGATCGTCGGTATGCTGTTCCAGATGAGCCAGCAGGTGCGCTATGTGTTTACCTCGGCTATGTTCCAGGTATCCGGCGGTATGTACTCCCAGGATGCGCTGGTTCTCAACCCCCTGCTCACCGGTGCGGCCGGCGTCATGCTGTTCATCAACGCGCTGAACTGGTCGGTGTACGGCATTTCCATCGCCAGCTACATGGGCGACCTGTTCCCGGTGCTCAAGGGCTATCCGGAGCTCACCGCCTGTGCGGCGCTGCTGGTATTCTTCGTCATCGGCTACATCGGCGTTCAGGCCTTTACCAAGGTGCTCAACGCGATGGGTATCCTCAAATTTATCGCACTGGGCCTGTTCATCTTCTACGGCATTACCAAGGTACAGCCCGGCGGCTTCGAGGGTGAGCCCTACTTCTATGGCGGCGGCGTAGACTTCCTGACCGCTATCGCCCTGATGAGCTTCGCCTGCGGCGGTGCCACCAAGATCATGAACGTTCAGGCTCTGGCCGAGAACCCGAAGCGGGATATCCCCAAGGCCTGGCTCATCTCCCAGCTGTGCGTAGTTGTAGTGTATGCGCTGCTCGGCTATGTAGCCTCCGGCGTGGCTCCCTATGCGCAGGTCGCTGACCAGAACCTGGGTGCCATCGGCGGCATGTTCATGCCCGTGGCTGTCACCAGCTTCTTCATCATCGGCGGCGCGCTGCTGTCCATCTCCACCTCGCTGCTCTCCTCGGTACCGGGTACTCCCCTTACCCTGATGGGCATGGCGGACGATGGCTGGCTGCCTTCCATCTTCAAGAACCGTCTGTTTATCTTCATTCTGCTCTACATCATCAACATCGTCCCGATCATGTCCGGCTTCGCTCTGGACGAGATCATCTCGATGGTAATGGTGCCCTCGATGATCGTCACCGCCATCAAGAACTACCGTGGTATGAAGCTGCCTGAGATGTATCCCGAGGAGTGGGAGCACTGCTCCATCAAGGTCTCCAAGGGCCTGTTCAAGACCCTGCTGGCGATCTCCATCGTCACCTCGCTGATCACCTCGCTGTTCTCGCTGCGCAACCTGACCATGGTTCAGGCCATCGGCTCGCTGATCATGACCGTAGTCGTCTTCGTCTATCCGTATCTGCGGCTCAAGAGCGGCAAGGTCAAGATCGTTTCCACCACCGATATGTCTGCCACTGCTGAGAGCAAGTAAGCGAATATACCTGCCGGAACGGCTCACAGTTTTACCGCTCCGGTACCTCCTTTCAAACACCCGCTGGATTTCCGCCCGGCGGGTGTTTTCTTTTTTGGGACGGATTTCGGGGGCTCTCTCGGCGGCGGCACCGGTTTGACAAAAAGCAGACGATTTTTGTCTGCAATCTACGCAGAGATCCTGCACCGGCTTTGTATAAACCGTAGAAAATCAGCAAACGGTGCAGGATTTGCGTAAAAACAAATAAGCTTCCCTTGACAGCCAATTAAAGCCGGGTGTAAAATGGCGTTGTGAAAAAAACAGGGTTGCATCGGCGAAAAAAACTGTGCAATTCCGACAACGATCGACCGGCAGGTGATGGGAATAACGCACAAGGCACGGGAGAGGACTCCAAAAATCATTTGGAAGAGACGAATTTGATCATGCCAAAGCAACAGAAGAAGATGAATCTCTTCGATTTGACCTTTATGGCCATCGGCGGCATCATCGGAGCGGGCATCTTCACGATGGTCGACTCCGGTATCTCCGCCACCGGCCGCAGCGTCACCCTGGCGTTGACTGTCGGTATGCTGTTCCAGATGAGCCAGCAGGTGCGGTATGTCTTTACCTCCGCCATGTTCCAGGTATCCGGCGGTATGTACTCCCAGGACGCCCTGGTGCTCACCCCCTGCTCACCGGTGTGGCCGGCACCGCCATGTTCATCAGCTCGCTGAACTGGTCGGCCTTCGGCATCTCCATTGCCAGCTACCTCGGCGACCTGATCCCGGTGCTCAAGGATCACCAGCTCATCACCGCCGCGCTGGCGCTGCTGGTGTTCTTCATCATCTCTGTTCTCGCTGCGCAACCTCACCCTGCCGCTGGCCATCGGCTCGGTGGTTATGACCATCATTGTCTTTACCTACCCCTACCTGCGGATGAAGAGCGGCAAGGTCAAGATCGTCTCCACCGCCGATATGTCCGCTGCCAAATAACAGATATACCCGAGTGACCGATCGCTGAGCGATCCCTCCGGAGGGACGGGTCCGGACAGCCCGTCCCCGACAGAAGAAAAGCGGCGCCTGCCCCGAAAAGGGGACGGGCGCCGCTTTTTGCCGTTGCAAAGGCTGCGGGGAGAGTGATAGGATAGGGAAAAGGAGGAGCGTGATGACGGTATGGATTGGATCATTCTGCTGCTCGGCTGTGCCGGGCTTATACTGGGCATGGCGTCTCTGCTGCGCCGGCGGCCGGCGGAGAACTTTTCGGTGGAACTCACCGGCTGGGAACGGACGGCGGCGGGGGGGACGCCCGGCGGTGGCACTGTGCCTGCGGCTGCAAAATCACGCCCCCGCTCCGCTGACCCTTCTGGCATTCGAGTGGGACGGCACCCGCTGGGAGCTGCCGGTGACGGTGGGACCCCGGGCTGCGCGGGAGATTACGGCGGTGTTTCCGCTGCCGGAGGAAGGTTTTCCGGAGCCGGGGGCGGAGGTGGCGCTCACCGTAGAGACGCTGTCCGGCTCCAGCCTCCGGCGGCTGAGGCTGCCGGAGAGATAAAAAATCGCCCGGTCTCCACCGGGCGGTTTTTATGGGATTCAGAGGGCGGTGCCGGTCTTTGGCCGGAAGAAGCGGGTCACATCTACCCCCTCGTGGGTGAGCAGGGCGATCTTCTTTTCCAGGCCGCCGGCGTAGCCGGTCAGGCTGCCGCTGGCGCCCACCACCCGGTGGCAGGGTATGATGATGGAGATGGGATTGTGCCCCACCGCTCCGCCCACCGCCTGAGCGCTCATCGTCGGGCGGGAGAGCCGCCGGGCGGCCTCCTCGGCCAGGGCGCCGTAGGTGGTCACCGAGCCGTAGGGGATCTCAAGCAGCAGCTGCCAGATCAGCCGGCGGAAGCCGCTGCCCGCCGGAGCCAGCGGCAGGGAGAGCGGATCCGGCCGTTCCCCGGCAAAATACCGGTCCAGCCAGGCGGCGGCCTCCCGGAGCACCGGCAGCTCCGGGCGGTCCTCGGTCGGGCAGCCGGCCAGCGACCCGAGGAAGTACTTCTGCCCGTCCATCCACAGGCCGGTGAGGTGCTCGCCGTCGCTGGCGAGCGTCAGCGGGCAGACCGGGGACTGGTAGTGGGAGAGGTAGACCATCTCGCTCCCCTCCTATTCCGCCGCCGGCTCCGGCAGCTTGCACAGGTCGGCCCACTCGCCGCCGGAGGCGGCACAGAGCTCCTCCGGGGTGAGCTTCACCGCCGAGTTGGAGCTGCCGCAGGCCGGATAGACAATGTCAAAGCGGCGCAGGCTCTCATCCAGGTAGACCCGCACCCCGTCGTTGACGCCGAAGGGACACACCCCGCCGACAGCGTGGCCCACCAGCTCCACCGCTTCCTCCGCGGTGAGCATCTTGGCCTTCTGATGGAACTTCTCCTTGAACTTGTGGTTGTCCACCTTGGCGTCGCCGGCGGCGACAATGAGCACCACGCCGTCGCTTAACTTAAAGGACAGCGTCTTGGCAATGCGGGCGCCTTCACAGCCCAGAGCGGCAGCGGCCAGCTCCACCGTGGCGCTGGAGACCTCGAACTCCCGCACCCGGTCCCCAAAGCCCCTGGCGTCCAGCCAGGCCTTCGCCTTCTCAAATGACATAGCAGATTCCTTCCTTCGGTAGCAGAGTATACCCCATTGTAGCATAGAAAAAGACGGAGCGCAATCGCGCTCCGTCTTTTTACTGTCGAAATCGAATGGTCTTCCGCACCGGCGGAAGAGATACAGCAAAAACATCCGACATCCATATATTAACATATTTTACGGTAGTTGTAAAGTGGAAAACGGAATTTTTTTGGGGAAACTCAGGGGAAAAGTGAAAAATCCCCCGAATTCCGCCGGTCCTGCCGCAGCCGGTGGAAAAACCGGTCCAGCTCCGCCTGGCAATCCGCCGCCCGGACGCCGCTTTTGACATAGGGTACCGCCGGGAAGGGCATCGCCGTCAGGTCGCATACCGAGCCCATGGCTCCGGCCTTCGGGTCCCGAGCACCGTAAACCACCCGGCTGATGCGGGCGTTCAGGATGGCTCCGGCGCACATCGGGCAGGGTTCCAGCGTGACATAGAGGGTACAGCCGTCCAGCCGCCAGCTGCCCAGCGCCGCGGCTGCCGCCCGGATGGCGGCGATCTCCGCATGGCCCAGCGGGTCCCGGTCGGCCTCCCGGCGGTTGTGCCCCCGGCCGAGCACAACGCCGTCCCGAACTACACAGGCACCGACGGGGATCTCCCCTTCTGCGGCGGCCAGGGCGGCCTCCTCCAGGGCTATGCCCATCAGGCGTTCGTCATCTGGGCGCATTGGGCCACCTCCTTGCGGGATTTTTTCAGGATTTTGGGATCCGGTCAAGTTCGCTCAAATCACAAGAAAATACTTGCTGGTGGAGACGGCCAGCAGCACCAGCAGCACCAGCATACAGCCGGTGGTGAAGAAGGCGGCCAGCTTGTGAGGGGTGGTCATCACCGTGCGGGCCGGATGCAGGGCGAACATCGACCGGTAGCGCCCAAGCAGCCAGCCCATCGCCGCAAAGCCCGATGCCAGGTAGAGAACATAGACCAGCAGGGTGAAGATCTGCTGCCCCTGGTAGGTGAGACCGGTGCTCACCGCCGAGAGGACCACCGCCAGGCCGTTGTTGACAAAGTGGATCAGGATGCCGGTGTACAGCGAGCCGGTGCGCAGGACAAAATAGCCAATGGCCAGCCCGGTGACAAAGGCCATCGGTGCCTGAACCAGATTGCCGTGGCAGAGCCCGAAGAGGATGGACGAGGCCAGCAGCGCGAATCCGTCGCCGAACCGCCGCAGCGACTGCATCACCGCTCCGCGGAACACCAGTTCCTCGACGACGGCCGGCAGCAGCGCCGCCCCGAGAAAGTAGAGGACGAACTCCACCGGTGCCGTGGGTACGACGGTGAGGGGACTGGTGGGATAGATGCCGAAGAGGGCGAACACCGACCCCATGGCTGACGCGCAGGAGGAACCGACCACTACGGCCATCAGCGAGATGGGCACTGCCGCCAGCGTGATGCGCAGATCCCGGCTGCGTTCCAGCGGGAAGGCGTTGTACCGGGGGATGCGGATCCGCCGGCAGTAGAGAAAGGCCGGCAGCAGCAGTGCCACCAGATAGGCTCCCATATTGGCCAGCTCGCTGACAGCGGTATACCCATCGTAGCTGAGGCTGCCGAAGAGGCTCTGCCCGAAGGAGAGCAGCAGCTGGTACACCGGCCCGGACAGCAGCAGGAAGCAGAGCAGCATCAGCGCGATGCCGGACGAATAGGTGCGCAGGATGCGCCGCTCATACTCCGCCCGGGGCGGCGGCGAAAAGCCGTACCCGGCCACATAGGTATACCCCCGGGGCTCACTGTTGCCCGCCAGAGGGTTGCGGTACAGGTCAAAGAACCCATTGGACCCGCGTTTGTCCTGCATAAGCGTTCCTCCATAAACGGCCGCCGCCAGAGTGCAGCGGCCCAGTATCGTTTCTATCCGCATTATACCACAGCTTTCCCCCGGAAAAAAACCGCCGATTTGTAAACGAACTGTGAGGATTTGGCGGAAAATGCGCCGCCGGTGCATAAAATCGGGCCCGACAGCGCAGAGTATCGGCAGAGGAAGAGAAAAAGGAGGCAATGCGATGTCGATGACCGCACCGGAATACCAGGCCCTGGCCGCCCGGCTGGCCCCGAAGTCCAAACCCTGGGTGAATGTGCCGAAGGCGTTTTTCACCGGCGGGTGCATCTGCGCCATCGGGCAGGGGCTGATCCTGCTCTACACCGGGCTGGGGCTGCCGGCGGATACCGCCTCCGGCGCCTGCAGCATGACGCTGGTGGCCCTTTCGGCGCTGCTCACCGGCCTGGGGGTCTATGACCGGCTGGCCCGGCACGCCGGGGCGGGCACGCTGGTGCCGATCACCGGCTTTGCAAATGCGATGGTCTCGCCGGCACTGGAGTTCAAAAACGAGGGGTTCATCCTTGGTATCGCGGCAAAAATGTTCGTCATTGCCGGGCCGGTGCTGGTCTACGGGCTGACGGCGTCGGTGGTGTACGGGGTGTTGCTCTGCCTCGGGCAGCTGGTGGTATAACGCAGGTTTCAAAAGGAGGGAGCGACTATGGCAACACCCATCGGAGGGCGCAGCTATCTCTTTGCCCGTCCGCCGGTGCTCCGGGGCTGGGCGGCGGTGGGCTCCAAGCGGGAGGGGGAAGGCCCCCTTGGCGGGGAGTTTGACGCCATCGAGCCGGACAGCACCTTCGGCCAGAAAAGCTGGGAGCGGGCGGAGAGCTTTCTGCACCACAAGGTACTGGAGCTGGCGGTGGCCAAGGCGGGGTTGTCCTACGCCGACCTGCGGGCCATTTTGGCTGGGGATCTGCTGGATCAGTGCACCGGCTCCACCTTTGCGGTGCGGGAGCTGGATGTACCCTATTTGGGCATTTACGGGGCCTGTTCCACGATGGCGGAGGGGCTGTTTCTGGCAGGGTTCCTCACCGAAGGGGGCATGGCGCCGGTGGCGGTGTCCACCGCCAGCCACTTCTGCACCGCCGAACGCCAGTACCGCTTCCCGCTGGAATACGGCGGCCAGCGTACCCCCACCAGCCAGTGGACCGCCACCGGCGGCGGCGCAGTGGTGTTGGGCGGAGAGGGCGGCAGCGGCCCGGTGCTGCTCGGCGGCACCGCCGGAGCGGTGGAGGATCTGGGCATCAAGGATGCCGCCAATATGGGGGCGGCAATGGCCCCGGCGGCGGCCGCCACCCTGGGACGATTCTTTGCCGACACCGGCACCGTACCGGCGGACTACGACCTGGTGGTCACCGGGGACCTGGGGGCGGTAGGAAGCGAGCTGCTTTACGCCCTCACCGAGAGGGAGGGGCTTCAGCTCCGGGGGCATCACACCGACTGCGGTCTGCTGCTCTACGACCGGGAGCGGCAGGATGTCCACGCCGGGGGCTCCGGCTGCGGATGCTGCGCGTCGGTGCTCTGTGCCCATCTGCTGCCGGCGCTGGCCGCCGGGGAACTGCGGCGGATCGTCTTTGCCGCCACCGGGGCGCTGCTCAGCCCGACCAGCAGCCAGCAGGGGGAGTCGATCCCAGGGGTGTGCCATGCGGTCTGTCTGGCAGCCGGAGAGGAGGACAGCCTATGGAAGTAGTCATCGCTCTGGCCAGGGCCTTTTTGGTGGGAGGGAGCATCTGTGCGGTGGGCCAGGTTCTTATCGACCGTACCGCCCTGACCCCGGCCCGGATCCTGGTGAGCTTTGTGGTAGCGGGGGTGGTGCTCGGGGGACTGGGGCTCTACCAGCCGCTGCTGGACTTTGCCGGGGCGGGGGCCTCGGTGCCGCTTACCGGCTTCGGAGCGCTGCTGGCTCGGGGCGTCCGGGAGGCAGTGGCGGAGAGCGGCGCCCTGGGGGCGCTCACCGGCGGGCTCACCGCCTCGGCCGGCGGCATCACCGCAGCGGTGGTCTGCGCGCTGACGGCGGCGCTCCTTTCCCACTCCAGGGACAAATAACCGGAGGACCGTCCTTCGGTTACATACGGAGGGAGACTTTTCCACAAAAAGGGGTTGACAGTCCGCTGCCGGTGTGGTATTATAATTAAGCAAAGTAAATATCGCGGGATGGAGCAGTTGGTAGCTCGTCGGGCTCATAACCCGAAGGTCGTTGGTTCAAGTCCAGCTCCCGCAACCACTAAAAAGCCGGTGAAACCGTGGTTTCACCGGCTTTTTCTTTTTGTCCGGTTTTGCTTCTGACCCATACGCTGACCCAGACGGAGGGCCGAAGCGGGAAGATCAGACACGGCTGGAGAGCAAATCCCGCATGAGAGCCGCCGCCTGCCGCTGGGCAGGGGTGGTCACATGGGCATAGGTGTCCAGCGTAAACCCCGCCGAATAATGCCCCAGCATGCCCGAAACCGTTTTGACATCGATGCCGTTTTGCAGCGCAAGGGTGGCGAAGGTGAGCCGGAGATCGTGAAAGCGGAGCCGTGGCAGACCGGCGCGTTCCAGAACCCGGTGCAGCATGTGGAGCACACTGTCCGGGGAAAGCGGCCCGCCGGCAGGCCCTGGGAAAACCCAAGGGCTTGTCCCGACTTTCTCTTTTTGCTGTGCCAGAACGCCGATTGTATCCTCTCCAAGAGGGAGGGTGCGGTAGGCGTTTTTTGTCTTCAGCGGGGCTTCCGTTACCTTCCCGCCAACCCTGGCCAGCTGGCGGCGGATATGCAGTTCCCGGTGCTGCCAGTCGATATCCTCCCAGCGAAGCCCCAGCAGTTCTCCCCGGCGAAGGCCGGTAGCCAGATCCAGATAATAGAGCTCCAATACCCCGCTGGCTTTTGCTTCCCGGAAGAAGGCGTTCAGCTGATCGGTTGTCAGGGTCCTGATCTCCTGTCGCTCTGCCCTGGGGAGAGCGCAGCCTGCCGCAGGGTTGGAGGGGATCAGGCGCTGCTGCACCGCCAGATCCAGCGCGGAGGAGAGGATTTGATGCAGGTTGCGGACCGTTTTTGCACTCAGTCCTCTGGGCTGCCCTTTGGATTCGGCCCGTACCACCCTGCCGCACTCCAGCAGCTTTTTGTAGAACTTCTGAATGTCCAGAGTGGTGAGCCTGTTCAGCGGAATGTTCCCGATATTGGGGAGGATGTGGTTATCCAGATACCCCCGATAGGTGGCATGAAAGGAAGGGCGCACCTTGATCCGTGCATAATTTTCAAACCAGATCTCCATCCACTGGCCCAGGGTGTATTTTTCCGCCCGGACGATATCCACCCGTTTGCTTTTTTCAATGGCTTTGGCGAGCTTCTCCTTCACTTCCGCCTGGGTCTTGCCCAGGACGTTTTTGTAGACAGCCTTTCCTGTTTCGGGATCGTGACCGGCGGTGTACCGGCCCTCCCAGCGGCCGTCCTTGCGCCTGCGGATGCTGCCCTCACCATTGGCGCGTTTCTTTGCCATGTGAGTTCCCCCTTTCTCACTCGAATAAATATTTCTTGCGCAGGTAATCGGCATGTTCCGGCGTAATCATTCCTTGAGCGGCGTTGATGCTCCCATACAGTTCTCCCCACAGACAGTCTAAGTACCTGGAGTTGGTGCGCAGCCCCTCTTTGTAGGCGTCCAGATCGTGTTGTAGGAAAGGCGGGAGGCCGGTTTCATATTCTTCTATGGTTGCCGGTTCCCGCGAAGCTTCTTCTCTCAAGG
>CAJFQR010000002.1:0-1162 GCA_904419105.1 Candidatus Avimicrobium faecavium
TTGGAGCTAAATCTCCTAGTTTTCCACCTTCTTTTAATTATTTTTTCTATTCTATCACGATTCCCGGCGGGATTCAAGGGGCAAGACCCTCAAATTCGTCAAAAAATCGTCATAGCCTTTGGTCACAACGGCGAAAAAACCGTATTCTTTCATAAACTAAAGTGCTAAATCAACGAAAAAACCGTCATTCTGCCAAAGGGCCAAGGCACACCGCCGCCTCAAAGCCCGGTTCCTCACCAGCCCGGGTGCCGGTGACAAAGTAGCGGTCCTGTGCCGGGTCATAGCGAAGCGAGAGGTCAAGGACCTCCCCATGGCGGGATTCGTGGCGGTAGGCGATGTCAAACTCGGCAATACCCCGGCGCACCAGCTCGTCAAACGGGAGCAGGTCGGTGACCAGATCGGCATAGACGGTGTTGTTCAGATGCCGGTTGACATCGAGGTGGCTGTACCGAACGGTGAACCGGTCGGAAGCCAGCACCTCCCCGGCCGGGTGGAGCCGTCCGGCGGCAAGCCGCGGCAGGGCGAGCTCGTCCGGGATCGTGGCCAGCTCATGTTTGAAGCTCCCGGGCCGGAGCACCTTGCGGGTGTGGGGATCCACCAGGAACCAGGCGGTGTGGATCTCTGCCAGGCGGTCGCCGGTGGCCTCCCGGCAGAGAATGATCTGCCGGTGGAACTGGGCGCCCTTCGGGGATTGGGGGGCGGTTTCCACCCGGAGGTGATCCCGGCCGGTGGGACAGTCGAGGATGCGCACCGCCACCCGGGAGAGCAGAAAGACGATCCCCTCCTGATAGAGCCGCTCATAGGGCAGGCCGAGGAAGTCAAGGTGCTCACCGGCGGCCCGTTCGACGATCTTGAGCAGATAGGAGAGTTTGATGCGCCCTTCGAGGTCACACTGATAATAGGGCACATCGGTGGAAAAGACATAGGTATAGGGGTTTTTAAGATAGGGCGCGTTCATGGGTCCCTCCATAAATGTAAAAAATAGAGAAGTACGGCAAAAAGCCGCTCAAGGCAGAAGCCGGGCAGAAGATGGCCGGAAGTTCTGTTCCAGTGCGGTGCCTGCGGCCGTAACAGAAAAGGCCCCTGCGGGCCTTTTGGTTTGTGTTCAGATGCGTTTGTAGCAGATCGGCTCATCATAGCCGAATGTCCTTTTCCCGTTTAC
>CAJFQR010000002.1:1197-40642 GCA_904419105.1 Candidatus Avimicrobium faecavium
AAGCTCTCCCACAGATGGAAGGTGAGCCCCGGGGCGAATTCGCTGTCGCTGCCGCCTTCCCAGACACCGTCCCGCTCCCGGTAGAGCGCCGGGGTGAACTTCCGGCTGGGCACCAGAGCCTCATAGGCCGTCACCGGGAAATCGGCGGCGGTAACCGACTGTCCCGCCCCTTCCGGCAGCTCATAGGAGGTGAGCCGGATCCCCTCCGCCTCCTCGGTGAAGAGGAACAGATGGCAGCTGGGCCGCCGGGCGCCGCCGGTGGTGTAGGTGCTCTCCTCCAGCAGAAAGGCACCGGAAAAGCCCTCCGGCAGCCCGGTGATCCGCTCATTGACAAGGGTATTCCGGTGTTCGGCAAAGGGATACTCCTTCCCTGCCGCCTGCATGGCGTCAAACTGCTCCCGGTTGTCAAATTCCCCGGTGAGCAGCGCCAGAAATTCCTGCAATTTTTCCATATCAATTCCTCCCTGTTACAGTTCCGGTTCGTGATCCAGACCGCACATCTGCTTGAGCAGCGCCTCCAGATCCTCCTTCGAGTAGAAGTCGATTACAATTCGGCCGGTTCCGTCCTTTTTCGCTTTAATCTGTGCCTTGCGGCCAAAGTACTCCGAGAGATAGAGCACCGTCTGCTTGAGGCGGCTGTCCTCTCCCCAGTTCTTCACGGCGGGCTGGGGCTTTTTCTCCGGGGATACCTTTCGGTCGGCCACCAGCCGCTCGGTCTCCCGGACCGAGAGCCCCTCTGCCAGCACCCGTTCAGCCAGCGGGTCGATCTCCGCCGGATCCGGCAGGCCCAGCAGCGCCCGTGCATGGCCGGCGGTGAGTTTCCCCTCCCGCACCAGCTTGGCGGTGGCCTCCGGCAGCGCAAGCATCCGCAGAGCGTTGGCCACTGCCGGACGGGACTTGCCCACCCGTTTGGCCACTACCTCCTGGGTCATGCCGTAGCGTTCCATCAGCTCCCGGTAACCGGCAGCTTCCTCCATGATGTTCAGATCGGTGCGCTGGAGGTTTTCAATCAGCGCCAGCTCCATTGCCGCCTGGTCGTCCAGGTCCCTGACAATCACCGGCACCTCGGTAAGCCCCGCCATCCGGCTGGCCCGCCACCGGCGTTCTCCGGCGATGAGCTGATAGCGGCCGTTCTTCAGCGGACGCACCAGCAGCGGCTGGAGCACCCCATGTTCCCGGATCGAATCCGCCAGCTCGGAGAGGGCCTTTTCATCAAAATCCTTCCGGGGCTGCTCCCGATTGGGTTCGATCTCGGTGAGTTTCAGCGTGGAAGGGGTGATCTCCTCCGTCTCATTGTCTACAAACAGCGCCTCAAGGCCCTTGCCCAGGCCGCCTTTTCGTGTTGCCATTGAAAAAATTCCACCTCTTCTTTGCATCGCCGGATTACCGGCTGTCACCGTATACGGTTCTAGCTCAAAAGTTCCCCGGCCAGCGCCTCATAGGCCTGAGACCCCCGTGACCCCCGGTCGAAATAGATCACCGGCTGACCAAAGCTCGGCGCCTCGGACAGACGCACATTTCGGGGGACAACATTTTTGAACACCTTGTCCGGGAAGTATTTTTTCACCTCATCCACCACCTGAAGGGTCAGATTGAGCCGGCCGTCATACATCGTCAGCAGCACCCCTTCGATCTCGATGCCCGGATTGTACAGCCGCTTGACCTGCCGGACGGTGGTGATGAGCTGGCTGAGCCCTTCCAACGCATAGTATTCACACTGGATCGGTATGATGAGCGAATCACAGGCGGACAGGGCGTTGAGGGTGACCATACCCAGTGACGGCGGGCAGTCGATGAACAGGAAGTCATACTCCTCCTTGACCCGGACCAGCTCCTCCTTGAGCCGCATCACCCGGTCCCGCATCTCCGCCAGTTCCAGTTCTGCCGCCGCCAGTGACATACTGGACGGGATCAGATCCACCTGATACGGGGTGTGGACAATGGCCTCCCGGGCGCCGCACTGGCCAAGCAGCACCTCATAGGTGCTCTTCTCCACCGCGCGTTTCTGAATTCCAAAGCCGCTGGTGGCATTTCCCTGCGGGTCGGCATCCACCAGCAGGACCCGATAGCCATAGTAGCCGATGGCCGCCGCCAGGTTCACCGCCGTGGTTGTCTTGCCCACCCCTCCTTTTTGGTTGGCGATCGCAATGATTTTCCCCATACTGCTTGTTCTCCCAAAGTTTCGATAGCTCGTCTTTTTTCATTCCCCGACACAAAGGACTCCTGTTGAGTCCACATCTAATCCTATTGTATCATAGTCCCTCCCCCATTTCAACAACAGCAGGAGTGTTTCATGTGAAACAAAACCCCGCGCCGCCCTGGGAGAAGGGCAAAGCGCAGGGGATTCTATCTTGTATAAGGCCGGGCACAGGGGACCCGTATTGTATAGACGATGCTGTCGCCGTCCTCCTCTTCCTTCGTCTCCACCGGAATCCCGGCAGAGGCCATGGCGGAGACGGCTTTTTCGATGGTATTTCGGAGAATCCGGTAATCCCGGAGCAGGAGTTTCCGTTTGGGCCGGCATTTTTTGGGGGCGAGCAGCCGGGCGACAAGGGCCTCGGTCTCACTGACGGTGCATTTCTTCTCCCGGAGGATCCCGAGCACCCGGCGAAACTGCTCGTCCTCGCTGAGGGGAAGCAGCGCCCTGGCATGGCGTTCGGTGAGGCCGAGCACCTCCACCTCCTCCCGGACCCAGCCGGGGAGCTTCAGAAGGCGGAGCTTGTTGGCAATGGCGGACTGGCTCTTTCCAAGCCGCCGGGCCGTCTCCTGCTGGCTGAGCCCGGTGGAGCGGATCAGCGCATCGATGGCCTCCGCCTCCTCCATCGGACCCAGATCGGCCCGCTGAAGGTTCTCCACCAGCGCGAGGACGGCAGCCTCGGTCTGGGTACGGCTGCATACAAGGGCCGGCACCTCGGTCTCACCCAGCAGCCGCACCGCCAGCCAGCGCCGGTGCCCGGCAATGAGGGTATAGGGCCGGCCGGCGCCGGGGTCGCTCTCCCGGACGGTGATGGGCTGGAGGAGGCCGTTTTCCCGGATGCTGGCGGCGAGGGCTTCCAGCTCCTCCTTTGCATACCGTTTCCGGGGCTGATCCGGATTTGGCATAATGGCATCCACCGGGAGGGCAAGGACCCGGCCGGCCGGGGATTCGGTTTTTTGCGGACGGTTCCAGAACGCCATCGTCTCACCTCCTACTGCCTGCTGCTTTTATCATAGCAGGGTCCCATTGCTTTTTTCTGTCCGAATTGGTCGAGAAACAAAAGACCTGTAAACAATTCATATGAAAGAATTCGAAAAAAATGTCCCCGGGTGCTCCGAGGACATTTCACATCTCTTGTATCGCATCTTGAGAGAACCTCTCTGCTCCCCCTTTCCGCTGCACGGCTCCCTTTTCATTCTACCCGTTACAGCGGCTGCTTCTGTATCTTTCCGCCATGCCGGGGGTATTTGGCCGGTGTGGCCTTTACCTTCCGCACCACTACAATCTCTCTTCGGCTGCCGTCCGGCAGGCTGTATTCCCGGATCGCCTCCACCCTGCCGCCGAGCAGTTCAATCCCCTTCCCGGCGGCCCTGGCCTCGTCCTTTCCGGTCGGGCCCTTCAACGCCGCAAACACGCCGCCGATCTTCACCAGCGGCAGGCAATATTCACTCAGCACCCGCAGGTCAGCTACCGCCCGGGCGGTGGCGCAGTCGTATACCTCCCGCAGTTCCCCGCGCCCGGCCTCCTCAGCTCTGGCGTGGATGGTCCGGTTTTCCTGCCCGAGCTTTGCCGAGAGCTGTTCCAGAAAGACGATCCGCTTGTTCAGTCCGTCCAGCAGTGTGACGGCAAGGTCCGGCCGGACGATCTTCACCGGCACCGCCGGAAATCCCGCCCCGGTGCCGACGTCCACCAGGCTCCCGCCCTTTGGCAGGTCGACGGCCTTCAGCAGCAGCAGGCTGTCCAGAAAGTGCTTTTCACAGATCTCTGTCGGGTCGGTGATGGCAGTCAGGTTCACCTTTTCGTTGTATTCCACCAGAAACTGCGCATAGCTGTCAAAGGCCGCCAGCTGTCCGGCATCGAGGTCGATCCCAACGCCAGCGGCCAGCATCTGCATCTGTTCTCTGTCAATCATCGTTCGCCCCTCCCCTGTTGTTCCAGCCAGATCAGCAGCACCGAGATATCCGCCGGGCTCACCCCGGAGATCCGGCTCGCCTGTCCAAGGCTCCGCGGCCGGATACGGCAGAGCTTTTCCACCGCCTCCAGCCGCAGCCCACGGATCGCCGTGTAGTCGGTGTCCTCCGGCAGCCGGGTGTTCTCCAGCCGCTCCATCCGGGCCACCTGATCCAGCTGTTTTTTGATGTACCCCTCGTATTTGATGGCCACTTCCACTTCCTCCCGGACTGCTGCCGGCAGATCCGGCCGGCCCGGGTCAAAGGGAGCCAACATCTCATAGCCCAGCTGCGGCCGGCGGATCAGGTCGGCCAGCTTTGCCCCGGTGGTAAGCGGCGCTGTTTCATGTGAAACAAGCAGACGGTTCAGTTCCTCCCCCGGCGCCACACTGACGCCCTTCACCCGGCGAAGTTCCCCGTCGATGAGCCGCTGTTTCTCCAGAAACCGCTGATACCGCTCGTCACTGATCAGGCCGATCTCATGGCCCAGAGGGGTAAGCCGGGCGTCGGCATTGTCCTGCCGGAGCAGCAGCCGGTATTCGCTCCGGCTGGTCATCATCCGGTAGGGGTCACTGCAGCCCTTTGTCACCAGATCGTCGATCAGCGTGCCGATATAGGCCTGATCCCGCCGGAGGACGATGCCCTCCTTCCCCTGCACCTGCCGGGCTGCATTGATGCCGGCGATAAGCCCCTGGGCGGCGGCTTCTTCATAGCCGGAGGTGCCGTTGAACTGCCCGGCGCCGTAGAGATGGGGCACCGAACGGAATTCAAGGGTCGGCTTCAGATCGGTCGGGTCGATGCAGTCGTATTCGATGGCATAGGCATTGCGCATAAACTCGGCCTTTTCCAACCCCTTTACCGTGTGATAGAGGGCCAGCTGCACCTGTTCCGGCAGGGAGGAGCTCATCCCCTGGATATACATCTCCTCGGTATCCTCTCCCATCGGCTCGATGAAGATCTGATGCCGGTCCTTGTCGGGGAATTTAACCACCTTGTCCTCGATGCTCGGGCAGTACCGGGGGCCGACCCCCTCGATCTTACCGCTGTACAGCGGAGAGTACTGCAAATTCTCCCGGATAACCCGATGGGTCTCCTCGTTGGTATAGGTCACATGGCAGACGGTCCGGTTAAAGAGCCCCGCCGGATCGGTCTCGAAGGAGAAGGGGGTCACCGGTTCGTCCCCCGGCTGGACTTCCAGCCCGGTGAAGTCGATGGACCCCCGCTTAACCCGGGCCGGGGTACCGGTCTTAAACCGCCGCAGGGCAAGGCCTGCCTGCCGCAGCGATCCACTGAGCTGTTCGGCGGGGCGCTGGTTGTCCGGGCCGGCGGCATAGGTCACATCGCCGACATAGATCTTCCCCTTGAGATAGGTCCCGGTGGCAAGGATCACCGCCTTCGCATGATAGACGGCGCCGAGGGCGGTCACCACCCCGCAGGCCTGCCCGTCCGCATCGGTGAGCAGCTCGACGATCTCCGCCTGTTTGAGGGTCAGATGGGGGGTGAGCTCCAGCTTGTGCTTCATATACCGGGTGTAGGCCGGCCGGTCGATCTGCGCCCGGAGAGAGTGCACCGCCGGACCCTTGCCCCGGTTGAGCATCCGGCTCTGGAGAAAATTGGCATCAGCCGCCCGGCCCATCTCCCCGCCGAGGGCATCGATCTCCCGCACCAGATGGCCCTTTGCGGTACCGCCGATGGAGGGATTGCAGGGCATATTGGCGACGGCGTCCAGGGACAGGGTGAAGAGGATGGTCTCACAGCCGAGCCGGGCGGCAGCAAGGGCCGCCTCAACCCCGGCGTGCCCTGCGCCGACGATGGCAATATCAATGGAACCGGCATCATACCGCATAACAGAAACCCCTTTCCAGGAAAAATAACAAACTCCAACAGCTTATTATACTATAAATAGAAAGAGAAGAAAAGAGCGTGCGCACAGTCCGGACAAAGCAAAAACCTTTCCCGCCATTCCCACATTCTTCCGACACAAAAAGTTCAGACTCTCTTTACCAGATCCGACATTCTTTTTCCCTCCCCTTCTGCTATACTTAATCTTGCAATCCTTTCTTTTTTTCTGTTTGCCGGCGCCGGTTCCTTCTCAGACCGCCGCCGTCTCCCGGAGTTCCGATCCTTTCATCAGAACCCGGGAGTACCAAAATCTCTCTTTTTTCTGTGTGCACAGGCAGCCGCTTTCCCCCTTCCGGACAGCGGCTGCCTGTGTTTTTTCGCTTTTCAACAACCTTCATATTTATATAAGTTGGAGCCTTGCCGTTTCTGTTGTGAATTCCCACAAAATCACTCGGATTTTTTTGTCCGATTGTTAGGAAAAGAAAGCACATCCTGCGATTTGATTGAAAAGAATTCACGCCTGTGTTACAATTTTTGATAGAACGCCGGTTTTCCAGCCGGTATTTTTTCGGGAGGAGGGAAGCATCCGGCACCCGGGCCACAACCCGGACCGGATGGCATACATGGCAGAAAAGACAAAAGTATATATGAAATCCCTGGCGCTGGACCTGGTGGAACCGGGTACCGATGAACAAAACCGCCAGGCGGATCTGCGGGTCAGCAAGACCCTGCCCGAGGGCATCACCAGCAAGATGCTCTATGGGGATATTGTCCACATCGCCTGGCCGTCGCTGGTGGAGCTCACCCTCACCCAGCTGGCGTCGATGGTGGACCTGATGATGGTCGGCCAGCTCGGCCCCTGGGCCCTCACCGCTGTCGGCCTCACCACCCAGCCCAAGTTCCTGCTGATGACGATGATCCAGGCCCTCAATGTCGGCGCCACCGCCATGGTTGCCCGGTATAAGGGTGCCGACCGCCAGGAAAAAGCCAACGAGATCCTGCGTCAGGCCCTGCTGCTCACCTTCCTCATCGGTATGTTCTTCAGTGTGATCGGCTTTATCGCCGCCCCCTGGCTCATCTCCTTTATGGGCGCCGAGGAAGGCCAGGTTATGCAGGGAGCCATTGACTACCTGCGCATTCAGATGATCGGTATGCCCGGCCTGGCTCTGACAGCCACCATCACCGCCTGTCTGCGCGGTGTCGGCAACTCCCGGACGGCAATGATCTACAATGCCATGGCCAACCTGATCAATGTGTTCTTCAACTACATGCTCATCTACGGCAACTTCGGCGCGCCCAAGCTGGAGGTGGCCGGTGCCTCGCTGGCAACCATTATCGGCCAGTACTGCGCCATGGTCATGGCCTTTGTTGCCGTGATGAACGGCCGCCAGTACATCACCCTGCGCCTGCGGGACGGCTTTAAGCCCAACCTGGAGGAGATCAGCATGATTGCCAATATCGGCCTGCCGGCTGCGGTGGAACAGGTGGTCATGCGCATCGGTCTGATTATCTACTCCAAAACCGTCGCCTCGCTGGGCACCCTGGCCTATGCGGTCCATCAGGTCTGCCTCAACATCCAGGCCCTGTCCTTTATGAACGGCCAGGCCTTCTCGGTTTCCGCCACCTCGCTGATGGGCCAGTCCCTCGGCAAAAAACGCCACGATATGGCCCAGGCCTATACGATGCACACCCGCCGGCTGGGTATGTGCGTCTCGATTATCCTCGGCGTCATCTTCTTCTTCTTCGGCGGGCAGATTGTCGGCCTCTATTCCGGCGGCGATACCTCCCTGGTGGAGATGGGCTCGGTCATTATGATGTTCGTCGCGGTAGTCCAGCCCTTCCAGTCCAGCCAGCTGATCCTGGCGGGCTCGCTGCGCGGCGCCGGCGATACCAAGGTCACCGCCATCATCACCTTTATCACCGTGCTGCTGGTGCGTCCCGGCCTGGCGATCCTGTTTATCAACTACTTCCACATGGGCCTCGAGGGCGCCTGGTATGCCCTGGTCACCGACCAGATCCTCCGCTCGCTGCTGGTCCTGCTCCGGTACAACTCCGGCGCCTGGAAAAAACACACGATGTAAACCCCTGTACATGCGGATCCCCCAAATCCGCACACAAAAAAGCCCCGGGCAGGCCCGGGGCTTTTTGTTTCATGTGGAACGGCAGCTCCTGTCAAATTTTCCTCTCCGCCTCTTATCCAAAGCAAAAGACCCCGGAACCCCGGGGCCTTTTTTATCGCGGTTTAAGGCTTATTCCTCCGCCTCATCGGCAAAGCCCGCTTCGGTGAGCTCTTCCACAAGCTCCTCGTCGGTCTCTTCACCGGCAGCCGGGTCGATGTTCCCTTCGGCAGCGGCTTCGGCTTCCGCGGCGGCCTCCTCCTCCCGGGGAGCCCGGCAGAGGCTCACCAGGCGGCTGCCTTCGTCCATGCGCATCACACGCACACCGCCGCCGTACCGGCTCTGGGTGGAGATCTCCTCGGCCCGGATGCGGATGATAACCCCGTCGTTGGAGATCAGGATCACATCGTCCTCGCCGGTGATCCCGACAATCCCCGCTACCGGCCCGTTCTTCTCGGTGTCGTAGTTCTTGACGCCGGAGCCGCCGCGGCTCTGCATCCGGTACTGATCGGACGGGGTACGGCGGCCCTGGCCGTTCTCCGAGACGGTGAGGATGTCAATGCCCTCTCCCGCCGGGGCCATGCCCACCACCAGGTCGCCGTCGGCGAGCTTGATGGCCCGCACGCCCCGGGCGGAACGGCCCATCGAGCGCACATCGCCTTCGCTGAAGCGGATGGCCATGCCCTCCCGGGTGGCGACGATGAGCTCCTCCTCCCCGCTGGTGAGGCGCACCCAGGCCAGCCGGTCCCCGTCGTCCAGGCTTACGGCGATGAGCCCGCCCTTGCGCAGGTTCTTGTAGGCAGCCAGCTCGGTGCGCTTGATCACGCCCTGTTCGGTGACCATGCACAGGTACTTGCCCTCGTCCTCCGGGCGCACCCGGATCATTGCCGTCACCTGTTCGCCGCTCTCCAGCTGGAGCAGGTTTACAATGTTGGTGCCCACGCTCGAGCGCCCGCTCTCCCCGATCTCATACCCCTTGAGCCGGAAGGCCCGGCCCCGGTCGGTGAAGAAGAGGATGTAGTCGTGGCTCGAGCAGAAGAACAGCTCCTCCACAAAGTCCTCCTCCCGCCGGTTCATGCCGGAGATGCCCCGGCCGCCCCGGCGCTGGGTGCGGTAGGTGTCGGCGGGCTGACGCTTGATGTAGCCCATGTGGGTCAGGGTGATGACACAGTCCTCCACCGGGATCAGATCCTCGATGTCCACCTCGCCGGTGACGGTCTGGATCTCGGTGCGGCGGGGGTCGGCATACTTCTGCCGGATCTCGAGGATCTCCCCCTTGAGGATGCTCCGCAGGCGCTCCGGCCGCTGGAGAATGTCCTCCAGGTCGGCCACCTTCTCGAGGATCTGAGCCAGTTCCTCCTCGATCTTGATCCGCTCCATGCCGGAGAGCTGGCCGAGACGCATCGCAACGATGGCCGCCGCCTGTTCATCGGTGACGCCGAACCGCTCGGACAGATTCTTCTTGGCGTCGTTCTGGTCCTCGGAGTGGCGGATGATGTGGATGACCTCATCGGTGTGGTCCACCACCAGCTTCATGCCCTCGAGGATGTGCTCCCGCTCCTTTGCCTTGCGCAGGTCATACCGGGTGCGCCGGGTGAGCACCTCCTCCTGGAAGTCGATGTAATACCGCAGGATCTGGGGCAGGGTCATCACCTGGGGGCGGCCGTCGTGCAGCGCCAGCATGATCACGCCAACGGTGTCCTGCAGCTGGGTGTAGTTGTACAGCTGGTTGAGCACCACCTGGGCGTTGGCGTCCCGCTTGAGCTCGACGACGATGCGCATGCCCTCCCGGTCGCTCTCGTCCCGGATATCGCTGATGTCGGTGATGCGCTTGTCCTTCACCAGATCGGCGATGTTCTCGATCAGCCGGGCCTTGTTGACCATATAGGGGATCTCGGTGATGACGATCTTCTCCCGGCCGTTTTTGTGCTCCTGAATCTCCGCCCGGCCCCGGAGGGTGATCTTGCCCCGGCCGGTGCCGTAGGCGGCCCGGATGCCGCTGCGCCCCATGATGATGCCCCCGGTCGGAAAGTCCGGCCCGGGAATATAGGCCATGATGTCCTCCAGCGTGGCGTCCGGCTTGTCCAGCAGCATCACCACCGCGTCGATGACCTCCCCGAGGTTGTGCGGCGGGATGTTGGTGGCCATACCGACGGCAATGCCGGTGGAGCCGTTTACCAGGATATTCGGGAAGCGGCTGGGCAGCACCAGCGGCTCCTTGAGGCGGTCATCGTAGTTGGAGCCGTAGTCGATGGTGTCCTTGTCGATGTCGGTGAGCATCACGGTGGAGATCCGGCTCATCTTGGCCTCGGTATAGCGGTAGGCCGCCGGCGGGTCGCCGTCCACCGAGCCGAAGTTCCCGTGGCCGTCCACCAGCGGATACCGCATCGAGAAGTCCTGAGCCAGACGCACCAGGGCATCGTATACCGAAGCGTCGCCGTGGGGATGGTACCGGCCCAGCACGGCGCCGACGGTATCGGCGCACTTGCGGTAGGCCTTCTCCGGCGAGAGGCCGTTTTCATACATGGTGTAGAGAATCCGGCGGTGGACCGGCTTCAAGCCGTCCCGGACATCGGGCAGCGCCCGGCTGACGATGACCGACATGGAATAGTCGAGGAAGCTGCGCTTCATCTCCGATTCAATGTCCACCGTGATGATTTTATTGTGGGTCTCCCCAAACTGATGGTTCATTTCCTGTTCCATGGGATTGCGTCAAACCTCCTCAGTGGACCTTCTTTTCGATAAAGTGTTCCTTCAGTTCGCTCTTCAGCCGGTCCCGCAGCGCCCGGTAGGAGGCGCTCCCCTCGTCCCGGCGGATGTAGAGCGAATAGTTCTTCGCGGAGACCAGCGCCAGCCAGTCCTCGGTCTCATACACTTTGGCAAAGAAGGTATAGGGCATCAGCGAGCTCTGGTTGACGCCGTCGCTGATGTGTACGCCGTGCTTTTTCGGCTCGGCGGCGAACTTGATGCCCCGATAGGGCAGCCTTTTTACCGCACCCCGGGCGTCCCGGTCCACCTTGCCGTGGAAGAAGATGCCCAGCCCCAGCGCGGCAAAGGCGGCGATGAGGGGAAACGCCCTCCGCGTCAGCACAAAGTCCGCCGCCGGCAGCAGCGCGAACACGATCATCGCATAGGCCAGGATGCGGTAGCGCTTCCACACGCCGGTGGCCTTGGAGATGCTCACCACCGCATCCCGCATATCGTCCGCCTTCATCGTCCAGCGGTATTTGCCCGGGCGCCTGCGGCTCTCGGCGATCTCCGCCTCCAGCGCCGCCAGCTCCGCCTCGTCGGTGGGCCGGCCGTCCGCCTTCTGCTCCCCGGTCCCGGCGCCCTCGGCAGCTCCGGTGGTCTCCACGGCGTCGGCGGCCTCGGTGACCTCCGGCTCCAGCACCTCCGGCTGCTGTGTCTTTTTATCCTCCATCTGGTTTCTCCTTCCCTCGCCCTTGTCCCAAAGGGCACAATATTTTCCTTTTATTCTACGATTTGTAGAAAAATCCCGCCGCAGGCCCGCTCACTGCTTTTCCATTCCGATTCCAAACTTCTCCGCAGCGCCCTCCAGCACCTCGTCCAGCAGGTATTTCTCCTCGCCGATGCTGTGCCGGGGGATCAGCAGCGTCCTCCCGGCCTCCCGCAGGTGCAGCTGGTATACCTCGTCCTCGAGGGTGATCTGCTTCACCTCGTCCCAGCGGTAGCGGATCGCCTTGCCCTCGCTCGTCTCGGTAAAGCCCCCGGCGGTGAACTCCAGCTTCACCGGGTTTTGCAGGTAGCTGGAGCTCTCATACCCCTCTCTGGCATTTCGCTTCACCAGCCAGGGGAAGAGGTATCTGTAGTAACAAAAGCTGTACGCCCCGTACACCAGCAGCGCCGCAGCGAAGAGAATCGCCGGTGTGTTCCCCCGTTCCCGGGAGATGACCCCGACGCTCACCGCCCAGCCCACATAGACGGCGGCGATAAGACCCACCGCCAGCTTGACGGTGCCGGACCGGTTGGCCCGCCTGGCCCGGAGGGCATACTGCCGCTCCATGCTCCTGGTGGAATAGGCGGTAAAGTCCTCCCGGCTGATGCGGTATTCCAGCGAGAGGATCGGCGTCGTCCCTGCCATCGGTTCCTCCTCACACATCGAGGTTCATGACCAGGTGGGCATTCTCCTCGATGAACTCCCGTCTCGGCGCCACCTTGTCCCCCATCAGGATGGTGAACACCTCATCGGCGGCGACGGCGTCCTTCATATCCACCTTGAGCATCGTGCGGGTGGCCGGGTCCATCGTGGTCTCCCAGAGCTGTTCCGGATCCATCTCACCAAGGCCCTTGTACCGCTGCACCTCGGCCTTGCCGCCGTTTTCGGTCAGCTCGGCGATGTACTTGTCCCGCTCGGCGTCGCTGAAGGCGTAGTACACCTTTTTGCCCCGGCTCACCTTGAAGAGCGGCGGCTGGGCGATGTACACATGGCCCTCCTCAATCAGCGGCCGCATGAACCGGAAGAAGAAGGTCAGCAGCAGCGTGCGGATATGCGAGCCGTCCACATCGGCATCGGCCATGATGATGACCTTGCCGTACCGCAGTTTGGAGATGTCAAACTCGCTGCCGATGCCGGTGCCCAGCGCGGTGACGACCGGCATCAGCTTGTCGTTGCCGTAGACCTTGTCCAGCCGTGCCTTCTCCACATTGAGCATCTTGCCCCACAGCGGGAGGATGGCCTGATACCGGCGGTCCCGGCCGCTTTTGGCGCTGCCGCCCGCCGAATCGCCCTCGACGATGTAGATTTCGGTCATCTCGATGTCCCGTTCGGAGCAGTCGGCCAGCTTGCCGGGCAGCGACGCCGTCTCCAGCGCCGACTTCCGCCGGGTGAGCTCCCTGGCCTTTCGGGCGGCCTCTCTCGCCCGGGCGGCGCCGAGGGCCTTGTCCATGATGGTCCTCGCCACCGCGGGGTTCTCCTCCAGGTAGTAGGTGAGCTTCTCATAGACGATGGAGTCCACCAGCGAGCGGATCTCGGTGTTGCCCAGCTTGGCCTTGGTCTGGCCCTCGAACTGGGCGTCGGTCAATTTGACCGAGATCACCGCCGTCAGCCCCTCCCGCACATCTTCGCCGGTCAGGTTCTTGTCGTTGTCCTTCAGGATGGCGTTTTTGCGGGCGTAGTCGTTCAGCGCCCGGGTCAGCGCCGCCTTGAAGCCGGCCTCATGGGTGCCGCCCTCCGGCGTGTGGACATTGTTCGCAAAGGAGAGGATCAGCTCGTTGTAGGTGTCGTTGTACTGCATCGCCACCTCGGCCATCTGGCCGTTCTGTTCGCCGCTGATGCAGATGATATCCTCGTGCAGCACCCCGGCGCCCCGGCGCTTGTGGATATACTCCACAAACTCCCGGATGCCCCCTTCGTAGCACATGCTCTCGCCCTGGGGCTCCTCCCCGCGCCGGTCGGTGAAGGTGATGCGCACCCCGGCGTTGAGGAAGGCCTGTTCCCGCATCCGGGTGAGCAGGGTGTCGGCATCGTAGTCGGTGGTCTCAAAGATGGCCGGGTCGGCGTGGAAGGTCACGCAGGTGCCGGTCTCGTCGGCGTCGCCGACCACATGCAGGTCGTCCACCGGCTTGCCGTATTCAAACCGCTGGGCATAGCACTTGCCGTCCCGGCGGACCTTGACCTCCAGCCAGGTGGACAGGGCGTTCACCACCGAAGCGCCGACGCCGTGCAGGCCGCCGGATACCTTGTACCCGCCGCCGCCGAACTTGCCCCCGGCATGCAGCACGGTGAACACCACCGTCACCGCCGGGATCCCCAGCTTGGGCTGGATATCCACCGGGATCCCGCGGCCGTTGTCCTTGACCTGCACCACATTCCCCGGCAGCAGTTCCACCTCGATGTGGGTGCAGAAGCCGGCCAGCGCCTCGTCGATGGCGTTGTCCACAATCTCATACACCAGATGATGCAGCCCCTGGGGCCCGGTGGAGCCGATGTACATACCCGGCCGCTTGCGCACCGCCTCCAGCCCTTCCAGCACCTGGATCTGGCTGCCGTCATATTGTTCCAGTTTCGGACGATTATCCAAAGGTATCTTCCTCCATCTATCGCTGCCGGCCCCGCAGGGAGGCAGTCCAACTAACTGTCCAACTTGTATCGTAAAAGCCCGGTCAGGGCCTTTTTTTCGGTTTCAACCGCGCGTCCGGCCGAAAAAGCTCCCGTTTTTCCGCGCACGGCCCCGTCCCGCCGCGCTGCGGCAGGAGGGCCCGGCCTGTATCAACCACCCGGACGGGGGACCGGATCCCCCGCCGGTCCCGCTATTTCTTTCCCATCATGCGGAACGGATTTGCCGCCCGCCTGCGCAGCGTGCCCGTCGCCAGCTGGGACAGGTATACCACCGTCCCGCCGTCGCTCCCGCGGCACAGCAGGGCGCTCTTCGGCAGCTCGTCCCCGGACAGAGTCACCACCTCGCCCCTCTTTTCCGCCGCGGCAAAGAAGGCCCTGCCGCTCTTGGAGATGGTACAGGTCTCCAGATCGAAGATCCCGACAATATCCCGGGTGCGTACCACCGTATCGGTGCTCAGATGAAGATACATCGGCTATCCACCTTTCTTTTCCACCGGGGTCAGCGCCCCGGCGGATACCTGATACACCCCGCCGGCGCCGGTCTCGGCCAGGATGCCGTCGTCGCAGCCGGTGATGAACACCTGCCGGCCGCCCATCTTCCCGAGGAGATACCCCCGCCGGGAGCGGTCCAGCTCGCTCATCACATCGTCCAGCAGCACCACCGGCTGGCTGCCCATCGTCTCGGCGATCATCTCGCACTCGGCCAGCTTCATCGAGAGCACGGCGCTGCGCTGCTGCCCCTGTGAGGCAAAGCTCCGCGCCGCCGCCCCGTTGATAAGCACCTCCAGGTCGTCCCGATGGGGCCCGGCCCCGGTGGAGCCGCTTTTCAGGTCCTCCTCCCGGCTTTGGCGCAGCGCCTCGCCGAGGGCTTTTTCCAGCTCCTCCCGGCCCTGCCAGCTCTCCGGAATGAGGCCGGCTCCGGCGCCGCCGGGGCGGTAGCGGAGCTCCAGCTCCTCCTTCCCCGAGGAGATTCCCCGATGAAACCGCGCCGCATGGGGCTCCAGCTTATCAAGGTAGCTCAGCCGGGCGGAGAGGATCAGTCCGCCGAGCCGGATCAGGTGGCTGTCCCAGATGTCCAGCAAATCCAGAAGCTGGGGATTTCGCGGCGCATCCCGGAGCAGGCTCCCCCGCTGGGCAAGCGCCCGGTCATAGTCCCGGAGGATCTTGCCGTATTGAGGCCGCAGCTGGCCGATGGCCCCGTCCAGAAAGGCCCGCCTCTCTGCCGGGCCGGCCTGGACCAGCGCCAGATGCCCCGGGGAGAACACCACACAGCACAGCTTGCCGGAGAGGGCCCCTCTCCCGGACTGAGGGATGCCGTTGAGCCGTACCTGGCGCCTGGGCCAGAACAGCAGTTCCAGTTCCTGTTCCCGGCCCTCGGTGTACACCAGCGCCGCCACACGGCTCCGGCCGGTCTCCCGGTCCATCTGCAGCCGGGGCAGGTCGCTTTCCTTCCCATACCGGAAGCTCCGCTCCCCGCTGAGCAGCCAGATGCCCTCCACCAGATTGGTCTTGCCCTGGGCGTTGTCCCCGTAGATCAGGTTCACCCCGGGTTCCGGCCGCAGGTGGACCTGTTCCAGGTTCCGGAAGTTTTCAAACCACAGCTCATTGATCTCCACCGGCGGCTACCTCAAAGGCCATATCCGGAATATCCGGCGTGGTGACAATGTCCCCCGGGCGCAGCTTTTTGCCCCGCTGGGTACACACCTCGCCGTTGACCAGCACCGCCCCGGCCTGAATGGCGTCCTTGGCCTGGCCGCCGGTCTCCGCCAGCCCGGCATATTTCAGAAAACTGTCCAGCTTGATAAATTCCGTCCGGATTGCAATCTTCTCTGTCTCCATACACCCTCCCTGCCTTTTTGAAAAAAGGCCTGGTCAAAAAATCGGTCCCTCCTGCCGGGAAAGCGCCCCTGCTTCTCCCGGCCCCTGCCGCGCTCTTCTCTGTCTTACTCGTTTTTCAGCCGCACCGGAAGCACCAGGAACAGGAAGCTGTCCCCCTCCGGCGGCACCACCTTCATCGGGGAGAGCGGCCCGGAGATCTGCAGTTTCAGCGTATCGCAGTCCGCCGCCCGCAGGGCGTCCAGCACATAGCGGTTGTTAAAGCCCATCTCCAGCTCCTTGCCGGTGAGGGCGCAGGGCACATCGTCCACCACGCGCCCAAGCGCCGTGGTGCAGGAGATGTGGATCTGTTCCGGCTCAAACCGGATCTTCATCGGCGAGCGCAGCCGGTCGGAGATCAGCAGCGATACCCGGTCCACCGCATTCATCAGCTCCCGGGTGCTCACGATCACCTCGGTGGTCTGTCCCTTCGGGATCGCCGTCTGGTAGTCGAGAAACTCCCCGTCCAGCAGCCGGGTAATCAGGCTGTATTCCCCAATGGTGGTGCGCATATACTGGCGGCTCACCCGCAGCTCCACCTGGGCGTCGCTGCCGTCGTCCGGGTCCAGCAGCCGGGCAATCTCCGCCAGCGTCTTGCCCGGCACGACAAACCGGGTCTCCAGCCCGGTTTTGGCTGGTTCCCGGCGCACCGCCATGCGGTAGCCGTCCACTGAGACCAGCGTCACCGAATCCTCCTCCACATCGAACAGCGAGCCCATGTGCACCGGCTTGGCATCGTTCTGCGCAATGGCAAACTGGGTCTGTTCAATCATCGACCGCAGCGCCGCCTGGGGCAGGACCAGGCTGTCATTGTCCTTGAGCTCCGGCAGTTCGGGGTAGTCCGCCGGGTCCATACCCAGCACGGTGTACTCCGCTCCGCCGCCCCGGATGACGGTCAGCAGCTTCTCATCGGTTTCAAAGAGCACCTCTTCGCACTCAAGCCGGCGCAGCATATCGCCAAACAGCTTGGCGCCGATGACGGCGGCGCCCTCCTCGCTGATCTGAGCCGGCAGGCTGGTGGTGATGCCCAGCTCGATATCATAGCCGGTCAGGGTCAGCATTCCGTCATAGGCCTTGATCTGGATGCCCTCCAGCACCGGCATGGCACTGCGCCCGGATACCGCCCGGCTTACATTGGATACCGCCGTCAGCAGCTCCGCCTTGTCGCATCGAAATTTCATTGTCGATCCTCATCCTTTCCGCATACGCTGTCCGTCCATAGCGCACAGGACTGTCCGCCGTGGGCAGCCGCTTTCTCTTCGCCTTCGGGGCCCTTTTTACCGTAGCGGGAAGTTTTCCCCGGCAGGGCCTGCCGGCCGTCCTCTTTTGTTTTGGAAAAACAAAAGAGAAGGTATCTCTGTATGAATATAAAATTAGTAGTAGGAGTAGGGGGCCGCAAGATGTGGAAAACCCTGTTTTTCCGCGCAGGCAAGCCGTTTTTCCGGCCTTCCCCGCTGTGGACACCTCTGTGGAAGATCTGTGGAACCGGCCCCTCTTCCGCCGCCGGCTGTTGAGAGCGGTGGAGAGCTGTGGAAGACTGCCTCCCGGTTTCCGGAAAACCCGGTGGAAAACCCCGCCAGCCTGCCGGGCAGTTTTCCACAGCCCGGAAAAGTGGAGAAGGGGAAAACTTCCGCTCCACCTCTTCCCGGTGGAAAACTCCGGAAAACCACCGTCCGGGAGAAGGTTCTCCCGGGGACGGCGCTGTTTTCAACGGCGATTTCCACAATACGGGGCGTATACCCGTGCCCTAAGCTCCCGCTTATTTCAAAGGCCGCAGGTTCGGCTGCTCTCAGCTGTCCTGTATATTCTTGATAATATCCTCGACGGTCTCCTTGAAGCGTGTGTCGGTCTTCATGCGCTTCTCAACCTGGGAGATGGCGTAGACAATCGTCGAGTGGTCCCGGTTGCCCAGCTCGTCCCCGATGGTCTGCATCGAGCTCTGGGTCACCTCCCGGATCACATAGGCGGAGACCTGTCTGGCCAGCGAGATGTTCGCCGCCCGCTTGCTGGAGCGGATCTCCTCCGGGGAGATGCCATAGGTCCGTGCCACCTCGGTGAGGATGCGCTCCACCGTCACCTGCAGCGGCTGCGAGTCGTTGAAGATGTCCCGGATGGCGTTCTGGGCGATGAGAATCGAGGTCGGGCTCCCGACCAGGAGCTTGTAGGCCTTGAGCTTCTTCACCACCCCTTCCAGCTGCCGGATGTTGGATTTCAGCTTGTTGGCGATGTACTCGCTCACCTCCGGCGGCATATCCAGGTCCATCAGCTCCGCCTTCCGGCGGACGATGGCCACCCGGGTCTCGAAGTCCGGCGGCTGGATATCCGCCAGCAGGCCCCATTCAAACCGGGTCTTCAGCCGGTCCTCCAGCGTCTTGATCTCCTTCGGGGGCCGGTCGGAGGTCAGGACGATCTGCTTGCCGTTCTGATGCAGCGCCTCAAAGGTGTGGAAGAACTCCTCCTGTGTGCGCTCTTTGCCGCCGATAAACTGGATATCGTCCACCAGCAGCACATCTGCCGACCGGTACTTGTTGTGGAACTGGTCGGTGGTGTCGTTGCGGATCGCCTCGACGATCTGATTGGTGAACTCCTCCCCTTTGATGTAGATGCAGTTGTAATCCGGGTGGTTTTTCTTGATCTCGTTCATGATGGCCAGCATCAGATGGGTTTTGCCCAGCCCGGACCCGCCGTAGATGAACAGCGGGTTGTACGCCTTGGCGGGGTTGGCCGCCACCGCCTGAGCCGCCGCATGGGCAAACTTGTTGGAGTTGCCCACGATAAAGGTGGCAAAGGTGTACTCATAGTCGCCGCCCTGGCTGCTCTTTTCGATCTCCTCCGGGCTGTACCGGTTGAAGGCGGCGCTCTGCTCATCGGCGGCGAGGATGGGGTTCTCACTCGGGCGCTCGATGCACAGGATCTCCACCTCTGCCGGGAAGCCCATCACCTCGCTGAACCCCCGGGAGAGCACATCGAGGTATTTTTTGGACACCACATCCTGCATAAAGCTGGAGTTCACCGAGAGCCTGGCCTTGCCGTCCTCAAACCCCACCGGCTGGATCGGCGTGATCCACAGGTCATAGGGCACCGGGCTGACCTCTTTTCGCACATACTCTTTGACCAGGTTAAATACTTCCGCAAAGGAATCCATAGCTCAACTCTTTCCTTCCGTGTCGATTCACATTCGAACATTTCCCCAGCCCGGCTGTGGAAAGAGGAGAAAAAGAATGTGGAAAAGTCGGTGGAAAGTGTGGAAAACCTGTTTTTCCACTCTTTCTCCCGGCCTTCCCACAGCCGGAATGTTCAAAATTTACGCCTCTATTTTATCATAAAACCCCCTCTGTTTCAATCTTTTCAACAGCATTTTGAGCCCCCTTATATAAATAGTATAGCCGCAGGGCATACAGTCCATCGAAAGACCGCCGCAAAACCGCGCCCGGCTCCGGAGATCGGGGAGGGGCTTTCCCCGCCGGCCTCCTGCCGGTAAAGAGGAGACCCCCTCACCAATCCCTCCAAATGGGGCTTCTCGTTGCAAAAAAATGCAACAAAACCGCCCCTTTTCAAAAAAAGTCCCGCCAGATCTCCATTCTGCACAAAGCCGCACCAAAAAATCACCCCCTGCCCGTCAGCTTTTACGGCGCAGAATGGGGAGCTCTCCCGGCAGGGCCCGGGAGAGCCCCGGAGCAGGGACAACCGCACGAGCAGAGCAGAAAACGAAACCGCGGCAGAGCCCCCCGCCTTTGCAGGATCCGGGCAAGAGACGCTATAAAGTTTTTTGGCAAACCTTTTTTCAGAAGCGATAGCTTTTCCGGCGCAGAACGGAGAGGCCCGGAGCAGGGACACCCGCACGAGCAGGGCAGGAAAACGAAACCGCGGCAGAGCCCCCGCCTTCGCAGGATCCGGGCAAGAGACGCTATAAAGTTTTTTGGCAAACCTTTTTTTCAAAAAAGGTTTGTGGTACAATAGGGGCCGGTGGAATGCCGTTTTTTACTACAATATCAAGGAACCGAGGTCAGTATAGCAGATGAACCAGTCGTTTTTCCCGGTGGACCCGAAGATCGAGTCCCTGATCGCCAGAGCCGAGGCCAAGGCCTCCCGGCAGTTTGCCGCCATTGATGAGACGGCCGACTACAACGCCCAGAAGGTGCTTGCCGCCTTTATCAAGCACCGGGTGAGTGAGCCGATGTTTGCCGGGACCACCGGCTATGGCTACAACGATATGGGCCGGGAGACGCTGGACGCCGTCCTGGCAGAGGTGTTCGGCTGTGAGGACGCCCTGATCCGGCACAACTTCGTCTCCGGTACCCATGCCCTCACCGTGGCGCTGTTCGGCGTGCTGCGCCCCGGGGACCGGATCCTGTCCATCACCGGCCGTCCCTATGACACCCTGGAAGAGGTGGTGGGCCTGCGTGGGGAAGGCCATGGCAGCCTGAAGGAGTGGGGCGTCTCCTTTGAGATGCTCGACCTGGCGGAGGACGGCCATATCGACTGGGCGCGCCTCCCCGACGCGGTAAAGGGCGCCCGGGTGGTGTATATCCAGCGGTCGAGGGGCTATTCGCTGCGGCCGTCGGTGACGGTGGCGGAGATCGAACGGGCAGCGGCCCTCGTCAAGGCGGTGGACCCGTCCATCATTTTGATGGTGGACAACTGCTACGGCGAGTTCGTCGAGCAAAGGGAACCCACCGAGGCCGGCGCCGACCTCATCGTCGGCTCTCTCATCAAAAACCCCGGCGGCGGCATCGCCCGTACCGGCGGGTACATCGCCGGACGGCAGGACCTGGTGGAGCTCTGTGCCCACCGGCTCACCGCCCCCGGCGTCGGCAAGGAGGTGGGCTGCACCCTTGGGGAGAGCCGCAATATGTTCCTCGGCCTGTTTCTGGCCCCGACGGTGGTGGCCGCCGCGCTGAAGACCGCCGTCCTCGCCGCTGCCGCCTGTGAGGAGCTGGGCTATGCCGTCACCCCCCGCTGGGACGAACCCCGCACCGACATCATCCAGGCCGTCACCCTCGGGGACGAGGCCGCCCTGGTGGCCTTCTGCCAGGGTATGCAGAAGGGCGCGCCGATCGACGCCTATGTCACCCCGGAGCCCTGGGATATGCCCGGCTACGAGAGCCCGGTCATCATGGCCGCCGGCGCCTTTACAATGGGGGCGAGCATCGAGCTCTCCGCCGACGCCCCGATCCGCCCCCCCTATGCCGCCTGGATGCAGGGCGGGCTCACCTACCCGTCCGGCAAGGTCGGCGTCAAGCTGGCGCTCCAGTCGATGCTGGAGAAGAAGGTGTTTGAGCTGGAGTAAAAGCGAAAGCGCGGCGGAGATGCAGCCGGACCAACACCGGCCGGGAAACGCTCCCCGCAGTATAACAAAACACCCCCGGGTATCCCGGGGGTGTTTTTTGTGCGGTGGCCCGGATCCCCTTTTCAAGGGGGCAGGGCCGGAAAATGTTTACTTTGCTTTGCGCAGAATTGCCTGCTTATTCGTCCAAGCCGCTTTCCTCCGCATGGAAGGTGTACAGCTCCTCCGGCTGCCACTGGCCAAAGCTCACCGCCACCTCGCTGCAGCCCGCCGCATCCTGCAGCAGCACCCGCAGCCGTTCGGCCAGCTCCAGCATCTCCTGCGGCCGGGTGCGCCAGCGCAGTTCCACCAGCACCATATTCCGCCGCGGCGCCCCGTCCTCATAGAAGACCGCCGCGTCCCGGCTCACCAGCACCGGTTCCCCCGGCGCCCGGATCAGCTCGGATACCGTCTTGGCGATCTCCGGCGCCAGCCGGGAAAAGACCTTTTTGCGCAGGCCTTTGATATGGACAGACAACATACATACCCCTCCTTTGGCATCGGCTTCGTGTCGGTCCCTTCTACCCACTATCCTATCGGATCGAAGGGGGTTTGTCAATGAGAAAGCACCGGGCTCAGCAGATAGCGCATTTCCTCCCCGCTGTCCGCCGTGCAGACGGCCCCGAGGCGTTCCAGCAGCCGCCGGGAGGGGAGATTTTCCGGGTGGACCGTGGCGGTGACAGCCATAAGCCCCAGCCGGTCCCGGCCTTCGGCCAGCAGCTGCCGGACGGCGGCGGTCATCAGGCCCTGCCCGGCGGCGGACCGTGCCAGCTTATAGCCCAGTTCGGCGGTGGGGCCCGGCGGGCCCTGTTCCACCCCGGTGAGGTGCAGATAGCCGAGGATCTTCCTCCTCCCCTGGCCGGCAGAGATACCGGTAGAGGGCCGTCCCGGCGGCGTTTTCGGCGGCCTCTTCGAGGAGATACCGCCGCTGCCGCTCCGGCGTGTAGAACACCGGCGGCCGGGGCGGGTCCCACCGGGCGAAGAAGTCCCGGTTCTCCCGGAAGAAGGCCAGAGACCGCTCCGGGGTCACCGCCTCCGGCCCGACCAAACGGAAGGGGACGCTATTCGTTGGCGGCTTTGTACTCATGGAAGTCGCTCATATCCAGGTTGTCGTAGAGCACCTCGACGCTGGTACAGCCGGTTTCGGCAAAGAACAGGGCGGCCAGCCGCTCGCTTACCAGCTTCTGCAGCTCGGGAGTGCGGCGTTTCCACTGGATCAGCACAAAGACGCTCCCGGGATCGGCCTTCCCTCCGCGGAAAAAGGCTACTTTATTGTGTTCGACCACGATCCACTCCTGCGGTACCGAGATGGATTCCGCCACCTCCCGGGCAATGGCCGGTGCCAGTCTGGCGGTCTCCTTCTTTTTCAAACCTTTGATAATAACCTGTGGCATTTGTGTTTTCTCCAAATCGAACGGTTTGCCGGACCGTGAACGCCGGCACACACAGCCGGCCAGGTCCTGCGGGTTTTTCCGCTTAGAACTCCAGCTCCATCAGGCCGGCCATCGCCCGGATGTAGATCTTCAGGGCGTTCAGCATGAACGCCAGCTCCACACCCTCGTTGGCCCCGTGCATCGAGCCGACCCAGTCGGGCTTTGCGGCGTCCGGGTCGTCCGGGCCGAAGCTCACCGCGTTCCTGAAGTGCCGGGCATAGGTGCCCCCGCCCATCGTGAACGGCTTTTTCTCCAGGCCGGTGACCGTCCTGTAGGCGTCCATCAGCACCGCCACTTCGGCGGAATCCGGGCTGATGTAGAAGGGCTCGCTGCACCGCCCGGGGATAAACTTCGCCCCGCCGGTCTCGGCCAGCAGCTTGCAGGCGGCGGTGAGCTCCTCGCCGCTGATGGCGGTGGGATAGCGCACATCGATGGTCTGCCGCAGCACCCCGTCCTCCATCGTGATGGTTCCGCCGATGCAGGTCAGCGCGTCAAACATCTCGTCCCGGCAGGCAATCCCCACCGAGCGCCCGTCGGTGGTGGCCAGCAGCGTCTGGAGCATCGCCAGATAGTGCTCCTCCTCCGGGGTGCAGAGCTTGTTCTCCATCAGATAGTCCACCACAAGGGCGATGGCATTCACCGTCCCCGCCGGGGTGGAGGCGTGCCCGCCGATGCCGTAGCCGGTCACCCGGATCAGCCCGTCCCCTTCGGCGGCGACCTTCACATGGGCGGTGTCCCTGAGGCCGTCCAGGCTCCCCCTGACAAGGGCCGAGGCCCGGTCCGGCACCACATTCCCGGCCACGCCGCCGGTGAAGTCCACCAGATTCCCGGACAGGCGCGCGCTCTCAAAGGTGCCGCCAAAGCCGCCCTTTTCGCCATAGCCCACCGGGAAGTTGGCGTCCGGCGTGAAGAGGAACGCCGGCATCGGCTCCCGGTCCAGATAGTAGTCCACATCGGTCATGCCGGTCTCCTCGCTGCAGCCCATCAGCACCCGGAGGGTATAGGGCAGGGTCCTGCCGGTGGCGTCGCAGTACTCCTTGAAGAACTTGGCCATGTACAGCGTCAGGATCAGCGGGCCCTTGTCATCGCTGGTGCCCCGCCCGATCAGCCAGCCGTCCTTTTCCACCATGCCAAAGGGGTCGCTGTCCCAGCCGTTGCCGGCGGGCACCACATCCAGATGGGCGATGGTGGCCAGCTGCTTGTCGCTGTCGCCGGGGATCTCCGCCCAGCCCATAAAGCCGTCGCACTCGTCCACCGCCAGGCCCATGCCGGCGGCGATGGCCTTGGCGGTATCCAGCGCCTTACGCACCCCGGCTCCGTAGGGGGCGCCGGTATCCGGTTCCCCGCGCACCGAGTCGATGTCGATCACCGCCTTCATATCCCGGACGATGGCCTCCCGGTTTTCTTCCACAAAGGCATCGAGGCGGGACAGGATCCACTCTCTGTCCAGTTTGTTCATACTTGTTCCTCCTTATGGTTTTCCCCGGAAAAACTCCCGGGTCTTGATACTTCTATTATAGCCGCATCGGGAGAAGGATTCAAGAAAGGAAGGCCAGAAAGGCAGCGGCACACGAAGCGAAAGTTTCCCTGTCCGGGCCTTTTTCAGAAGGCGGACCGCCCTGTACGAAGGCCCGGGAGCGGCCCCGGCTTTTGCGTCCCCCTCTGCCGGGCGCGCCTCTGCGCACAAAGCGGGCCAAAAACCCGCTCCCCTGCGCAAAAAGCAAGCTATTTCACTTGACAGCGGCCCACCCGGTACGGTATACTATTAACTTGCAAGGTTTCGCTTTTTAGCCTGGAAAGGAGGGAAAGAGGATGCTTCGTACCTATCAGCCCAAGAAGCTCCAGCGCAAGAAGGAGCACGGCTTCCGCAAGAGAATGAAGACCAGAAACGGTCGCAAGGTGCTCGCGCGCAGAAGAGCCAAGGGCAGAGCAAGACTGTCCCACTGATGAACCAGGGCCGCAAACCAACGCGTTGTGGTCCTGTTTTGTTATGGGAAGGGGAAACGGGGGACTCGGTATGCAGTCGGTCACACTCAATCAGAATCGGGATTTCCGGCGGGTTTACGCCCGGGGCAGGAACCGGGTCGGCCGCCTGCTGGTCACCTATATGATGAAAAACCGGCTCGGCGTCAACCGGGTGGGCTTCACCGCCACCAAAAAGGTCGGCAAGGCCTGCGCCCGCAACCGGGCCCGCCGTGTGATGCGGGAGGCCTACCGCCAGCTGGAGCCGGGGCTTGGCACCGGGTATGACATCGTCTTTGTCGCCCGCAGCGCCACCGCCGCCGTCAAGATGCAGGAGGTCCTCGCCGTCATGCGCCAGCAGCTCCCCGCCCTCGAGCGGGAGCTCAAGGCCCCCCGCCGCCCCGATAAGTCCGCCCACAAGGCCGCCCCCGCCGGCGGCAGACCGGGAGGGGACCGCTGATGTCCCTTCCCAACCCCCTCAAGCAGATCTGCCTCAAACTGATCCGCTTCTATCAGACCGCCATCAGCCCCTATACCCCGCCCCATTGCCGGTTCTACCCCACCTGCAGCGCCTATGCGTTCCAGGCCATCAGCCGGTTCGGGGTGCTGCGGGGCGGGTTCCTTGCGGCAAAGCGCATCCTGCGCTGCAACCCGCTGTTCCCCGGCGGCTATGACCCGGTGCCGGAGGAGTTTTCCCTCTTTCGGAAAAAGCCCTCCTCCCCGCCCGGGAAAACCGAATAGCCACCGGCGCCCTGTTCCCCGCAGCGGGGACCGGGCTCCACCAGGGACCGGCCGCGTTTTTCCCCAGATCTTCGTATGAAAAACCCCGCCAGCGTCCCTTTTTTCATTTTTCAGGCACACCGTCCGATCAGGCCACCCCTCCTTCTCCTCCCGGCCGGCGGATCCGGCGCCCATCTCACACCCACCCAAAGGAGAACACGCAACCATGAGAATTCTCGGTATCCCGCTTGGCTGGGTCCTCTATTTCTTCTATTCCCTTGTGCAGAACTACGGCCTGGCGCTGGTGCTCTTCACCGTGCTGACCCGGCTCATCCTTCTGCCGCTGGCTGTCAACCAGCAAAAGGGCATGGTCAAAATGGCCATGTTCCGCCCGAAGATGGAGGAGATCCAGAAAAAGTACGCCAAAAACCCCCAGAAAATGAACGAGGAGATGACCGCCCTCTACGCCAGGGAGGGGTATAACCCTCTGAGCGGCTGTCTGCCGATGCTGATCCAGCTGCCGATCCTCTTCGGCCTGATCGATGTCATCTACAATCCCCTCACCCACCTGCTGCGGATGGACGCCTCGGTGATCGACAGCGCCACCACCATTGCCCAGCAGGTCCTCGGCCAGGCCGGCATGAGCCGGTACAGCGCCGAAATGAGCATCATCCACGCCGTGGCGGAAAATGCCTCCGCCTTCTCCACCCTTGGGGAGGGCTTTGTCTCCGCCATCCAGAACTTTGACTTTACCTTCTTCGGGCTGGACCTCGGCGTCACCCCGAGCTTTGCCCTGAATGTCTATCTGCTGATTCCGGTGCTCAGCTGCCTTACCTCCTTCCTGATGATGCGCCTGACGATGAAGAACTCCGTCGCCGCCAGCGACCCGTCCACCGCCAAGATGAACAAGTCGATGAGCTTCATCACCCCTCTGCTCTCGCTGTGGATCGGCTTTGAGGTACCGGCCGGCGTGGGCATCTACTGGCTCATGTCCAATATCCTGGCCATCTTCCAGTCGCTGGTGCTCAACAAGTTCTTCAACCCGGCGGAAACCGCCGCCAAGGTCAAGGCCGAGCTGGAAGCCCAGCGGGAGGCCGAACGCCAGGAGAAGATCGAGGCCCGCAAGGCCGCCAAGGAAAAGCAGGCCGCCCAGAACCGGGCCGCCGCCGCTGCCGCCCTGTCCGGCAAGAAGGGCAGAAAGCACGCCGCCCCCGTCCGGGAGCAGACCCTTGTGGAGATGGCCGAGGACGAGGAGATCGACGAGAAGGCCCTCTCCCAGAAGGAGATCAACCGGATGAAGCTGGCCGCCGCCCGCCGCCGCGATGCGGAAAAGTACGGCGAGGAGTATGTAGATGTCACCGACCACGATCTCGAGTGACACCGGTGCCTGCCTAAGATGAGGAGGAACCTGTATGATCAGAACCACAGTCGGCAGCGGCCGCACGGTGGAGGAGGCCATCGAGGCCGCCTGTACCGAACTCGGCTGCAGCCGTGACCAAATCGAATTTGAGATCCTCACGCTGGCGAAAAAGAGCTTTTTCGGCCTGCGTGTTACCCCGGCCCAGGTGCGGGTGAGCTATGACGACGGCGTCCCGGAGCCCAAGGCCCAGCGTCCGCAGGACCAGCGGCGTCCGAAGGACCAGAGGCGCCCTGAGGGCCAGCGGCGCCCGAAGGACCAGAGGCGCCCTGAGGACCAGCCCCGCCCGGAGGACCAGCGGCGCCCGGAGGACCAGCAGCGCCCGGAGGGCCAGCAGCGTCCGCAGGACCAGCCCCGCCCGGCCGAACAGCGCCCTTCTGCGGCCGAAGTCCCGGCCCCGAAAGCCGCCGAACCGGCTCCGGCCGCCCCGGCAGTGCCCACGGCACAGGAGAACGGAACCTTCCTGGAGGAGATCGTCTCGCTGCCCCCCCTCACCGATGAGATCCCCGACGCCGTCCGCCCGAAGGCGGAGGCTGCGGTGGACTACCTCACCGGCGTGATCCGGGCGATGGGTGTGGAGAACTTCACCGTCACCCCGAAGATGCGGGAGGACACCCTGGTGCTGATGATCGAGGGCAGAAACATCGGCGTCGTCATCGGCCGCCGGGGCGAGACCCTCAACGCCCTGCAGACCCTCACCGGCCTGGCCGCAAACCAGGGCGAGCGCCGGGAGGACGGCGCCTATGTCCGGGTCAACCTGGACAGCGGCCACTACCGGGAAAAGCGCAACCGCACACTGGAGGAGCTGGCCACCAAGGTCGCCCTCAACGCGGTGCGCACCGGCCGCAGCACCACCCTGGAGCCGATGAACCCCTTTGACCGCCGCATCATCCACGCGGCAGTGGCCCGGGTGGATGGCGCCGTCTCCACCTCGGTCGGAAACGAGCCCACCCGCCGGGTGGTCATCAGCTCCGCCAATCCCCGCCGCAGCACCGACCGGGACAGCCGTTCCGGTGACCGCCGCAGCCGCTCCGGCTCCCGCGGCAGCTCCCGTGGGGACCGCCGGTATGGCGACCGCCGCCGGGACAGCCGCCCCCGTGACGGCCGTCCGGCCCAGCAGCCGGAGGAGAACACCGCCCCGGCCAAACAGCCGCTGAAGGAGGCCGCCGACCAGCCGCTCTACGGCAAGATCGAGCTGTAAGGAGAACAGGGCAGATATGCGCAGCGCAAGGGTTTCTCCCCAAAGCCGCTGCACGAAACACACCCCCGGGATACCCCGGGGGTGTTTTGTTATCCGCTGCGCGTTTACGGGCAGCCAGGGCCCGGCGTCCCCCGCCCGGCTTTTTCCCGCTGCACTTTTCTGCTCTCCCTTCCCTTTTCCCCTCCCCGTCTGCTATAATAGAAAAAACGGCAAAAGGATGTGTTTGTATGCAGCACCGTATGCGCGAATTTCAGATGACCGAACCCGCCGTGCAGAGCCTCCTGGACCGCTGCCCGGTGATGATCCTCTCCACCACCGGCGCCGACGGCTTCCCCTACGGCGTGCCGGTGCATACCCTCTGGCTGGACGGGAAGCTCTACTTCCACGGCCTGCCTCAGGGGGAAAAGCTCGCCAACATCGCCCGGGATCCCCGGGTCTGCCTCACCGGAGCGGACTTCCGGGGGATCCTCTCGGAGGGGGTCTCCAGCCCCTGCGATGCCGATGCCGCCTATGAGTGCGTGGTCGTCCGGGGCCGTGCGGCGCTGGTGAGCGGCCTGGCGGAAAAGCGCCGGATCCTGGCGGCGATCGTCCATAAACTGGCGCCGGAGCTGGACGCCCTGCCGCTGGCCGAAGCCCGTGTGGCGGGCACCGCCGTGGTGGAGGTGACCCCGGTGAGCGTGACGGGGAAGTACCACGACTAACAGAGAGCACAAACCGAAAGCGCGGCAGGGGCCGGTTCCCGCCGCGCTTTCCGCTTTTCAAAAAATTTTTCCCCGCACCTGCAACAAAACGCCCCTCCCTGCGCATATATAGGGCAGAACACCCCGCACACGGGGTCCTGATACAGCCACACCACCCGCCGCAGAGCCTGCGCCGGGGGTTCCAGACAAGGAGGAGCACACTATGAAACAGTCCACCATCATCGCCATCGCCGGTGCAGCCGCCATCGCCGTTCTCGGCGCCGTGGCCCTGCCCCTGACTCAGACCGCCTCTGCCGACATCACCGAGGACCGCGCCAGGGAAATCGCCCTTGCGGACGCCGGCCTCGCCGAGGCGGATACCCAGTACCTCCGCACCAAGGCCGACTATGACGACGGCCGCTCGGTCTACGAGGTGGAGTTCTACGCCGATGGCACCGAGTACGACTACGAGATTGCCGCCGCCGACGGCACGATCCTCTCGAAGGACTATGACGCCGAGGGCTACGCCCCGTCCGCCGCTCAGCCGGCCGGCTCCGCCGGTGGCATCACCGAGGACCGCGCCAGGGAGATCGCCCTTGCGGACGCCGGCCTCGCCGAGGCGGACACCCAGTACCTCCGCACTAAGGCCGACTATGACGACGGCCGTTCGGTCTACGAGGTGGAGTTCTACGCCGATGGCACCGAGTATGACTACGAGATTGCTGCCGCCGACGGCACCATCCTCTCGAAGGACTATGACGCCGAGGGCTATGCCCCGTCCGCCGCTCAGTCGGCTGGTTCCGCCGGGGACATCGGCGCCGACCGCGCTAAGGAGATTGCCCTTGCGGACGCCGGCCTCACCGAGGCGGATGCCCAGTACCTCCGCACCAGGGCCGACTATGACGACGGCCGTTCGGTCTACGAGGTGGAGTTCTACGCCGATGGCACCGAGTACGACTACGAGATTGCCGCCGCCGACGGCGCCATCCTCTCGAAGGACTATGACGCCGAGGGCCTTTCCTGCCAGAGCGGCAGCAGCACCGAAGCGGCGCTCACCGAGGCGGAGGCCAGGGCCATCGTCGCCGGGCGTGCGGGGGTGGAGGGCACCTTCCGGGAGCTGAAGCTGGACCGGGACGACGGCCGGCTGGTGTACGAGGGGGAGATGCGGTCCGGCCGTACCGAGTACGAGTTTGAGATCGACGCCGTCACCGGCGCGGTGCTCAGCTGGGAAGTGGAGTAAAGCGCAGACCATACGCTCACGGCAGAGACCGGCAGAATAAGGGCCGGGCAGGGGCGCAGAACCGTCCCTGCCCGGCCTTTGCCTTTCGCAGGCCCTGCCGTGGGTTTTTGTTTTCGGCCTTTTATTTCTCCTCCAGCAGCTGCGCCCTTGCCCTCGCCATCTCGGCCAGCGCCTCCTCCCCGGGCTCCGGGTAGCGGGGCTCACAGGCCTCCAGCGTCTCGGCCACCAGCTCCGCCATCAGGTACCGGGTGTACCACTTCTGGTCCGCCGGCAGCACATACCACGGGCTGTGCCCGGTGCTCGTCTCCTCCAGCACCTCTTCATACAGCGCCTGATACTCCTCAAACAGCGCCCGGTCCCGCAGGTCGGACGGGGCAAACTTCCACCGCTTGTCCGGCTCCTCCAGCCGCTCGAGGAACCGCTCCCGCTGCTCCTCCTTCGACAGGTGCAGGAACACCTTGACCATCCGGTAGCCGTTTTCGTACAGGTACTCCTCAAAGTCCCGGATCTGCCGGTACCGTTTTTGGAAGAAGTCCTTCTCCCCGTCCTCCAGCACCCGCTCCGGCAGCCGGTAGGTTTTCCAGATGCCCCGCAGCCGCACCGCCAGCACATCTTCGTACTGGCTCCGGTTGAAGATCCCGATCTTCCCCCGCTCCGGCAGCTCCCGGACGATCCGCCACAGGTAGTCGTGGGCCAGCTCCTCCCCGGTCGGCGCCTTGAAGCTGTGGACCTGCACCCCCTGGGGGTTCAAACCGGCCATCACATGCTTGACCAGGCTGTCCTTCCCCGAGGCGTCCATGCCCTGCAAAAGAAAGACGAGCCCCTCCCGCCCGTCGGCGTAAAAGGCGTCCTGAAGCCGCCGGATGCGCTCCAGCTGCTCCGGCAGCTGTCCCTCGATCTCCGCCCGGTCGGCGTCCCCGGCGTCGGTGGGCCTCTCCCGGAGGGAGAGCTTCTCCCCCTCCTTTACCCGGAATTTTGCAAGATCCATACCGATCCCTCCCTTTTCTCCCAGCATAGCAGACCCGATGGCGGATTCTGTGAACAAACCGTATCCCGGGAAAAAATTCCCGCCTTCTGCCAGCCTGGCCTCCATCGTACCACAGCCCCGGGCCTCCATCAACCGGCAAACTTCGCCAAATTTTTGCTGCAATTTTTTACATCTTCGGCTGCACGAAAAGTCCAAACTGTGCTATACTGTATGAATGACAGCATGACGCTATGCGGCCCGCCGCCGCGGAAAGGCAGGAGAAGATCGTTGTTCCCCATCTGTATGACAGCAGCCCGTCCGGAGTTTGACACCCTCCCGGTGATGAAGGTCACCCACTATCCCCTGGAGCCCCGGGACTACAAGCCCTTTGCCCAGGGCATCGTGGCGGTGGATCCCCAGCGGCTCTATCTGCGCCTCTGGGCCTTTGAGACCCCGCCGGAGCCGGAGAGCCGCATCCTGCTGGTGCTCCGGCACGCCGGCCGCACGCTCACCGCCGCCGCCGGACCGGAGGGGGTCTCCGCCGCGCTGGACGGCGCCCCCTGTGCCCCGCTGGCCTGCCACCCGTTCACCGGGGACGACCTCCAGGGCCGCTATTGGGGCTGGCTGGCGGAATACCCGGCGGACCTCCTCGGAGAGCTCGCCCCGGGGGACTCCCTCACCGGCAACCTCTACAAGTGCTCCGACGGCCGCCGCCCCCACCTCGGCAGCTTCTTCCCGATGGCCGATCCGTCCCGTCCCCTGTCCCCGGAAAACGACGGCGCCTTTGTGCTCCGTCCCTTCTGACCCACCGTTTTCAGTTAAAAGGAGAGGTTTTGCGATGAAACTGTTTGCCAAGCTCCTGTCCGCCGCCGGCGTCCTGGCCGGCCTTGCCTATCTGGCCTGCCGCGCCGTCGGCTCCCGCCTGCACACCGCCCGCAAGGAGGACTGATCCCCATGCCCCGGACATACGACTTCACCATCCGCCCCTGGCAGGAGGCGGACCTGCCCGCCCTGGTCACCATCTGGAACCAGGTGGTGGAGGACGGCGTCGCCTTCCCCCAGGAGGACCTCCTCACCGAGGAGGCCGGCCAGGCCTTCTTTGCCGCCCAGAGCCGCACCGCCGTGGCCGTCACCCCCGCCGGGGAGGTGCTCGGCCTCTACATCCTCCACCCGAACAACATCGGCCGCTGCGGCCACATCGGCAACGCCAGCTATGCGGTGCGCCGGGACGCCCGGGGCCGCCATGTCGGCGAGGCGCTGGTCCGGGACAGCCTGGCCGCTGCCCCGGCCTGCGGCTTTTGTGTGATGCAGTTCAACGCCGTCGTCGCCTCAAACCCGGCCCGCAAGCTCTACGAGCGCCTCGGCTTCGTCCCGCTGGGCACCGTCCCCGGCGGCTTCCGCCTGCCGGACGGCAGCTACTCGGACATCTGCCTCTACTACCACACCCTCTGAGAAAAGCAGGCCCTGCGCCTGCTTTTTTCCTGCCCCGGCGCCGTCCATATTCCCCTCTGTAATCCCATCCCGGCCCCGTTCCCCGGGAAAAAGGCCGCCCCGCCGGGCAGTTTTCCACAGCTCCCGGCGCCGCTGCGGCGGGTTTTCCCCGGCAGATGCTGCCATCTTTTCCGGAAAACCCCGATGCCGCAGGGAAATTCCGGCGGTTTTCCCCGGTAAACCGCTGCTTTTCCCCGTCCTTCCCCACCGCCCGGTGGAAAAGTCTGTGGAAAGTGTGGAAAACTCAACAGAGCGTATACCCCGCCGCAAAAAACGCCCCGGGCCGCCGGCCCGGAGCGTTTGTCTGGTTCAGAGGGATTTTTCCATCAGGATATGGGGCACCGGCGCGTAGGAGAGGGTGAACACCTCCCCGGCGGTGTGATAGCCCATGTTCTCATAGAAGGCCTGGGCGGATACCCGGGCGTCCAGCTGGACGGTTTCGGCGCCGGCGTCTTTGGCGAGGGCCTCCAGCCGGGCCAGCAGCCTGCGTCCGATGCCCTCCCCCTGGAAGTCGGGGTCGACGCAGAGGTATTCGATCCGGCGCACCGGCCCGGCGTTCGTCATCGAGCCGAAGCCGGTCAGGCTGCCGTCCTCATCAAAGGCGGCCAGCAGGACGCAGTCCTTTTCAAAGGAGAAGTCCTCGTCGTAGATGGAGAGCCCGAGCGGCTGGCGCATGACCCGGTCCCGGAGGGCGAGCCCGGCCCGGTAGGCGGGGCTGTCATAGCCGATGCGCTGGATGGTAGTCATTGTGGATCGACTCCTTTGCGTGGAATTTGGGACCATTATAGCACAAACCGCCGGAAAACGAAAGCGCCCCGCCCCGCAGGCAAAAAAACACCCCCGGCTCCCGGGGGTGTTTTTATACAGGGACTTGGAGCAGGCCCTTCGCCCTGCCCGGCCGCACGCCGCGGCTGTTCAGTCCACCAGCTTCTCCAGCTCCTTGATGTGCTCGGTCTCGTTGGAGGTCTTGTGCTTGGCCTGCTTGGCATACAGGTGTACCGCCGCCTGGCTCTTCTTGATCGACTGCATCGTACCGGCGCCGGCCACGCAGCCGCCCGGACAGGCCATGCCCTCCAGCAGATAGCCGTTGTACTTGCCGGCCACCGCGTCCTTGAGCATCTTGTAGCAGTCCCGCAGGCCCTCGGCGTTCATCACCTTCACCTCGCGGTCGGGATACCGCTCCTTGATCACATTCACCACGCTCCGGGCCACGCCGCCGGCCACCGCAAAGTCGCGGCCGTCGGTGGAGGCGTCGTTGACGCCGTCCGGATCCTCCTCCATCGCAGCCAGATCCAGCTCCCGCGCCGCAAAGATGCCCGCCATCTCCTCAAAGGTCAGTACAAAGTCCACCTCGCTGCGCACGCTCTTGCGCATCGCCTCGAGCTTCTTCGCCGCGCACGGCCCGATGAAGACCACCCGGCCTCCCGGGCGCTCCTTTTTGATCAGCCGCGCGGTGAGCACCATCGGGGTCAGCGCCATCGAGATGCAGTTGGCGTATTCGGGGAAGCGCTTCTTCGCCATCACCGACCATGCCGGGCAGCAGGAGGTGCCCATGAACGGGATCTTCTCCGGCACCTCGGCGATGAAGTCCTCCGCCTCCTGGGTGGCGCACAGGTCGGCGCCGATGGCCACTTCAAACACATCGGCAAAGCCCAGCTTCTTCATTGCGGCACGCAGCTTGCCGGGGGTCACCTTCGGCCCAAACTGCCCGACAAAGCTCGGCGCAACGGCGGCGTATACCCGCTCGCCCGACTGGATCGCCCGGATCACCTGGAAAATCTGGCTCTTGTCCGCAATGGCGCCAAAGGGGCAGTTTACCAGGCACTGCCCGCAGGAGACGCACTTTTCGTAGTCGATCTCCGCCTTGCCGTTTTCATCGGTGTGGATGGCGTCCATGCCGCAGGCCGCCGCACAGGGCCGCTCCTGGGTGATGATGGCATGGTAGCCGCACACCTCGGCGCAGCGGCCGCACTTGATGCACTTCTCCTGGTCGATGCGACTGCGGCCGTTGTACCGGTCCAGCGTAATGGCCCCCTTCGGGCACACCTCCACACACGGGTGGGCCAGGCACCCCTGACAGCCCTCGGTCACCAGCAGCCGCTTTTCGGCACAGCCGTTGCAGGCAAACTTGATGATGTTGATCAGCGGCGGGGTGTAATAGGTCTCGTCCCGGTCGGCAGCCTCAATGTTGTCCGAGATCGGCGCGTGTTCACCGGCGCCGCGGTAGGGCAGGCCCATTGCCAGCCGCAGCCGCTCCCCTACGATCGCCCGCTCCAGAAAGACATCGTTGCGGAAGTTCCCGACCTCGCCGGGGATGATCTTGTACGGCAGCTCCTCGATGCGCTTGGCCACCGGCCACTCGGTGTGATAGGCCATCCGCGCCACTTCGGTGAAGATCATGTGGCGGATCTCCTGGATTCGCGTCTCAACGCCTCGCATAGTATTCCCTCTCTTTATACAACTGAAAAATTTCAAACGGTTTTTTCTCCGGGCCCCGCCAAAAGGCGAAAGCCCGCTTCTACCATCATACCGGAAATCCCGCCGTCTGTAAAGTGTCAAAAACTTAACAAATTTTCCGGCAGCCGCCCCCGGTTTTGGGCACTTCGCCAAACCGCCCGCCTCCGCAAACGGGCAGCCGGTTTGCCCCCGGCCCTGTTCCCGTGGTATACTGATAATTGACGAGTTATGGAAACCCCGAGACCGAAAGGAGGGCTCCCGATGAGTGAAAAAAACCGCAGCCTGCTCCGGGCCGTTCTGCTGTGTGTGGTGCTGGTTATCCTGGCGTTTCCGGTCCCGGCCAGCGCCGATGCCGGACCAAAGCCGTCGGTGCGGATCCGGTTTGAAAATATGGGCGAGGCGCTCTGCTATGGCACCCTGCTCTCCGAAAGCGATTCCACCGGCCCGTACAGCGCATGGGATGGAACGGAGGAAGATATCCGGACCCGGGAAGAGTATCCCCATTCCGATTATCCGCCCCGTGCGGTATGGGAGGCCTTTGCCGCCTATCAGGACCCGGACGGCTGCTTCTTTTTGCAGAAGAGCTGGACGGTGAGCGAGACCGGGGAGATCGCGTGGACCTACTATCCGCCGGACCGCTTCAAGATCCTCCTCTACTATCCGGAGACCGGGACCTTCGTCTCCAGCGGGATCTGTGAGAGCTATGCCTTCGACTCCTATTATACGGTGGATATGGCCGGCGTGGACCCGGCCGCAGGGCTCACAGCCCGCCGTTCCTATGACTACCGGCAGGAGGTGACGGCGCTGGCCGCCCGCTTCGTCCTCACCATCGCCGCCGAAACGGCGGTCGCGCTGCTCTTCGGCTTCCGGGAAAAAAGGCAGTTCCGGGTCCTTCTGGCGGTCAACCTCGCCACACAGCTCGCCCTGAACCTGCTGCTCGGCCTGAGCGGCTATCGCTCTGGGCCCTGGGCCTTCGCCCTGGCCTACCTGCTGCTGGAGCTCGCCGTCATCGCCGCCGAGGCCGCCCTCTACCGCCGGTTCCTGCCGCCGCCCGCCCCGCCGCAGAAGGTCCGGTCCTACGGCGTCTATTCCCTTGTGGCAAACGGGGTCTCCTTTGGGGCCGGATGGCTCCTCTCCGGCTTCCTTCCGGACCTCTTCTGAAAAACCGGTCTCTCCGCCGGACGGCGGCAACCCCCGCTATTTATGAATAAATCGTAAATTTTCGGTATTCTTTCTGTGAAACACCCGGATGTGTTGCATTTTTCTGCAACAAACCCCCGGATTCTGCCGGTTGGGTGAAGGGGATCTTTTCTCCCCACACCCGCACCTTGAAAACGGACCTGTCCTTCCGCCGCCGGGGGCGCCCCTTTGCCTGTATGGCAAAAGCTGCGGTTCCCCACCGGGAAGGCAACGCGCGGACGCCCCGCCCACCCCGACCGGCTCCCCGGAGCCCTCGGCCGCAATGGCCGTACCGGACGGCCCCGCCCGCCGCCGCGGCGCCGCTCTTTCTGCGCCCACCCGCCGGCTGTCTGCACAGGGACACCATATTGCCAGCTCCCCTGCCTCCGCCAGACAAAAGCCGCTGCCCGAGGGCCCGCAAGCCCCCCCGCCAGCTCCCTGCCGGAGCCGCCCCGCCCCTGCCGAAGCCGCTTCCCAGCCGAAAGCCCTCCGCCAGACAAAAGCCGCCGCCCGAGGGCCCGCAAACCCGCCGTCAGCTCCCCGCCGGGCCGCTTCCCGACCGAAAGCCCCTGCCAGACAAAAGCCGCCGCCCGAGAGCTCGCAAGCCCCCCGCCAGCTCTCTGTCGGGCCGCTTCCCGGCCGAAAGCCTTCCGCCAGCCAAAAGCCGCCGCCGAGGGCTCGCAAACCCACCGCCAGCTCTCTGCCGGGCCGCACCGCCCTCGCCGGGCTGCTTCCCGGCCGCAAGCCCCCGCCAGGCGAAGGCCGCCGCCCCACGGCCCTCAAGCCCATCACCCGGGCGGCGCTCCCGCTTTTTACTTCTTCTCCCTCTTGTTCACCAGCTCGATGGCCTCCTTGCCGCTCAGGTGTTCGATCTCCATCTCGATCACCGCCACTGCCGCAAATTCCTTTTCGATCTCTGCAGCCAGTTCCACCGGGTGTCCCGGCCGGTACCGTTCGCCGAGGAGCTCCAGCCCCTTTCGCATCTCCGCCGGGTCGGTGAGCACCCTGGCCTTTCCAAAGGCGATGGCGCTGCGGAAATAGGTGGTATACTCCTCCGGCACCACCCCGTCGGCGTCCACCACGCAGAAGCTTGCCTTGGCGCTCCGGGTCAGCGAGTCGATCTTGTGCCCGGCCCGGGCCGAGTGGAAGTAGAGCTTCCCGTCCCGATAGGCATAGCTCATCGGGACCGCATAGGGGTAGCCGCCGTCCCCGGCAAGGGCCAGCACCCCATGGGTATGCCGGGAGAGAATCGCCGCCGCCTCCTCCCGGGAGAGAGCCTGGCGGCTCCGGCGCAGCGGCCGGAACTGGAATTCCGCCTCCGGCAGCCCAAAGCAGGCATCGTCCTCTTCCAGGGCGGTGTACCCGTGCCCCACCGCCGGCAGGATCTTCTCCAGGAAGTCGGCGGTGCGCACCCGCAGCAGGGCGCCGTCGGCATTCGGCGGAAAGCGCAGGTACTCCCAGCCGAGCAGCTCCCGGTCGAGGAACAGCTCCAGTTTCCCCTCCATATCGTACATCAGCTCCATTACCCCCACCGCTCCGGTATGGGTGTGCAGCAGTTCCTCCAGTGCGGCGGCGTTCACCATCGAAAGCCGGGTGATCTCCCGCGCCTTGGCAAAGGCCTTGGCGTCAAACCGCCTATCCCGCGGCAGCACAAAGAACAGCGTCCGGGACTTGTTCCGGTTCTGGAATACCAGGTTTTTCATACCTGGCACCCCGATGGCGGCGTCCAGCTCCTCGGCTTCGGCGGTGGTCTCCGGCTGCCGGTTAAACTCCACCCGCTCATACGCCACCCCGAGCCGGTCCAGCAGGTCATAGCACTCCCGTTCCCGGGGCTCCAGCTCCCGGTCCGGCCGCCCGGCCGTCCGGGCGGATACGGTAAAATCACTCATGTTAAGCTCTCCTTTCTCTCCTCCATCGGCGCCCAGGCCGGGTCCTCCGGCTCCAATACCTCATAGCCATGGCCGGTAGCGGGCAGCAGCTTGTCCACCACATCCCCGGCGGAAAGCCCTACCAGCGTCAGGTCTACATTGGGCAGCATCGAGATCTGCCCCAGGTCCAGCAGCTCCCGGTCCAGGAACACCCGGATCCGGTGGCCGGTGTCATACTGCAGCTCGGACAGGCTCACCAGCCCGGCTGAGGTGTGCAGCAGCTCCCGCAGGGCATCCGGGCTGGCCATGTTGAGCCGCGGCAGGCCCCGGCTCCTGGCAAAGGCCTTGGCGTTGAGCCGTTTTTCCCGGGGCAGCAGCACATAGAGCAGGATGCTCCCCTTCCGGTCGGAGAAGAGCAGGTTCTTCATGCCCGGCACCCCAAGGGGGGTGTCAATCCGGGCAAATTCCTCCGGGGTCTCCGGCGCCCGGGAGAAGTCGATCCACCGGTAGGGGATCCCCAGCCGGTCCAGCAGGTCATAGCAGTCCTGCTCCGCCGGCTGGACCGGCCGCCCCGGCCGCCCGACGCCAACCGGGGAAACAATCAGTTCCGTCATACAAAATGCCTCCTTTGTTCAGGCTACCCCTATTGTAGCACAGCCCCGCAAAAGAAAAAAGGAACGCCTCCCCCAAAGTAAAAAAGTCCCCCGCCCGGGGGACTTTTTTACTGCCGGTATCCTGACGGTTTTCCCGGACCGGGCCGCCCTGCACGCCATAGAGCCGGAACCGGTCCGCCCGTTCAGGTTCCGGCGCAAAGGCCGGATAGGCCCCAAACGCCTCTCCGTACCCCGTTCCGCCGGGGCGGCAGCCCTCGGAGCGCCCGCCAGACGCCCCGTTTGGAGAGGTCCCTGGTACAGTGCGGGACACAAAAGGGGAAACGGCAGGCTCCTTCTAAAAAAGAGTGCGGCCAAAGCGCAGAGAAAGACGGAGACCTGGCGGCAGCCCGGCAGGGTTTTCCCGTATGGCTCGGGGTTTGCTCCAAATGGAACGAAATTGAGCCCGTATGGAAATTCGTACAGCGGCACAGTTGACAAATCCGGCGGCAGGGAGTAGAGTAGAGATATGAAAGGTTAAAAAGATGTTTAATCCTTCATATTTTACCTGCGCGCAAAATTTTTCCAACGATAGACCGACCGAAAGGAGCCACCCGCTATGAAAAAGACCTACAAGATCGATGTCGACTGCGCCAACTGCGCCAACAAGATGGAAGTCGCCGCGAAGAACACCCCCGGCGTCAAGGACGCCACCGTCAACTTTATGACGCTGAAGATGGCCGTTGAGTTTGAGGACGGCTCCGACCACAAGGCGGTCATGGACGAGGTGCTCAAGAACTGCAAGAAGGTTGAGAGCGACTGCGAGATCTTCCTGTAAGCTGCCCCCTTGTTTTT
>CAJFQR010000003.1 GCA_904419105.1 Candidatus Avimicrobium faecavium
CTCGTAGTTCTCGCCCTCGGCAGCCGCCTTCAGGTTCTCGGCGGTGGTGCCGATGCCCTTCTCCTCAGTGGCCAGTTTGAACCACATCTTGGCGTGCTCCTTCTCGTTGTTGGCGGTCTCCTCGAAGATGGCCGCGATCTGGTTGAAGCCCTCAGCCTTCGCCTTGGAGGCAAAGTAGGTGTACTTGTTGCGGGCCTGGCTCTCGCCGGCAAATGCTGCCCACAGATTGGCTTCGGTCTTGCTGCCCTTGAATTCCATTTTCATATACCCCTTTCAAAAATGAGAATGATTACTACTAATGTATCTTCAGTATAGCATCACCGGCAAATAAAGTCAACGGCTTTCCCCGTTTTTTTACAGAGTTCACAGCTTTTTCACCGCTCTACAAAGCGGACGAAATGTGCTATACTGAAAAGGTATCCAGATTTTCACCATCAGGAGGGTGACCCCATGCTCGCACGCATCCAGCCGTTTTTTGATGACCGTTTCGTCTTTGCCACACTGACCCAACGCAAAAAGGGCAGCACCGCCCCCTACAAAAAGGTCCAGGTGCGCCCGTTCCTCCAGTCCGGGGAGCTCTCGTTCCAGCTGACCTACGTCTACGACAAAAAGGTCCTGCACGAAAACCTCACCCCGCCGGAGGCCGCCGAGGCGGTGGCCGGCCTGCTCACCACCACCTTTGACCAGGCCATCCTGCACACCACCGAACACGACTACCATCTGACCGCCTTCCACGGCCGGCTGAAGATCCGCACCCAGCCCCCGACCAAGGCCGACGGGCAGAACCTCTCCCACGACAAGCGCAAGGCCTATGCCATCCCCGACGGAGAGCCCTGTGACTTTCTGATCCGCCTCGGCGTCATGAACGCCGACGGCCATGTTCTCAAGGCCCGCTACGACAAATTCCGCCAGATCAACAAGTATCTGGAGATCGTCGCCGACATCGTCGATGAGCTCCCCCGGGACCGGGTGATCCACATCGTCGCCTTCGGCTGCGGCAAGAGCTACCTCACCTTTGGGCTCTACTACTACCTGGTCAAGCAGCTCCATCTCAATGTCAAGATCATCGGTCTCGATCTCAAGGACGATGTGATCCGCTTCTGTGAGGAGGTGGCCCGGGAGCTTGAGTACGACGGCCTCACCTTCCTCACCGGCGACATCCAGAGCTACACCGCCGGCGAGCCCATCGATATGGTGGTTACGCTGCACGCCTGCGATGTGGCCACCGACGCCGCCATCGTCCAGGCCATCGGCTGGGACTGCCGGGTGCTGCTCACCGTCCCCTGCTGCCAGCACGAGCTCTTCTCCAAGATCCGCAACGACCGCATGCACCTGCTCACCAAGCACGGCATCCTCAAGGAGCGGCTCTCCGCCCTGATCACCGACGCCATCCGCGGTCAACTGCTGGAGGCCTGCGGCTATGATGTGGATGTGATGGAGTTCATCTCGATGGAGCACACCCCAAAGAACCTGATGATCCGCGCGGTGCGAAACGGTCACCCCGACCGGAAAAAGTATGCCGAGTATCTCACCTTCGCGAAGGACTGGTCCATCCGGCCCTATCTCGAGGAGGAACTGGTGCGCATCGGCCGCATCCCCGCCCGCTCTCCGGAGGAGCGCTGACCTCTTTTCAGCACATAAAAACCGGGTGCCCACAAGATGTGGACAACCCGGTTTTTTTCATCCTGCGGTCTTTTTCCAAAAGGCAGCGGGGATTTTTTGTTTATGCACAGGCGCAGGCTTTCGCCGGCTCCTTACTCGGCGACCTTGATGTGCAGCACATCCAGATCCTTCTGGTCGATGGGGGACGGGCAGTCGGTCATCAGGTCGCTGGCGTTCTGCACCTTCGGGAAGGCGATGACATCCTTGATGGTCTCCTTGCCCAGCATCAGCATCACCAGCCGGTCCAGCCCGTAGGCCATACCGCCGTGGGGCGGCACGCCGTACTTAAAGGCGTTCAGCAGGAAGCCGAACCGCTCCTGGGCCTGCTCGTCGGTGAGGCCGATGGCCTCGAACATCTTCGTCTGGATCTCCGGATCGTTGATACGGATGGAGCCGCCGCCGAGCTCGACGCCGTTGAGCACGATGTCGTAGGCTCTGGCGTAGGTGTGTCCCGGATCGGAGAGCAGCTTGTCCACATCCTCCAGCTTCGGGCAGGTGAAGGGATGGTGCATCGCGGTCCAGCGGCCCTCGTCCTCATCGTACTCGAACAGCGGGAAGTCGGTGACCCACAGCAGGTCGTAGGTGCCCTCCTCGTAGAGGTGCAGCATCTTGGCCAGGTGGTTGCGCAGCTGGCCCAGGCTGTCAAAGACCACCTTGTTGCGGTCGGCGACGATCAACAGCACATCGCCCTCCTCAAAGCCCATACGCTCGTGGATGGCGGCCACCTCTTCCGGGGTGAGGAACTTCTCAAAGGAGGAGGAGACGCCGTCGGCGGTGTACCGGCTGAAGGCCAGGCCCTTGGCTTTGTAGGTCTTGACAAAGTCGGTGAGCTTATCGATCTCCTTGCGGGTCAGGGTGGCAGCGGCGCCCTTGACATTGATGCCCCGGACGCTGTACCCCTCGCCGGTGGCCCCGGCAAAGACCTTAAACCCGGTGTTCTTCACGATGTCGGTGATGTTGCACAGCTCCAGGCCGAAGCGGGTATCCGGCTTGTCGATGCCGTAGCGGTCCATCGCCTCATCGTAGGGGATCCGGCGGAACGGTGTCTGCACCTCGACACCGAGCACCTCTTTGAACACCTTCTTGATAAAGCCCTCGTTCATCGTCATCACATCGTTCTCATCCACAAAGGACATCTCGATGTCGATCTGGGTGAACTCCGGCTGCCGGTCGGCGCGCAGGTCCTCGTCGCGGAAGCAGCGGGCCACCTGCATATAGCGGTCGTAGCCGGCCAGCATCAGCAGCTGCTTGTACAGCTGCGGCGACTGAGGCAGCGCATAGAACTCACCGGGATGCACCCGGGAGGGCACCAGGTAGTCCCGGGCGCCTTCCGGGGTGGACTTGATCAGCACCGGTGTCTCGATCTCGATAAAGCCGTTGCGGTCAAAGTAGTCCCGGGCGATCTTGACGATGCGGTGCCGGGCCATCAGTGCCTGCTGCATCACGCTGCGGCGCAGGTCCAGATAGCGGTACTTGAGCCGCAGTTCCTCCTTGACATTCACAGTGTCGCTGATCTCAAAGGGAGGGGTCTCGCTCTTGGCGAGGACCCGCAGATCGGTGACGAAGATCTCCACCTCACCGGTCTTGATCTCCTTGTTCACCGATTCCCGTTTGCGCAGCAGCCCCTTGGCCATCAGCACATATTCGCTGCGCACACCGGCCGCCTTCTCAAAGATCTCCCGGTCGGTCTGGTCCCCAAAGGCCAGCTGCACCACACCGGTGCGGTCCCGCAGATCGATGAAGATCAGGTTGCCCAGATCCCGGGCGCGCTGCACCCAGCCGCTGACGACCACTTCGCTGCCGATCTCTGCCTCGATCACTTCCCCACAGTAGTGGGTCCGCTTGAGGCCCTGCATGGTATCTGCCATTTTTCTACACTCCTCTATCTCTGTCCCGTCTGCCGGGGTGTGTTTGGTTGATTTCTTCGCTCATTCGCCGTCCAGCTGAGCGTCCACAATCTCGTCGTAGAGGCGGTCGGCCTCCCGGCGCAGCAGCGCCTCCTCCAGCTCGGCAAACGGGACCTCCTGCTCCTCGCCGGTGTCCATATTCTTGAGCCGGGCGGCGCCGGCGGCCAGCTCGCTGTCGCCGATGACCATCGTATACCGTGCGCCGATCTTGTTGGCGTACTTCAACTGGGCCTTGAGGCTGCGCTCCATCAGGTCGGTTTCCGCCACAAAGCCCGCCTCCCGCAGGCTCTCCGCCAGCACGCTGCACCGCACCGAGGCCTCGGTGCCCAGCGGCACCAGACAGACGTCACAGCGGGGCTCCTCCGGCAGCGGGGCGCCGCAGGCCTCCATCACCAGCTTGATCCGCTCCAGCCCCATGCCAAAGCCCACCGCCGGCTGGCTCTGGCCGCCCATGAGTTCGATGAGTCCATCGTACCGGCCACCGCCGCAGACGGTACCCTGGGCGCCGATGGTCTCGGTCTTGAACTCGAACACCGTCTTGGTGTAGTAGTCCAGTCCCCGGACGATGGTCGGGTCCACCTCGTAGGCGATGCCCATGGCCTCCAGCCGCTTTTTCAGCTCTTCAAAGTGATCCCGGCACTCGTCGCAGAGGTAGTCCAGCACGATGGGGGCGTGCTCCGCCAGCTCGTGGCAGCGTTCCTCCTTGCAGTCGAGGATCCGCAGCGGGTTGCGCTCCAACCGCTCCTGGCAGGTGGGGCAGAGCTCATCATAGTGGGCGCCGAAGTAGTCCTTGAGCGCCTGCTGGAACTTGGGCCGGCAGTTGGGGCAGCCGATGGAGTTGATGAACAGCTTGATGCTCTCCACCCCAAGGGTGCGCAATGCCAGGTCCGCCAGCCCGATGACCTCGGCGTCGGCGGCGGAGCTCTTCGCGCCGAACAGCTCGACGCCGAACTGGTGGAACTCCCGATACCGTCCGGCCTGTGCCTTCTCATAGCGGAAACAGGGGGTGATGTAGCTCAGCTTCACCGGCAGGGCCTCGGCCAGCAGCCCCCGCTCCAGCGCCGCCCGGACGGCACCGGCAGTGCCCTCGGGCTTCAGCGTGATGGAGCGCCCCTTTTTGTCCTCAAAGGTGTACATCTCCTTCTGGACCACATCGGTGGTGTCCCCCACCGACCTCACGAACAGTTCGGTGTGCTCAAAGGTCGGGGTACGGATCTCCCCAAAGCCGTGCAGCTCACCGATGTGCATCAGCGTATCCTCAATATACCGCATCTTGGCGCTCTCCGCCGGCACAAAGTCCTGGGTGCCCCGGGGGGCCTTGGTGATCAATGCCATTTGCTACCATCTTCCTTCCGTTGTGTGATATCCGGCCGTTTCCACTGAAAAACGGCCCGCTGCATTCGCTTTTTTATTATAACAAAAACTCCGCCTCCTTGCCACCGGCTGCCGCCGGGGACAAGGGACGGAGAAAAAACCGTGGTGCCACCCTTGTTGAGCCGCTCACGCGGCCCCACTTGTTGCCCTTTAACGCAGGGATACGCGTCCGCTTCACCGGTGGTGCGCGGGCGGGCTGAACGGGTGTCCTTCCCTCCGGGGGTGCTGCGCCGGGCCGCTCTCAGCCGCGGCGGCCCGTCTCTGTGCGCGTCCCGGAGCTACTGCTCCCGTATAAACGCCTCTATTTGTATCATTCGGCCCGGACCCTCAGCGGAGATTGTCCGCTGAGGCCGGTCACCTGCTTGGGTTGACGATGTCACGCCAGTCCAAGTCGCCACGCTCCAGAGCATGAATCAATGCCTCGGCGGTGGCGATGTTGGTCGCCACCGGGATGTTGTGTACATCACAGAGCCGGAGCAGGTCAGCGCCGTTCTGCTCGGCGGGACGCGGAGTGATCGGGTCCCGGAAGAAGAGCAGCAGATCGATCTCGTTGCAGGCGATGCGGGAGGCAATCTGCTGATCCCCGCCGTGTGCGCCGCTCAGAAATCGGAAAATCTCCAGCCCAGTGGCCTCCGCCACCATCTTGCCGGTCGTACCGGTCGCGCAGAGATTGTGGTGAGAGAGGATGCCGCTGTACGCAATACAAAACTGCACCATCAATTCTTTTTTGGAATCATGGGCCATCAGCGCGATGTTCATTCCTTCTCAACCTCCTGTCAAAATATCGCACGATTTTATATACAAATTAAACAAATATCGTGCCGGGGCACTATACCTCGATATACATTCTATCACACAATCCTCTCCGGCACAAGTATTCTTCGGAGAAAAAGGACAAAAAGTCGAGATTTTTTCACGCAATTTCCGCCGGACTGTCCAAAAGAGGGCGGAAACTCCGCCCTCCTGTGGGAAAACGACGCATATTATTTTACTGCATCGAACGCATCTTGTCAATGCCCGGGCCGCGGTCAGGGCAGCAGCGTGCCCGACTGGGTGGGCTCCTCGGCGGTGACATCGGAGGAGAAATAGGCATCCAGGATAGCCCGGGCCACCGGCGCGCCGGTGTAGCCGTGCCAGCCCTGCTCGATCACCACCGAAATGGCGATCTGCGGATCGTCTGCCGGTGCAAAGCAGATAAAGGTGGAGTTGGGCAGATCGGCGGTCTCCGGAGTACCGGTCTTGGAGGCCACATCCACCGGATAGCTGCCAAAATAGTAGGCGGCGGTGCCCACCCGGGAAGCCTCTACCATGCCCTGGATGATCGGGTCGAACACCGACGGGTCGTAGGGGCTCTCCTGGAGCACCTCGGTCTCATGCTCGTAGAGGGTCTGGGTCATGCTGTCGTCCTTGATCTCCTTGAGGATGGTCACCTTGTTCTGGGTACCGCGGTTGGCGATGTTCATCGCGTAAGCCGCCAGCTGAAGCGGGGTATAGCGGTTAAACCGCTGCCCGATGGAGGACTGGAGCACATCGCCGTAGTACCAGCCCTCACCGGCAGCCTCGGCGGCGGCAGGAGTGGAGATGGTGCCGGGGTTGGTCCAGAGCTCAAAGCCGTTGTCCTGGCCCAGTCCCAGCGAGATGGCCGACTGCTCGATGGCGTCGATGCCCACCCGGCGCCCGACATCGTAGAAGAAGATGTTGCAGGATACCCGCAGCGCGTCCACCACCGTCTCGACGCCGTGGTAGCCCAGACAGGTCGGGGTGAAGGCCGCCGCCCCATACTCGGACACATAGTAGTTGTACACCTGTGTGCACGTGACGGTGCTGGCGGCGTCGATGACGCCGCCAGCCAGGCCGGCCAGCGCCACCACCGGCTTGAAGATGGAGCCGGGAGTGTAGGTCTCCAGCAGCGCCCGGTTGCGCAGCGGCCGGTTTTCGTCGGCGGAGAGGGCGGCGTAGTTCTCCGAGAGGGTGTTCGGGTCATAGGTCGGGTAGCTGGCCAGCACCAGTACCTCGCCGGTCTTGATGTCGATGGCGCAGACGGCACCGGCGTTCGCCTCACGGCCCTGCCCGGCGGCGGCATTCTCATTCAGGTAGTGGATCTGGTCCACCAGCGCCTGCTCCGCCACCGTCTGCAGTCGATTGTCCAGCGTGAGCATCACCGTATTGCCCGCCTGAGGCTCCACAGAGATCTCGGTATCGGTAACCTCGCCGTCCTCGTTGACATACACCAGCCGCTCGCCGTCCTCTCCCCGCAGCTCGCTCTCATAGAGCTGCTCCAGGCCGTCCTGGCCGATGATGTCGTCCAGCGAATACTCAATGCCCTGTTCTTCAAACTCGGCGATGTTCGCCTCGGTAAGCGGCCCCACATGTCCGAGGATGTGGGCGGCCATCGATCCGTTGGGGTAGGAGCGGGTGGTGCCCTGCTCCACTGTGACGCCGGGAGAGGTCAGACTTCCTTCGGAGATGATGGTGGCGGTGGAGGTGGAGATGTCCTCGGCAAAGACATAGGGGGTGGACAGATTGAAGCCCCGGCGCTCCATCGTGTAGAGCACTCCGGCGAGTTTGCGCTGCTCCTCGGCGGTATAGGTGCGCGCCGGTGCGGCCTCCTCAGCGGGAGCCTCTTCCTCCTCCCCGCCGAACAGCCCGGTGATAACCCCGAGCACCCGGTCCACCAGCCCGCCGCCGGCTGCGGCGGTACTCTGGGAGCTCGGATCATTGTCCAGACCGAACCGGTCCAGCAGCCAGTGCATGACCTCATCGGCGTCGGCATAGTCGTTGACCCCAGCGAAGGACTTCAGCGCCGCCACCTCGGCGTCAGTGCCTGTGAAGGTGTAGGGTTCGCTCTCCGAGATGGGCAGCTCGTCGATCCACTCCTCTCCGCTGCGCTCAAGCAGCGCCATCAGGTCGAGGATGGTTTCGTTCTGGGTCTCGGTGGGCAGGAAAGCCCGGTCCAGCACGATGTTCATACTCACCCGGTTGGTAACGATCGGATTGCCGTAGCGGTCGGTGATTTGGCCTCTGGCTGCGGAGACCGTCTGGGTGCGCACGGTACCCTTGTAGATCTGGCTTTCGTATTCGTCCCCCTGGATCAGCTGCATCTGCATCAGCCGCCCGATATAAAAGACCAGCACCGCCGCGAAGACCAGCACCAGCACATTGTCACGTTTTTTGAGAAAAGAAGGCATTGGGCAGCTCCTATCAGATCGTCCCGGTCAGACGTTCGAACCGCTCGTACAGCGCCCGTTCTCCGAGCCAGAACAGCGGCGTCAGCGCCGAGGTGCAGGCCATCCGCGGCAGCAGCTGGAACACCAGCACCCGCCAGTTTCCCGGATAGCCATACAGCAGGTAGTAAAACAGATACTCCACCAGGGTCATCGCCCCGAGGTAGCACACCGCCGTCAAAAAGGCGGTCTTGTAGTCGTTTTTCATCAGATAGATGACGCCAAGCCCCACCGCCGCGCAGGCGAGGAAGAGGGTCAGCGTGTAAAAGCCGTAGAAGGTATTGGCCGCCAGGTCGCACAGCATTCCGCCAAAGGCCCCGTACAGCGCCCCGACAAACTCCCCCTCGAACATGGCGATGGCCAGCACCGCCGGGATCACCAGAAAAGGTTTGACCCCGAAGATCTCCAGAAAGCCCGGCGTGTTCTGCAGGATGTAGCACAGCAGCACGAGGCCGGCGTAGAGCAGATATTTTCCGGCCAGCAGCGCGTGCCGGCGTGTCTGGGTAGATCCCCATTTTTTCTCAGTCAAAGGCCTGTTCCCCCTGTCCCGCAAAGGAGGTGATCACCAGCACATCCTTCACCGCCGGAATATCGGCCAGCGGCTCGATGACAGCGTACATCCCCATACCGGAGGAGTCGGTGCCGATCTCCACCACCTCTCCGATGGCAATGTCCCGGGGATAGGTGCCGCCGTAGCCGGTGGTGTAGATCAGATCTCCCTGGCTGACGCCGCTGTCCCGGGGCAGCATATTCAGCCGCAACCGTCCGTCGGCGGCCAGGGTGATGTCGCCGCCGGTGGTGCCGATGTCCCGGGTGCGGATGTCATAGGCTCCCGCCTCCACCGTAACATCAAGGATAGTGAGCACCTTGGCGTAGTTCGGGCCCACCTCGCTCACCAGGCCCACCAGCCCTTCGGAGGTGATTACCGGGTCGTATTTTTCCACGCCGGCGTTCTCCCCGGCGTCAATGGCAAAGGAGTAAAACCGCTCGGACGCATCCCGGCCCACCACCGACCCGCTGACGAAGGTGAAGTCGCTGTGTTCCTCCTTGATCTCCAGGTACTCCCGCAGCTGTTCGTTCTCCCGGCGGTAGCGCTCCAGCTCCGCCACCTGCTGGGTGAGGATGCGTACCCGCTCCTCCAGCTCGGCATTTTCCTGCTCAAGCTCACCGGCCTGAAACAGATGCCGGAAGGCCCCTCCCACCGTCTCGGAGATGCCCGCCGTCACCGACGAGATCGGTGTCGTAATGGCCGAAAGCACCCGGGAGGTAATGGGGGTAAGCCCGCCGGACATGGTGGCCCGCAGCATGAACGCCGCAAGCAATATGAACACCGCCGCCAAGATCTTGAATTTTGCGCTCTTAAAGAAATCCCGCACGCCTGCACCTCCTTCCGCCTGGGGACAATCCCTACTGTGAATTTGTGCCAAAAAGCCCCGGATAAAACAAAACACTACTTCGCTTTGCCAAAATAGTGTTTTGTCTCATCTTCAGTTGATCCGGACGCCTTACAGGCTGCTGTCCTCGTTGTCGAGGACCTCCCGCAGGGTGTCCAGGTTGTCCAGCACGGTGCCGGTGCCCAGGGCGACGCAGTCCAGCGGGCTGTCCGCCACGCGCACCGAGATGCCGGTCTCTCTCTCCACCAGCTTGTCCAGGCCGCGCAGCAGCGCGCCGCCGCCGGTGAGGACGATGCCGTTGTCGATGATATCCGCCGACAGCTCCGGCGGTGTCTTCTCCAGCGTGCCCTTGATGGCATCCACCACCGAGGAGAGCGGATCGGCCAGTGCCTCCCGGATCTCCTCCGGATAGACATCGATGTTCTTGGGCAGGCCGTCCGCCAGATTGCGGCCCTTGATGGTAATCGGGGCCTCCCCCTCATAGGGGAAGGCAGAGCCGATCTTGATCTTGATCTCCTCGGCGGTGCGTTCACCGATAAGCAGATAGTACTTCTTCTTGATGTACTGGACGATGGCGTCGTCGAACTTGTCGCCGCCGACCCGCACCGACCGGGCGGAGACGATGCCCCCGAGGGAGATCACCGCCACCTCGCTGGTGCCGCCGCCGATATCCACTACCATGCTGCCCTGAGGCTCCGCCACCGGCAGCCCGGCACCGATGGCCGCAGCCATCGGTTCCTCGATGATGGCCACCTTGCGGGCGCCTGCCTTGATGGTGGCCTCCCGAACCGCCCGGCGCTCCACCGCAGTGACACCGGAGGGGATGCAGACCACCACATTCGGCCGGGAGAAGAAGGAGTTGTTGGTCACCTTCTTGATGAAGATCTGCAGCATATTGGCAGTGATGTCAAAGTCCGCGATGACGCCGTCCTTGAGCGGGCGCACCGCCACGATGGAACCGGGGGTACGGCCGATGACATCCTTGGCCTCCTGGCCCACATAGCGCACCGTATCGGTGCGGGTATCCACCGCTACCACCGACGGCTCACGCAGGATGATGCCCTCCCCACGCATAAAGACCAGCGTGTTTGCCGTACCGAGATCGATTCCTATATCTTTTCCGAATGAAAAAATCGGACGCATTTTGATTTGTTTCCCCTTTCACTTCCGCAAATAAACCTGCCATCGAAAAAACAGCGTCAGCCGCCAAGCGGCCCGCCGGACGATCGACTGTTCCGCGTGTGTACACGCTTCGAACCTATTATACAATGGCTGGACGGTTTTCTCAACCGCAAAACCCCGTTTCGAAAAAAGTTTACATTCTTTCCGTCCGCTGCCGCAGCGGCACGCCCTGTTCTCGGAGCAGCTCGTAGAGGCGGCGCACCGGCAGCCCCATCACCGTATAGAAATCTCCATCGATGCCGGTGATGAACCGGCTGCCCAGCCCCTGGATCCCGTAGGCCCCGGCCTTGTCCAGCGGTTCCCCGGTGGCGGCGTACCAGCGGGCCTCGGCCTCGGTCACCGGGGCAAAGGCCACCTCGGTGGTGACGGTGTCCGCCCGTTCACCATCGCCGTCCACCAGCGCAATACCGGTGTGCACCCGATGCCGCCGCCCGGAGAGGGCCAGCAGCATCTGCACTGCCTCCCGTTCCCCGGCGGGCTTGCCCAGGATCTTTCCATCCAGATCCACCACCGTGTCCGCCCCGATGACCAGTGCCCCGGGACAGCGTCCGGCCACCTCTCTGGCCTTGCGCAGCGCCAGCAGCCGCACTGCGTCCGCCGGCGGCGTACCCCAGGGCAGCGATTCGTCGGCGCCGGAGGGCACCACCTCAAACCGTTCCACCAGCAGCCCGAGCAGCTCCTGCCGCCGGGGGCTGGCGCTTGCCAGTATGATCTTGTCCATCGTATCCCTCCGTCAGATCTTTTTCAGCGCCCAGCGGTAGCCGAACAGCGACAGGATGATGCAGCCCACCTGGGCGATGTTGAGCTCCATCTCCAGCCCGAGGGAGAGCCGCACCACCGCCAGATCGAGAAAGGCCGGGCTGGCTGTGGGGATCCCGATGGTCTCCCCGTAGGCCAGCCAGGAGAGCATCGGCACTCCGGCGGCCACCGAGGCGATCAGCGAACCCACCATCGCCCCGGCCAGGATGAAGAAGAGCAGCAGGATGTTTTTCTTGAGCATCGCGTTATCCCTCCTTTGCCGCAAGGCCGGTGGAGCCGAAGCCCTGCTCCCCTCTGGCGGAGGGGCCCAGGTCCTCGGTGAGCTCCAGCGGCGGGGTCAGCGCCGGCACCACCACCATCTGGGCGATGCGGTCGCCCGGACGCACGGTAAAGGGCACCGCCGACTGGTTGCGCAGCGGCACCCGGATCTCCCCGCGGTAGTCCCAGTCGATGACGCCGACGGCGTTGGCCGGGACGATGCCGTGGTGAGCCCCCAGCCCGCTGCGGCCAAACACCAGCCCCACTGCCCCCTCCGGCAGTGCAAAGCCAACGCCGGTGGGGATCAGCAGCGACTGCCCCGGTTCGATCACCACCGGGGCGGGCAGATCGGCGGCGAGGTCGTAGCCGCCGCTGCCGGCGGTGGCCCGGACCGGGAGCACTGCCGTCGTGGAAAACTTTTTGACAAACATATCGGATCTCCTATTCCTGTATAAAAACGCCAAAGTCCCGCCGTCCCAGCGGGAGCGGCGGGCGGCAGATCGTATCAAGAGGCAGGCGCTCACAGCACCTCCCGGTAGTAGAGCCCCCGGGTGCGGGCCTCCGGCTGATAGGCACCGGGCTCACCGGCGTAGGCGGCGGCCACCCGTTCGCAGACCCCCGGAGTTTCCCGTGTAAAGTAGAGGGTGATAAAGTCAAACCCCCGGAGCTCCTCCGGCCGGTCCGCCAGCCAGAGAGGCACGCTGTTGTACAGGTCGCTGACCTCCCGGCGGCGGCCGTCATGGGCGCCGCAGTCCACCGTAAAGGTCACTCCCTTGCGGTCAATCAGGCTCTCGTACCCCCGGCAGGCCCTGCAGCCCTTGGCGGCCTGGATCGGGCAGTTGCGCAGGGCCATCAGCGGCAGATAGCCGTAGGCAAGGATTCCCTTGGCCAGCCCGCCGTCCAGCCGCCTGGCCTCGCCGAGGTCCAGCTCAAAGCTGAGCTCGCAGACGCCCAGCCCCAGCCGGGCGCACTCCCGCAGGGCATAGGCATTGGTGACGTTCAGGCTGTACCCGCCCTCGGGCAGCAGTCCGGCCTCCCGGGCCAGCGTCACCGCCCCAAGGTTGCCGCACCAGGCCCGGCGGACGCCGAGCTCCCCGGCCCGGCGCAGCAGCTCCAGTGCCTTCGGCGCCCCGTCAAAGAGGATCCTCGGGATCTCGACGATCACCTGATCCGGCCGGACAAAGCCGGAGGCGAGCACATCTTCCGCCTCCTCCAACGGCACCTGGAACTCATTGCAATACCCTGCCAGCCGGCGGGTAAGCTGCCCGGCGGAAACTCTTGCCCGAAGCTTCGGCTTGCGGCGGTCGGCGGGGGCGTCCGCCAGACGGGGCACCCGGTCGGTGAAGGGGTGGGGCTCCACCGCCGACCGCCGGGCGGTGAGCTCCTCCAGCGCCTCCCGGCGCAGTGCGTTCAGCGCCGAAGCCGGCACCAGCAGCCCCGGGCCGATGGTGCAGTCGATCACCTCGGCGTAATAGGGGGTACCGCCGGTTTTGGCCAGGTTCTGGCGGGCGCGGTCGGCGTCGGTGGGTTTCTTCTCGGCAAGGAGCGGCGCCTCCCCGGTCACCGTGACGGCATGGCCGTCCCGGTCACGGACGGTGAGGACCACCGCCTCCCCTGCGCCGGCGGTGAATCCCATCGTCACCGGCACCAGCGGGTTTTCCTTCGCGTAGAGCTTTTCCAGCTCGCCCAGGACCCCGGCGGCGGAGGTGACATCCTCCTTCTGCCGGCGGCCGAACATCTCCCGGTCGATCTTCCCGTCGAAGTACCCCTTTGTGAAGCCGCTCCGGGAGAAGATGCTGCGCAGCGTCTCAAAGTCCACCGGTTCCCCCTCTCTGGCCCGGCGCACGGCGGTGACGGCGGCGGCCACATATTCCGGGCGCTTCATACGGCCTTCAATCTTCAGCGAAGCTACCCCCATGCGGGTCAGCTCGCCGATGCGGTCGGCCAGCGACAGGTCCTTGAGGGAGAGGGCATATTCCCCGCCGCCGTCGGTGGAGAAGGGCAGGCGGCAGGGCTGGGCGCAGAGCCCCCGGTTGCCGCTGCGCCCGCCGATCATCGAGCTGAGATAGCACTGGCCGGACACCGACATGCACAGCGCCCCGTGAACGAACACCTCGATCTCCAGCGGGGTGGCGGCGCAGATGGCAGCAATCTCCCCGGCGGTGAGCTCCCGGGCCAGTACCGCCCGGGAGAAACCCAGCTCCTCACAGAGGCGCACCCCCTCGATGTTGTGGATGCTCATCTGGGTGGAGGCGTGGATGGGCAGCGACGGGGCGCACTCCCGCACCATCCGGGCGATGGCCAGGTCCTGGGTGAGCACCGCGTCCACACCGGCCTCAACGGCCTGGCGGATGGTATCGATGGCCTCGTCGGTCTCATGCTGGAACATGACGATGTTGATGGTCTGGTAGACCTTCACATCCCGCAGGTGGCAGTATTCCACCGCCCGCCTGAGCTCCTCGGCGTCAAAGTTCCCGGCGCTGCGGCGGGCGTTCATCCCCTTGCCGCCGAGGTAGACGGCGTCGGCGCCGCACTGCACTGCGGCAATCAGCGAATCAAAGCTCCCCGCCGGGGCGAGGATCTCCGGTCTTTTCTCTCTCATAGCGGCTCCTTACAGCTTGGTTTGGCCGTCCTCACTGCCGCCGAGCATTTCCAGCCGGCGCTTGAGACGGTCGTTCTCCCGCTTGGTCTCGTCCAGCTCGATGCGGGCCAGCGTGGCGTCCTCCAGATAGTCGGTGAGCTGGGTGCGCATGTTGTCGGCGCTCTCCTCGCTCTTCTTGTAGGCGTTGGCGTAGTTGAGGCAGCAGAGCACCAGCGCGTCGTTCAGGCTCACCCGGTCGTTGCCGTCCATCAGCTGGCGCACCTGGGAATCGATCTCCCGGCCCAGGGCCAGGACCTTTTCCTCCTCTTCCGGTGTGGCAATGACATAGCGGCTGCCTGCAATTTCGATCTTTACTTTATTGACCATGGTAACAAATCCTCCCTATCCCTATGCCCCGTGGTCCGACTGCCCGGGGAAAGCTGTCATATAGAGATATTATAGCGTATTTTCCGCCGGCAAAAAAGCCTTTCCTCCTGCTTTCCGGGAAAAAATTCTCCCGCTTCCGGGGGAGCAAAACCCGGCTTTTTTGACACAATATGGGCAGAAGCCGCTGCAAGGCTGTAAAGGAGGTTTTTTCATGAAAGGAAAACTGTTGTCCCTGCTGCTCCTGGTGACAGTGCTGCTGGCCGGCTGCACCGCTGAGGAGCAGCCGTCTCAGGCCACGAATTCCCCGTCGGAGAGCAGCAGCGCCGCCGACGGAGCCGATGGGCAGGAGAGTCCCGGAGATGTGGAGCCCCTCACCTTCCGGGACGAGACGCTCGGCGTCACCTTCACGCTGCCCGATTCGCTGCGCGGCCATGTCAAAATCACCACCGCCCAAAACGACGCCGGAACCGTCGACTCGGTGATGGTCTACTATATGCATGAGCCGGGCGACACCGAAAACGACATCCACCTCTTCACCATCGACCTGATGACCACCGCCGACTGGGAAGCCCTCCAGGCCGAGGGCGGTCCCACCGGTTCGGAGCTTGCCCGCAGCGCCGATGGACGGGTGGCGGTGTACACCACCCTTCAGTCGAACCCGGTGGCGGAGGACGATCCCCTCTACGACTTCTTCCAGACGCTGCCAAGCGAGCTGGCCACCGTCACCGAGAGCTTTGCCTTCCTGGATGCCGAAGAAAACGCCTGACCCTCATACAAAAAAGCGCCCTGTAGCGGGCGCTTTTTTCTCTGTCTGGCGCCGCAGCCCCGACTGTGCTACAATAGAGAAAAACGGTCGGCGCAGCCGCGCCCCGGGAAATGAGGCGTATCCTATGGCACATTTTATTGAAACAGATCCCCAGACCCTGCCGGAAAACTTTATCCGGCGCATCCGGGAGGAGTGGGCGTTGGCAGCCGCCACCGCCGGCGGCCGCACCAATGCGATGACGGTGAGCTGGGGCGGCATCGGCTGTCTGTGGAATCAGCCGGTGGCCTTCCTCTTTGTGCGGCCCCAGCGCTACACCTACCAGTTTACCGAGGCGGCAGAGGGCTTCTCCCTCTCCTTCTTCGGGCCCGGGCAGTTCCGCAAGGAGCTCAGTTACTTCGGTACCGTCTCCGGCCGGGACGAGGACAAGATCGCCGCCACCGGCCTTACGCTGCTGCACCACAAGGGGATCCCCTGTTTTGCCGAGGCGGAGACGGTCCTCCTCTGCCAGAAGCTCTACGCCCAGGACCTCCGGGAGGACTGTGCCCTGTCGGAACTGGTCACCAGCCAGTACCCGGAGAAGGACTATCACCGGATGTATGTGGGCCGGATCCTCACGGCACTGCGCCGGGAGGACACCCTGTGAGCCAGCGCCGGATCACCCTCCTCGATGAGCTGCGGGGGCTGGCGGTGGTGCTGATGGTCTTTTACCACACGGCCTACGATGTGGTGTATGTGTTCCACCTCACCGGCAGCGGATGGTTCCGGTCGGCGCCGATGGCACTGCTCCAGCGGTACATTGCCTTCAGCTTCATCCTCATCGCCGGTACCATGTGCCGCTTCTCCCACAACAACCTGCGCCGGGGCGCCCGGACCTTTCTGTGCGGGATGCTGGTCACCGCCGTCACTGCCCTGGTGATGCCCTCCCAGCTGATCCTCTTCGGGATCCTGCACTGTCTCGGGGTGGCGATGATGCTCTATCCGCTGCTGGCCCCGCTGGTGGAGCGGCTGCCGGTGTGGGCCGGCGTCCTCCTTTCGGCGGCGCTCTACCTCCTCACCGCCGGCATCGGCCAGCGGGTGCTGGGCTTTGGTCCCTTTACCGTCCCCCTGCCGGATGCCCTTTACGACTGTGGTTTTCTCTTCCCGCTGGGGCTGCACCCGCGCATCTTCGCCTCGGCAGACTATTACCCACTGCTGCCGTGGATCTTCCTCTTCCTGGCCGGCGCCTGCCTCGGTGGCTGGTTCAAAAACGAACGGGTACCGGAGACCTTCTGCCGCTCCCACCTGCCGGCGCTCCAGTGGGTGGGCCGCCACGCGCTGCCCATCTACCTGCTGCACCAGCCGCTGGCCTATGCGGCGGTGTGGGTGGTGGCCTCCCTTTTGTAATTTTGTATATTTCCCTATATTATTACAAAATGGACTGTATCTTTCTTTGCGCAATAAAATTTTTTGTCCCAAAATTACTATTCGTATACCTCTCTCACGCAAAAACGGCCTCCTTCCGGAGGCCGTTTTGTCTGTCCGATGCGTTCCCGTAACTGGGAGGCGGGATAGAAGTGCAAGTTCCGATCAGCCGCTGACCCGGCTGGTGAGGGTGCCGAACACCCGGCGGGCGATGCCGGAGCGCTCGAGATAGCGGACCACCGGCAGCCCGATGACGACGCAGGCGATGAACTCGCCCAGGCCGGTGGAACCGAAGTTGAACAGATAGACCCGCAGGTCGAAGGTGGGGCTCATCACAGCGGTGAGCTCGGCGCCGATGATGAGGGCGTTGAGCAGCACTGGTGCCAGCGCCGACAGCACCGGCAGCCCCCGGAAGCGGATGTCCCGCCAGCGGTAGGTGAGCACCGCTGCGATGACGGTGGCGGCGGTGCCGAAGAGGATATCCCAGACGCCGATGATGTTGGTGCCGACAGCCAGCCCGTAGATGTTGGCCAGCATACAGCCGATGCCAACGCCCCAGATGGCCACCGGCGAGAACACCGGCAGCAGGGTGAATACCTCCGAGAAGCGCACCTGGATCGGCCCATAGGACAGGGCCGGGAAGGCAGCGCAGAGGGTGACATAGGCAGCAGCGATCAGACCCGCCGCGGCCAGATGCCGTGTGGTGTACTTGGTAGTCATGATTTTGATGTCCTTTCGTAGTGTGGTTTATAGTCAGGAACTTGCGACTGACTCCGCCCTCCCCGCCGGTCGGCGTGGAAAGCCCTGCCCCCGGGAGCACCCCCGGTGGGACAGCAGAAGATATTATAGCGGTTTTTCCGGAAAATTGCAAATAATTCCCCGCAAAACCTTGCCAATCCGCCCGGGATTCGGTAAACTGTTGTGTAGAGGCTCCGGTTCACCGGGCCGACAGGCAAGAAAAACCTTGTTTTGGAGGGCGTTGTTATGTCGTATATACAGAATGTCTATCCCATTCTATCCCGCGATGCCATCGCCCGGGATGTGTTCGATTTTGTCGTGCACTGCCCGGAGATGGCCAGCCAGGCACAGCCGGGGCAGTTTGTCCACATCCGGGCGGCCGGGCACACGCTGCGCCGGCCCATCTCCATCTGTGAGATCGACCGGGAAAAGGGCACGCTGCGGCTGGTCTTTGAGGTGCGGGGCTCCGGCACCGAGATGTTGTCCATGCTGCCGGCCGGCGGCCTGATGGACCTGCTGGGGCCGCTGGGCAACGGGTTCACCATGCTCCCGGCCGACCGCTCTGCCATCGTGGTCGGCGGCGGCATCGGCACCCCGCCCCTGCTGGAGGTGGCCAAACACTATGCGGAAAACGGCACCGCCATCCTCGGCTTCCGGGACGCAGCCCATGTGATCCTGGACGAGGACTTTGACGCCTGTGGCTGCGATCTGCGCCTTGCCACCGATGACGGCAGCCGCGGCCACCACGGCTTTGTCACCGACCTGCTGCGCCAGCGCCTGGCCGAGGGCAATGCCGATATCATCTACGCCTGCGGCCCCAAGGGGATGCTCCAGGCGGTGGCCGCTCTGGCGGAGGAGTTCGGCGTGCGGTGTGAGCTCTCCCTCGAGGAGCGTATGGCCTGCGGCGTCGGCGCCTGCCTGGGCTGTGCCACGCCGATCCGCACCCCGGACGGCGGCATGACCTACAAGCATGTCTGCAAGGACGGCCCTGTATTCGATGCGAAAGAGGTGATCTTCTAATGGCGAACCTGAAAGTCAATGTGGCCGGTGTGGAGTTCAAAAACCCGGTCATCACTGCCTCCGGCTGCTATGGCTTCGGCCAGGAGTATGAAAAGATGTACCCGCTCTCCAAACTGGGCGGCATCTGCCTGAAAGGCACCACCTACAACGAAAAGCTCGGCAATCCCCCGCCCCGCATCGCCGAGACCCCCGCCGGTATGCTCAACTCGGTGGGCCTGCAGAACCCCGGCGTCAAGCACCTGCTGGAGGAGGACCTGCCCTATCTGCTGGACAAAGGCACCGTGCTGATCGCCAACGCTGCCGGCTCCACTCCGGACGACTACCGGATGCTGGTGGAGGAGCTGGACAAGTCCCCGATTGACATGATCGAGCTGAACATCTCCTGCCCGAATGTCAAGAGCGGCGGCCTCACCTTCGGCGCCAGCTGCGAGGACGCGGCGGCGATGGTCCGGCTCATCCGCAAGGCCACCACCAAGCCGCTGATGGTCAAGCTCACTCCGAATGTCACCGATATCGTCTCCATCGCCAAGGCGGTGGAGGCCGAGGGTGCAGACGCCATCTCGCTGATCAACACACTGGTGGGTATGCGCATCGACATCGAATCCCGCCGTCCGGTGCTGCATCAGAACACCGGCGGTCTCTCCGGCCCGGCGGTGTTCCCGGTGGCGCTGGCCATGGTGTGGAAGGTGGCTTCGGCGGTAAAGATCCCCGTCGTCGGCCTCGGCGGCATCGAAAAATGGCAGGACGCCATCGAAATGATGCTGGCCGGCGCCCGTGCCATCGAAATCGGCACCGCGCTGTTCTATGACCCCTACGCCCCGCTGAAGATCATCGACGGCATCAACGAGTGGCTGGACCGGGAGGGCATCGCCGACATCAACGAGATCGTCGGCACGGTGCGCCCCTGGTAACGGAGGGAAACCATGAAGATCTTAGCCGTGGACTACGGCGACGCCCGCACCGGATTGGCGGTGTGTGACGCCGGCGAGCTGCTGGCCCGCCCGGTGACGGTGATCCACTCCCACAAGATGGAGGAGGTCCTCACCCAGACGGCTGCCGCCGCCAGAAGCGAGGGGGCCGGGCGCATCGTCGTCGGCAACCCGATCAATATGAACGGCACCGCCGGGCCACGCAGTGAGCTCTGCCAGGCCTTTGCCGACCGGCTGCGGGAGCTCTCCGGGCTGCCGGTGGTCCTCTGGGACGAACGCAGCACCACCGTCTCGGCCATCGGGATCCTCAACACCACCGACACCCGGGGCAAAAAGCGCAAGGCGGTGGTGGACGCTGTCGCCGCCACCCTGATCCTCGAGAGCTATCTCGCCTACCGAAAAAACCACCCGGAGGACTGAGTCCCCGGACAGAAAAAACCAGGGCAGACTGCCCTGGTTTTTCATTTGAGAAGGGGGACCTGTTGAAGCACCGACTGCCGGTGGCTGCCCACCAATCAAATTCGAGTTTACCTTCGGCGAGAGCTCCGCTTTCAAACGGTGCCGGTCCCGGTTTGACCTTCAACCGGACAAGGCAGGTCTGTCCCCTCTTCGCAGCAAAAAGCCTCCGCGAATGCGGAGGCTTTTGGATCGATGCCTGTATTATGCGGCCATGGCGCCGGCGAGGACATCGTGATCGACTTCCTCATAGCTGTCCAGGTCGTCCGGGAAGGAGACGGTGACCGCATCGCCGACGGCGTTGTACTCAATACTGATATCCATTACATAGCCCAGCGACTGGCCCTCAGCGGTCATATCCATATCCATGTGGACATTGTCGCTGATGACATTGTATTCCTTGTCAATAACGCAGGTGCCGTTCATCTCATTGATGACAAAGCTGCCGGTCTCACCCAGGATATCGTCCATACCCTCCAGGGCGCCGTCCAGATAGTCGTTCAGGCGGTCCTGAGCGATGGAGTAGGTAAAGACATAGTTGCCGTTTTCGTCCTCGGTCATCTCCAGCTTTTCCATAAAATCGCGGGAGGTGGCGGTGTTCATCTGTGCCTGCCCGGCTACTTCCGAGTAGTCAAATGGAGCCTTGACCTTGGTGGAGCCGTCGCTCATATAGAAGTAACCGTCCTTGAAATACTCCTCCACCTGCATCGAGGTGCCCAGCACATCGGTGCTCAGGATCATGGCCATCTCCATATCGCTGGAGGTGGCATTCTTGAGCTGGATCCTGGCATCCATACCCATGGACAGGCTCATGCCGCCCATATCCATATCCATTGAAATGGTCATATCCCCGTCTACGGCATCCAGCTCCTGGCTCTTGGCGATGGCCTGGTCGTAGATCTCCTCCGGTGTAAGTGCCTCTTCGCTGCTGCATCCGGTCATGGACAGCGCCAGTGTGGCGCCAAGGAGCAGCGCAAGCAGTTTTTTCATACAGATCTCCTCCTGTTCCGCCGCCGGGCCGTCTGTCCGGCGGAGCCGATGGGTTTCATTTATCTCTATCTTACCAGACTTTCCAGCCCTTTACAAGTGCCGTATTGTAGAAATTGCCCGCTTATTTTGGGGTACATTCGCTGAACATCCGGGCAGGATTACCAAAAAAATCTTTCCCCTTTGGACAAAAAAGACCGGACCCGGGAGATCGTCCCGAGTCCGGTAACCCTCTGTTTTATTCGGCGCCGCCCTCATCGGAAGCCTGCGGCTGCAGCAGTTCGGTGAGGATGTTCTTCACTGTTTCATATCGGTCCGGATCGTAGCTGTCGTACCGGTTCGGGCTGCCGGCGTCGGCCAGCAGTGCCAGGCTTTCGGCGTCCCCTGCCAGCACTCCTTCCGCGGCACCGGTGACGGCATAGAAGGTCTCCCGCACCATCTCCAGCGTATCCGGGGCGGCGGCATTCATCCAGGCGGTCACTCCCTGGCGCAGCGTCTCCTCGTCGGCGGTGTCATAGCCCTCGGCGTAGTTCAAGATGCCGCAGGCGGCGATGTACACCTTCAGGCTGCTTCCGGCGGTGCCTGGCTGGTAAGCGGTCAGGGCGTCCATCATCTCGGTAACGGCGGAGGTGTCCAGCGGCTCGCCGGAACCGGGCTCACTGGAGCCAAGCTCGCTGGAGCCAGGCTCACTGGAGCCAGGCTCGCTGGAGGATACCTCGCCGGAAGCGGATCCGCCGGAGCTGCCGGTACCGGTTGTGCTGCACCCGGCCAACAGACAGAGCCCGGCGGCGAGGCACAGGGCAAGAAGTCGTTTCATATCATTCACTTCCTTTCCCCACTATTGTAGCCCGGCTTTGTGACCGCTGCCGCAAAAAAGCGGAAACTTTTCGTGAACAGCGCCCGGTCATCCGGCGGTCTTCTGGAAGGCGATGCGCTCCTCGTGGTCCCGCACATAGACAATGCCGCACTGGGTAAAGCCGTTTTTCTCCAGTGTGTGGCGCATCGGCCGGTTGTCCCGGTGTGTGTCGATGCGCACATTGCCGCACTGGTCATAGCACCACTGCAGGCAGAAGCTGCCGACCCCATGGGTGGAGCGGTCGCTGGTGATCCGGTGGACCACACCGTAGGGGGCGTCGTTCAGCCAGGCGCCGTCAAAGATCTCGGCGTAGTCCGCCTCCTCCCGCCCGGTGTAGAAGGCGAAGGTGCCCACCACCCGGCCGCCGTCATCCTCACAGACGTAGCTGATGCCGGTTGCGATGTCCTCCTTCAGCGTGTCCTCCGCCGGGAAGCCCTCCGGCCACTGGGTCGGGTTGCCGTTTGCCGCCATAAAGGCCCGGGCCCCGGCGTAGAGCTCCTGCATCCGGGGGAGGTCCTCCGGTCTTGAGTGTCTGATGCGCATAACTATTCTCCTCCTGTCCCCGCGGGGAGTGTTTTTTACTATGATAGCGGAAAAAAGCCGCCGCTGTCAACCGCCCGATACGAAAAAACGCCGGCGTTGACCGGCGTTTTCCATACCCCTCAGAGCACCTTCGAGAGGAAATCCTGCAAACGGGGGTTCTGCGGGTGGGCAAAGAGCTCGGCGGGGGTGTTCTCCTCGAGCATCCTGCCGCCGTCCAGGAAGATGACCCGGGTGGCCACCTCCCGGGCAAAGCCCATCTCGTGGGTGACCAGCACCATCGTCATACCGGCCTCGGCCAGCTCCTTCATGACATCCAGCACCTCCCCGACCATCTCCGGATCCAGAGCGGAGGTGGGCTCGTCAAAGAGCATGATCTCCGGCTCCATGCACAGGCTTCGGGCGATGGCCACACGCTGCTTCTGGCCGCCGGAGAGCTTGGACGGGTAGGCGTCCCGCTTGTCCGCCAGGCCCACACGGGCCAGCAGTTCCATGGCCCGCTGTTCTGCCGCGGCCTTGTCCAGGCCGAGCACCTGCATCGGCGCCAGCGTCAGGTTTTCCAGCACCGTCATGTGCGGGAACAGGTTGAAGTGCTGGAACACGAATCCGATCTTGATACGCAGCTTTTCCAGCTTCTTGTGGTCCTTTGTGTCCAGATCCAGCAGCTCGCCGTCGATGTACACCTCGCCCTCCTCCGGCTTTTCCAGACCGGCGATGCACCGCAGCAATGTGGACTTGCCCGAGCCGGAGGGACCGATCAGGCAGATGATCTCCCCCTTTTCCACCTCGAGGTTCGCGTGGTCGACGGCCTTGAGGTCGCCGAAACTTTTGGATACATTCTTCAGACTAATCACTGAGGGCCATCCTTTCCTCCAGCCTCTTGGAGAAGCGGGAAATCGTGAGTGTAAGTGCCAGATAGATCACCGATGCCATCAGCAGCGGCGGCACATAGTTGTAGGTACGGGTGCCGATGGTCTTGGCCGCCTGCAGCAGCTCCACCACGCCGATGGTGGACAGCAGCGACGAGTCCTTGATCAGCGTGATGAACTCGCTGACCATCGGCGGGATGATGCGCTTGAAGGCCTGGGGCAGGATGATGTAGCGCATCATCTGGATATAGCCCAGGCCCAGCGTCTCACTGGCTTCCCACTGGCCCTTGTCCACCGCCTGGATCGCCGAGCGGATCAGCTCGGAGGTGTAGGCGCCGGAGTTGATGGCCATGGCCACCACGCCGATGACATAGACGCTGGGGTTAAAGGGCTCGCCGGTGATGGCCCGGACGATGGACGGCACACCGAGGTAGAAGAACAGGATCTGCAGCATCATTGGCGTGCCGCGGATCACCTCCACATAGACGGTGGCGATGCCGTGGGTGATCTTGTTCCTGGAGATGCGCCCGGCGGCTCCCAGCACACCGAGCACCAGACCGCACACCAGCGCCGCCGCGGCAATCCCGATCGAGATACCCGCCGACCGCAGCAGAAAGGTGATGTTTTCGGCGGTGAGATATTTTTCCAAAATAGTCTGCATACTGCCTCCTGGTTTCAAAACGATGTGAAAATCATACCATATCCCGGTCCGGTTTGCAAACCCCCGGGACGGAAAAACAGCTTTGCGGCGCCGCCGCAAAGCTGCTTGCCGGTATCACTGCGGTGTCAGGCCGCCGCCTCCTCCAAAGCAGGCTCCTCCGCCGGAGCTTCGCTGGAGTTGTCGGTCTCGGCGTCTGCCTCCGCGCCGTCGCCGCCCAGGCCCCACTTGGCCTTGAACTCTTCATAGGCATCGGAAGCCCGGAACTGGGCGATGGCGTTATTGACCTCCTCGAGCAGGGCGTCGTTGCCGGTGCGCACGATAACCGAGTTCTCCTCGTCGATGAGCGGGGTCTCCATCACAACGAAACCGTTGGCCTCGGCGTAGTTCTCACCGACCACGCCGTCACAGACCACCGCATCCAGCGCGCCGTTTTTCAGCGCCTCGAACATGACGGTGTAGTCGCCGGTGTTGACCACGTTGGCGCCGATCAGCTGCTCCTTGGCAGCCGCCTCACCGGTGGTGCCCAGGCCGGCGCCGACGGTGAGCCCCTCAAACTGGTCGAAGCTGGTAATGGTAGAGCCCGCCGGCAGCACGACCACCTGCTTGCTCTCCAGATAGGGATCGCTGAACAGGCACTCACGCTCCGGATTATAGGTGAAGGCCGCGACGCCGAGGTCAATCTGGCCGGACTGGAGCGCCGTGATGATGGTGGAGAAGTCCATCTGCTGCCAGACCACCTTCACCGGCTTGTCTTCGGTGCCCATATAGGTGGCCAGCTCCTCCATCATGTCGATGTCAAAGCCCTCGAGCTCGCCGGTGGTGGAAAGGCTCTCATAGGGCGGGTAGTCGGCAGAGACACCGACGACGATCTCACCCGGGGTGAGGATCTCGTTCTCATAGGCCTTGCCGGTGTAGGTCTCGGCGGTGGAGGACTCCTCGCCGCCGGAGCAGGCGGTCAGCGAAAGGGCCATGGCGGCCGCCAGCGCAGCGGCGGCGATCTTCTTGAGATTCAGCATATCCGATTTCTCCTTTTTGTTATCAATATCAAAAATACAACAGATCGTATGAAAAACTCAGTGGGTGATGATGGCAAACCCCTCGTACTCGTATCGCTTGAGGCCGGTGCTGCCGACCTCGTCCGGGGCCTTGCCGGCGAGCACCTCGCCGAGGGCCGCCGCCGTCTTGCCGAGGAAGCTGCCGTCGCAGAAGGGCTCATTGTGGGAGCAGATCAGCTTATAATCCGAAAACTGTTCCGCCAACCCCGCCATCGTCTTCTGATAGATGGCCAGCAGCTCAGGCACCGGTTTTTCGCTGTTCAGGTCCACATAGAGGGCCGCCGGGTAGAAGCTGTCCCCGGTGAAGAGGAGCTTCTTTTCCGCATCATAGAGCATGATGCTGTCCGGCGAATGGCCCGGTGTATTCACAACGGTGAGCTTCCAGCCGCCGAGGTCAAACACCGTCCCCTCCGGCGCCGGCGTGGCGGCAAAGGGCTGGATCGTGTACCCGGCCGGGTCAAAGCCGACTGGCCAGGGCTGCGAGTTGGAGCCCGGCACCATATTCACCGCCAGCTCCTCCTGGCTGAAGCCCGCCGCCGCCCGGGCAATGGCCTCCGGGCAGTCGGGGATGTACACCGTCTCAAACTGGTGATTGCCGCCGACATGGTCAAAATGGGTGTGGGTGTTCACCACAAACACCGGCTTATCGGTGAGGGCCTCCACCACCGCCTTGATGTCGCCGATGCCAAGGCCGCTGTCGATGAGCATCGCCTTGCCGCTGCCCTCCACCAGGAAGGAGATGACCTCCTGGAAGTGCCCCGGCTCGTAGATGGCCCAGAGCCCCTCTCGCAGCTTGTGCACCTCAAACCAATCGTCCGAGCTCGCCGCCTGCGGATAGGCCTTCCAACCGGCCCTGGGCAGCGCGTCCGCCCAGGCCGGGCGCTGCATCGCGGTATCCATTTCCTCTGCCATCTTTGCTCCCTCCTTCGTGATGATGCGTATAATTATACATCGATGATTCATCGCTGTCAACTGGTAATTTATCCAAACCGGAAGAAAAATCGCCGAATAATCCGCATATTTTACCAAATTACCGGCAGTTTTTTCAAAAGGCGGCAAAAGAAGAGCCGGTATACTGTGAAAGAGTATACCGGCAGGCTGCATATTCACTTGGTAAACCGTTCGCGGTAGGCACGGCGGGCCCGGGATGGCGAGATGCCAAAGGCCTCCTTGTACACCCGGGAGAGATGGAACGGCGAGGAGAAACCAAGATCCGAGGCCACCAGCTCCAGCGTCAGGTTGGAGGTGTTGATGAGCTCCTCCGCCAGACGGATCTTCAGCCCCATAAAGTACCGGCTCGGCGAGGTGCCCATAATCTCGTTGAAGGTCTTGTTCAGGCGGCTCTCGCTGGTCTCCAGGGCCTTAATCATCGCATTGACCCGCAGCGGCCGGTCCATACCGGCCATCGCCAGCTCCACCGCCCGTTCAATCAGGTCGGCCTGGTTCTGGGTCACCGGGTATTTTTCCGCGGCGGCGGCGCAGACCTTTTCCGGAATCAGATCCCGCAGGGCCAGCATTATGGCCGCCTGGAGAAGAATCGTCCCGCCAAACTGCCGGGCGTCCATCTGCCGGATGCCGATGTCAAGCAGTTCCTCCATCCGGCCGGTGTCGCTCAGCGGGAACACCAGCTTGCCCGCCTCCCGGCTGATGCCGCAGAGGGTCCGTTCGAGGTAAACCGGTTCCACCAGGAAGTGGACCGAGCGGCAGCGCAGCGCATCCCCGTCCTGCGGGGCCAGTGTGAACGGCCGGAACGGCAGGAGCAGCACGGCGCTGCCCGCCTTCAGCGTGCCGGTGAGCCCATCCTGCCCGACCACGGCCGAGCCGCCGGTGCACAGAAGGAGTTCAAAATCGCTGATGACATACTCCGCCTCATTGCGTTCTCCCTGCCATTCACAGGTTTCAACATTGCGAATCGCAAAATGCAGCCGGTCCAGTCCGCCACTGTGGGATCTGCGCGCGGTCGGGACCTTGTGCTCTTCCAATCGTTTCAGTGCCATAACGTATCGCCTCCACTTTGTTAAGTCTATTATACCGGAAAATGTCCCCAGCTTCAAGCTATAACGGTTTTATTTTCTATATATTCCTCTCAAAAAATCGCCGTCAACGAATATTTTTTATGAAAATGCCCGGATCTTCCCTCTTTCCGGACGAACCGGCTCCCCAAACAGCGGCAAAAAAATTCCCGGAAGGCCGAAGCCCTCCGGGAACGGAGAAAAAGAAACACACATCTGCCGCAGCGCCGGCGAAAAAAATTGGAGAGCGCCGGGCCCGGCTTTCGTATGCTTTCCCAAACATCGGGCAGACACTTGCTCTTCTTCCGCCGATGGTGTTGGGCCTTATCGCAGAGGGGAACGCCCCTCTGCCGGGTGCGGAGAGAAAGGCTGTCGGGACCAGACCTCCGCATCCGGCAGAAGAGGGGGGCTCTTCGCCCCCCTTCCCCTGTCTCACCCCCGCCGACGGAACGGGGGCTGTTTTTAGATTTGGCAGAAGCTATCAGCTGATGCTTCTATCCGTCCACGATGTTTTAAGCGTCAGCTTAAAACTCATAGGGATTGGACCGCGAGTTTGCGCAGCAAACTCGTAGGGAGGTAAGCGAAGCTTACCGACCGGTGTCAGGGTTTACCTTACCATCGTCGGTGGTGGTGTCGTCCTTGTCCTCGGTGACGGTCTTCTCGTCCAGCTCTACATCGGAGACAGCGTAGCTGCTCAGAGTGCGGGTGCGGATTCTCCAGGCCTCGTAGTCCTCGTCCCACTCGGCATCTACATCGACAGCGCCGTCAGCGGATACGCCGTAGATGAAGGAATCCTCAGGAGCGTAGATGTAGAGGTAACCGTTGCGGTTGAAGGAAGGAGTACCGGAGAAGGTCAGGAAGTCGATGTTGGCATAGCTGTACATGTCAGCGAATTCCTTGTTGTGGTTGGTATTCCAGGACAGGTTCAGGCGGCCCTGACCGGTCACATTGACGGTGAACATGGCCTCATCGCCGAACTCGATGTCGATCTCGCCCAGGTCGTCCTCAAAAGCAACAATACCGGTGAAGCCTACATCCAGAGTGTCATCACCGTCAAACTTCTTAACGATGTTGTCGTTAGTGCCATCGGGAGCGTAGGAGATGTTTACCGCATAGCTATGCTCGGCGTTGCGGGCACGGGCAGCAGTGGTGCCAACCTTAATGGTACCAGCCAGGTCAGCAATCTTGTTGGTGTCATTCTCAGGCAGAGTGATAACAACAGACCAGATACGGCCATCAACACCCTCATCAGTTACATCGGGGCGATCATCAGATACATCATAGTTTACAAGTTTTACATCAACCTCGGCATCGCCCTCGTCCCAGTCAGCATAAGCGCGCACGGACTTGTCATAATCGAAGTCGTTGTTGTACTTGTACCACCTGATTTCATCGGTGCCACCTACATCGAAGGTATCGTTGGCGCCATTTCCTTCTTTCCAGATGGACAGCGGGATAGCGACCTGGTCACCGCCCTCAAGCTGCACATCCTCAGTAATATCAAAAATCGAGGTGGCCTTACCGTCAGCATTCAGCAGGAACATATAGTTGTTCTCAGCAATAGCATCACCAACGCTGCCTCTCAGACCAATGACAGGTGTTACATCACCAGTATCGGCAGCAAAGGCAACAGTACCCATACCCGCAGCCATAACGGCAGCCAGAGTAAGAGCAAGAATCTTCTTCATTGTCATTTTCCTCCTAAAAGTTTTTCTCACAATCAACAGGCTCTCCCGTCGAATGAGATCCTGTCGTTGTGATGCCATTATACCCCCCCCCGGCACTTTGTCAACCCCTCTTTGATATTTTTTTGTAATTTTTCTGTAATTTCTCCGTCTGCGGCGGACTTTTTTGCCGGGTTTGCGGTCTGTTCCTGCATTTTGCAGCGGATTCGGCTGTTTCTGCGCCCCGATTTGCCGCGATCCCTGCATTTTTCTGCCCGGCTCCGACCCCTCTGTCATTCCCCAACCGGTGGAAAAGTGGATTTCCCCCGGTGGAAAACCCCGGATACCCCCGCCCGCAAATTTTTTTCAAAAAGCCCTTGACAAAGAACATATTTTCGGATACAATGGAACTTGTAGGGAATATTTGTTCGCTACCGCCCGATAAAAAACGCCCGGGCCGGCCGGGCGTCACTCTGTTTGTTTGGTTTTACCAGCGGTGCACGGTAAAGCGCTTTCCCATGTGGTCGATGGCCAGGGCGCGGATGGTATCCGCCTGCTCGGCGGTGAGCTGCCCCTTGTCGATGGCCAGGGCCTGGGTCTCCCGCACATAGAAGAGGAAGGCCTTCCCGATCTCATGCCCCTCCCGGAGCTTGATCCAGTGGAAGCCGGCCTCGCCGCTCTCCACCCGGGTGGTGATGCCCTCGTCGTCGATGATGAGGGTATGGCTCTGGCCGATGGTGGTGTTCTTCATCTCGGCGACCTTTTTCACCTGCCACTCGGTGAGCCCCACCATGAGAAACGGCAGGAACAGAAGGGCCACGCAGAGGTAGAAGGTGAACTGCCCGAACACGAACTGATCCACCGTATAGTAACCCAGCAGCTTGGATACCACCACAGCGATGGCCACCAGATAGCCCAGGATCCCCAGCGGCAGGGTGGTCTTTTTCCGGCGGAACACCTGGAAATAGGCCATCTCCCGGTAGAGCTCCCGGGTGATGGTGGTATGCACTTCTACGCGTCGTTCCATAGTCTACTGCCTCCGTTGGGGAAAGATCACTTCTTGTTGATGGTCTTCATGCGCTGGGAGTTGGAGAGGATCCGCTTGCGGATGCGCAGGTTCTCCGGGGTGACCTCCAGCAGCTCGTCCTCGCCGATAAACTCCATGCACTCCTCCAGGCTCATGCGCTTGTAGGGGGTCAGCCGCAGGGCCTCGTCGGAACCGGAGGCCCGCATGTTGGAGACATGCTTCTTCTTGCAGACATTGACCGCCATATCGTCCCCCTTCGGGTTGGAGCCCACCACCATGCCCTCATACACCTGGGTGCCCGGCCCGATGAACAGGGTGCCGCGCTCCTGGGCGTTGTAGAGGCCGTAGGTCACCGCCTCGCCGGTCTCAAAGGCGATCAGCGAACCCACATGCCGGGTGGGAATCTCCCCCTTATAGGGCTGGTAGCTGTCAAAGACGGCGTTCATGATGCCCTCGCCCTTGGTATCGGTGAGGAACTCGCTCCGGTAGCCGAACAGGCCACGGGACGGGATCAGGAACTCCAGGCGCATCCGGCTGCCGGAAGGCGCCATGTGCACCAGCTCCGCCTTGCGGGCGCCGAGCTTCTCCATCACCGAGCCGACGGCCCCTTCCGGCACATCGATGAGCACCCGCTCCACCGGCTCGAGCTTTTCGCCGTTCTCCCCGGTGTGGAAGAGCACATGCGGGGTGGACACCTGGAACTCATACCCCTCCCGGCGCATCGTCTCGATGAGGATGGACAGGTGCATCTCACCGCGTCCCGCTACCAGGAAGCTCTCGCTGCTCTCCCCGTCGGAGACCCGCAGCGACACATCCTTGAGCAGCTCCCGGTAGAGCCTGTCCCGCAGATGCCGGGAGGTGACGAACTTGCCCTCTCTGCCGGCGAAGGGGGAGTTGTTCACCGAGAAGGTCATCTCCACGGTGGGCTCGCTGATCTTGACGAAGGGCAGCGGCTCAGCGGCGGCCGGGTCACAGAGGGTATCGCCGATGGTGATGTTCTCGATGCCGGACAGGGTGACGATGTCGCCCATCCTGGCCTCGTCGCAGGCCACCCGGTTGAGGCCCTCGATCTGGTAGAGGTTGACCACCTTGCCGGTGTAGGGGGCGTGAGAGCCGTGGTACTCACAGATGGTCACCGTCTGCCCCATGCGGATGCTGCCCCGCTCCACCCGGCCGATGGCGATCCGGCCGACATAGTCGTTGTAGTCGATGGAGGAGACCAGCAGCTGGGTCGGGCCCTCGGCGTCCCCTTCGGGGGCCGGGATCTGGTCGAGGATCTTCTCAAAGAGGACGGTCAGGTCCTCGCCGAGGGCGTCCGGAGCCAGACCGGCCTGGCCGGTGCGCCCGGAGCAGAAGATGATCGGGCTGTCCAGCTGTTCCTCGCTGGCGTCCAGGTCGAGCAGCAGCTCCAGGCACTCGTCCACCACCTCGTAGGGGCGGGCGTCGGGGCGGTCCACCTTGTTGACCACGACGATGACCTGGTGCCCAAGCTCCAGCGCCTTGGACAGCACAAAGCGGGTCTGGGGCATCGGGCCCTCGGCGGCGTCCACCAGCAGCACGACGCCGTTCACCATCTTGAGCACCCGCTCCACCTCGCCGCCGAAGTCGGCGTGGCCGGGGGTGTCGATGATGTTGATCTTAACGCCCTTATAGTGGGCGGAGGTGTTCTTGGCCAGGATGGTGATGCCGCGCTCCCGCTCGAGGGCGCCGCTGTCCATCACGCGGTCCTCCACCGCCTGGTTGGCGCGGAACACACCGCCCTGCTTGAGCATCTGGTCGACCAGCGTGGTCTTGCCGTGGTCGACATGGGCGATGATGGCGATATTTCTCAAATCGTTTCTAACCAAAATATGCGTCTCCTTTTTTCTGAGCTCCCGCCGGCTCACCGGACGGGCGATCTTTCAAGTCCCATACTGATTTATTATAGTCCTTTTTGGGGCTGTGTGGTAGTGTTCCCGCAGGGTTTTGACAAATTTTTTTGTTTTCGATAGCCGCGGCGGGGCTCCTCCGGCGGTTTTTTGGCAAGTTGCATAGAAGCGCCGGCCTCCCGCTGGGAAAGGCCCCGCCCCACCCCGCAAAAAAGCGTCTGCCCGGCGGGCAGACGCTTTTGCAGCGCGGAGTTATTCGTAGTTTCGCAGCACGGCGATGACCTTGCCGAGGATATCCGCCCGGTCTACGATGATCGGGGCCATTGTGTGGTTTTCCGGCTGCAGGCGGAAGTGCCCCTCCTCCTTGTAGAAGGTCTTGACGGTGGCCTCCTCCCCGACCAGGGCCACCACGATCTCGCCGTTTTCCGCCACCGGGGTCTGCCTGGCCACGATGATGTCGCCGTCCAGGATGGCGGCCTCGACCATGCTGTCCCCCTTGACCCGCAGGGCAAACAGCTCCCGGGGGTCGTGCCGGCCGGCCACAAAGGGCACGCAGCACTCAAAGTTCTGGTCGGCCAGGATCGGCAGGCCGGCGGCCACTGTGCCGATCAGCGGCACCTGCACCACCCGGTCGGTATCCGGACGCAGCAGGCGAATGTTGCGGTTGCGCCCGGCATCCACGGCAATGTAGCCCATCTGCTCCAGCTCCTTGATGTACTTATGGCCGGTGGAGGTGGAGCGGAAGCCCATCGCATCGCAGACCTCCCGCACCGACGGCGGCACCCCGGCGTCCACGCTCCGGGTGATGTAGTCCAGCACCTGCTTATGCTTTTCGGTAAATTCTTTCATGTCGTCACCCCACATAGGATCGAGCGGCCGAAGCCGCCGGCATCATTTATACAGATATAGTATAACAGATTCCCGCCGGAATTGCAAACATAAGTTCGGAAATTTTTTCGTTTTTTCCGCCGATTTTTGGCGTTTTTTTACTTTAATAAAATTTCAAACAATTCGGACAGACTATTCACAACATCTCCCTGCCATCGGGGTATAATAAGGCTGTACCCGAGAGGTGACCGCAACACCGAGGCCACAGATCGGCGGCGGGAAAGCAGCAAACAGTCCCGCTGGCCGGGCCGCCGGGTATCGTCAAACCCTCCTCAATTACAATACACCACAAACAGCGAGAAGCGACCGCCGGGATCCGGGGGCCGCTTTTCGCGTGCGGGAAAATGTGGTAGAATAGGGGTGGACCCGGCCCTGCCGGGAGAAAGGCGGGAACGCGATGCACGATACGATGGAAAAGGCCCCACGGGCCATCTTAGTCGGGGTGGACACCGGCGAATACGACGCCGAGCTGAGCCTGGCGGAACTGGAGGAGCTGGCCGCCACCGCCGGTGTGGAGACGGCGGCCACCACCTTACAAAAGCGCCCGAAGCCGGACGCCGCCACGGTGGTGGGCTCCGGCCGGCTGCAGGACATCAGGGCCAGCGCCGAGGAGCTGGAGGCCGGGCTGCTGATCTTCGACTGTGAACTCACCGGCAGCCAGACCCGCAACATCGAGGACGCCACAGGCTGCGCGGTCATCGACCGCACCACGCTGATCCTCGACATCTTTGCCCAGCGGGCCCGGTCCAGCGAGGGCCGGGTCCAGGTGGAGCTGGCCCAGCTGCGCTACCGGCTGCCCCGGCTCGCCGGTTCCAGCGAGGCCCTCTCCCGGCTCGGCGGCGGCATCGGCACCCGGGGCCCCGGCGAGACCAAGCTGGAGACCGACCGCCGGCACATCCGCTCCCGGATCCAGAAACTCGAGGAGGAGCTGGAGGAGCTGGGCCGCCGCCGGCAGCGGCAGCGCGCCCGCCGCAAAAAGGACGGGGTGCCCACGGCGGCCATTGTCGGCTACACCAATGTGGGCAAGTCCACGCTGCTCAACGCCCTCACCGACGCCGGTGTGCTGGCGGAGGACAAACTCTTCGCCACACTGGACCCGACCGCCCGGGCGCTGCTGCTGCCGGACGGCCGCTCGGTGATGCTGGTGGACACCGTCGGCCTGGTGCGGCGGCTGCCCCATCAGCTGGTGGAGGCCTTCCGCTCGACGCTGGAGGAGGCCACCGACGCCGATGTACTTCTGCTGGTCTGCGACGCCTCCAGTCCGGAGATGGAAGAACAGCTGGAGGTCACCACCCAGCTGCTGGCCGAGCTCGGCGCCGGGGACACCCCGGTGGTCCGGGTGCTGAACAAATGCGACCTCACCCCCTGGCTTCGGGAGACCGGCCGGGAGGACACGGTGCTGCTCTCCGCCAGGGAGGGCTGGGGCCTGGACCGGCTGGTGGAGGCAGTCGCCCGGGCGCTGACCCCGACCCAGACCCGGATGACCCTGCTGCTCCCCTACGACAGGGCCGGCCTGCTGGCGGAGGTCCGCCGGGACGGCAAGGTGTTCTCCGAGGAGTACCTGCCGGAGGGCATCCGGGCGGACGCCCTGGTGGACGAAAAGGTTGCCCATCTGGTGGCCCGCTACCGCGAGCAGGCCGAATAGTCCAAAAAAAGACGGACCCGGCGGGGCCCGTCTTTTTCGATATAATCAGTAGAGCGGCTGGTCGGTGCGGCGGTCCCCTTCGGCGGCGCGCACCGACAGTGCCCCCGCTATCACCGCGCCGGCGGCCAACAGTCCCAGCAGGCCCCGGCCCCGCCGGGAGGACAGGGCCGCCCCGATGAGGCACAGCCCCGCCGACAGGGCGAGCAGCCCCCGGGCGCGGGCATCCAGCGGACAGCGGGCGATACAGCGTGTTCTCATAGTCGTGAAGCTCCTTTCTCATCGGTCGTACAGGCGGGAAGCCCTTCGGCTGCCAGCCGGAAGCCGAACAGCTCCCGGAGCCATCCGGGCCAGCCGGCGGCCTCTGCGGACAGCCGCAGGAGGGTGCGCCGGCCGCAGCGGCGGTCAAACAGGGCGAACATCACCACCAGCGGGTCCGGAGACGCCAGGCTTGCGGCGATGGGCTGGCTGCGATACCGGGCCAGCGCCTCGCAGAATTCCCCGTCGGTGTGTACCGGCCGCTTTGCCGGCGGAACGGCCTCCAGCCCCTGCCAGAACCCCTCCCAGTACCCGGCGATCCCCGCCTGGGTGGCCGAGGATTCCTTCTTTCCGGCGGCCAGCAGCCAGCTGTTCACCGTCTCCCAGGAGAAGCGCCGTACCACCTTTCCGTCCAGTGCCAGCGTAAAGATGCGGCAGCCGTCCATTCCCACATAGGTGGTGCAGCCGTACCGCACCCGCCCCCGCAGGCTCGGGGCCAGCATCTCCTGCTCCAGATAGCGGCGCATCCCGCCCCAGGAGCCCAGGATCTTGGGCATCGGCGTCCCTCCTCATCTATGGCCTTTCTTCCAGCATACCGGATAGATGTGAATTTTTCCCTCTTTTTATAAAAATAATTCGCCCAAAGACGAAAAAACGCCCATGCGGGCGTTTTTTTCATCAACCTCTGGCCAGCTTGACCCGGATGCGGGTGGAGATAAACTCCACTGCCAGCACCAGGATGATGAGTCCGGCCAGAATGGCGCCGGCCTCGTTCCAGCGGTAGGCGTTCATCGCGAAGATCAGCGGCGCGCCGTAGCCGCCGGCGCCCACCAGGCCCAGCACGGTGGCGTCCCGCAGATTGATGTCAAAGCGGTAGATCGCCGTTGAGGCAAAACTGGGGATCAGCTGGGGCAGGATGCCGTAGCGCACCTTCTGGAAGGTGGTGCAGCCGGCGGCCTCCAGCGCCTCGAGG
>CAJFQR010000004.1 GCA_904419105.1 Candidatus Avimicrobium faecavium
TCAGTACAGTGTAAGGCAAAGTATAACACAACAGCACAGTAATTGCGATTCCGCTGAAACAGCCATTTGACCGAACGGTGTCCTTCGCGGTATAATAAAAGAAAAACGTCCGCCGTTACCCTTGCGGCGGACACAGGAGGCTGAAAGATGGAAAGGATCCTCAATGCGCTGGTGCTCACACCGGAACAGCGCGCCGCCTTTGAGGCGGCGGCCCCGGGCTGTGAACTGCTCTTTATGAAGGACGCGGACATCACCGCCGGTGACCTGGCAGGGGTCACAGTGGTGTTGGGCAATCCGTCGGTTGCAGCAGTGCAGGCCGGCGGCGGCAGCATCCGCTGGATGCACACCCGCAGTGCCGGCGCCGACCAGTATATGCCCGCCGGCGTGCTGCCGGAGGGGGCGATACTCTCTTCCTCGGTGGGAGCTTACGGCACCTCAGTATCGGAGCACATGTTTGCCATGCTCCTCTCGATCATGAAGCGCCTGCCGGCCTACCGGGATCAGCAGCATCAGGAGCTCTGGCAGCGGGCCGGTACCGCATGCACGCTGCACGGGGTCACGGTGCTCATCGGCGGCGCCGGAGACATCGGCTCAAGCTTTGCGGTGCTCTGCAAGGCCATGGGCGCCCGCACCATCGGCATCCGCCGCAATGTGAACAAACCCGCCGAAGGCATCGACGAGATGGTCGGGATGGATGACCTGGACCGGCTGCTGCCCGAAGCCGATGTGGTGGCGCTGGTGTTCCCCCGCTCCCCGGAGACCGACGGCCTGATGAACTATGACCGAATCAAGTTGATGAAGCCGGATGCCATCCTGCTCAATGCCGGACGCGGTACCGCAATCGACTGTGAGGCGCTGGCCCGGGCGCTGGAGGAGGGACATCTCTTCGGCGCCGGACTGGATGTCACCGAGCCGGAGCCGCTGCCGGCAGGACACCCGCTGTGGCAGCAGCCCCGTGCCCTCATAACCCCCCATGTGGCCGGCGGCAACAGCCTGGCCATCACGGCTGACAAAATCGCCGCCATCGCTCTGGACAATCTGAAGCGCTATCTCGCCGGCGATCCGGTGAAAAACCGCCTGAAGTAATCCCACCTCCGCAAAAAACAGCCCGGTCACCCGGGCTGTTTTTATGCTGTGGGATACGAGGGATCACAGAACCACATCGCGGTTGCAGTCCTTCGAGTAGATGTAGGTGAACCGCTCCCGGCCAGTGGCATAGGCCGCCTGCGGGCAGTAGGGCCCAAACCAGACGAAGTCCCCCTTTTTGATCATGCGCCAGTCCTCGTCAAGCAGGTAGATACCCTCTCCTTCGAGGATGTACATACCGTGCTCCTGCACATGGGTCTCAACGAACGAGTGGGAAGCCCCCGGCTCAAAGGACAGAATGTGGAAGTTCATGTCATAGGCCAGGTCGCCCGGCAGGAAGTTTTTCATCACCACATTCTCCATATCGTCCAGATGGGTGATGGCCAGATCTGCCTCATTGCCAAACTGGACCGCCGGGCTGCCGACCCCTTCGGCGGGGATATAGCGCTGCTTGTAGAGGATGGCCCGCATCGGCCCATTCCCGGTGTTGGCAAAGCACAGTCCCACGCCCGGCGGCGCGTAGAGGAAGCTCCCGGCTGCGGCGGCATGCTCTTCCACGCCGGCGGAGAGAACGCCCTCCCCTTCGATGACATAAAAGAACACCTCGATGCCCTCCTCAGCGCCGAACGGCCGGCTGGTGCCGCCGTCCGGCTCCACCTCCAGCAGATACTGCACAAAGCTGGCGCCGTATTTTGGCGAGGCCACGATGCTCACCCGGCTCTTTTCGATACCGGGGATCACATTGTTGACCAGGCCCTCCGGCGGGATCACAACATACTTGCCCGGCCGGATGACAGCCCGGGTCGAGAGAATATCGCTCGGGTAACCCATAGTCACAGTTCCTCCCTGTTTTTCTTTTTACAGCTTGGCGGCCATCTCCTCCGGCGTGGGCATATCCAGCAGCGTCCGTGCCCGATGAGCTTCGAGCACCTTCCCCTCCGGCGTGAGGATGAAGTAGCCGGGCAGCTGAAGCTCCTCCCCTTCGTAGGCGCCGTGCACCAGGCCATACTCGTCAAAGCGCTTGCGCACGGCGGCGTAGGCCTCCTGCTCCTCCGGGGCGGTCATCGTCTCCTTGGAGGCGGCTACCAGCAGCTCAAACTCCCTGAAAAGGCTCTGCTCCGGATCGCAGATAATCGCATAGGGCACATCGCCGGGCTTGGTCTGCTCCCGCATCGTCGCAACGGCGCTCTGCAGCACCACGATGACCTGGGCGTTTTTCGCCCGGAACGCATCGTAGATGGCGGTGTAGTCCCGCATCTCCAACTGGCAGATGCGGCAGCCATAGTACCGCAGGAACAGCAGCACCGTCTTGTCCGCTCGCTTCAGCAGGTCGGAGAGCTTTACCCCGCTCTCAAAGGCGGTGTCCACCGTGTACTCGCCGAGCACGCACCCGGCTTCAATCTTAGCCATATTGTTCCTCTCCCTTCGCTTTTTGCGCTATACAAACAATGCGGCCGAAATCCGACCGCACTGTCTTTCTTTCCGGTTTTGTTACAGCTTGGCAATCATCTCGTCGACGGTGGGCATGTCCAGGATGCTGGCGGCGCGGTGGCACTCCAGAACCTCCATCTCGGGGTTCAGAATAAAGTAACCGGGCAGCTGCATCTCCTCACCCTCATAGGCGCCGTGCTCAAGACCGTACTGAGCCATCTTCTCCCGTTTCTCGGCGAACTTGGGCATATCCTCCGGACGGATCATCGCCTCCTGGGAAGCGGCCACGCCGAGCTCAAACTCCTTGTACAGGCCCATATCCGGGTCGCACATGATGTCGAAGGGCAGGTCGCCCTTGTTCATCTGGGCGTTGATGGTGGATGCGGGGCTCTGCAGCACGACGATGAGCTGGGCGTCCTTGGCCTTGAACTGCTCATAGGCGTTGGCATACTCCCGGATATCCAGCTGGCACAGGGTGCAGCCGTAATAGCGCAGGAACAGCAGGACGGTCTTCTTGGCCTCCTTGACCTTGTCCGAGAGCTTCACGCCGCTCTCAAACGGGGTGTCGAACGAAAAATCGGTGAGCTTGGTACCGGCTTCAATTTTGGCCATGGGTATTACCTCCATCTTTGGCGGCAGCCGCGGCAGGCGCGGTCTGTCCGGTGTTTTTCCTGGTGGGATACCGGGCGTTTTTCCCAGCATTTCTACCAGTTTTCTATCTATAAGTATACGGTAGGATGTCCGGAATGTCAATCGCCAAACGCCATTCCACCCCATTTCTGTGACCGGACGACATTTCTCCCAAGGCTATAAAAAAGCTCCGCCGCAGCGGAGCTTTTTCACAGATGGAGCGGTCACTCCTTCACCCGGACGGTGATGCTCGCATCTACCCTGGTGGCGGGATTTTCCACCGTGATGGTCACCCGGCCCTCTTTAAGGGGGATGAGCAGACAGGTGCCGTCGCCGTAATCCTCGATGTCCACCACGCTGTCGTTGCTGGTGGAGAACACCAGCTCCAGGTCGTCGGCATCATCGGGATAGGGATAGGCCTCGATCTCATATTCCTCGCCGGGGGAAAGTTCGAGCTTGTCATCACTGAGCTCGATCTCCTCGATGCCGTATTCCACACTGCCGCCCTCGCTCGTGACGGTGATAACGCAGTCGTCATAGAGGTCGCCGTCGGCGGTCTCGGCGGTGATGACACACTCCCCTTCCCCGACGGCGGTGACCTTGCCGCTCTGGTTGACGGTGGCCACATCCTCGTCGTCACTGGACCAGACGATGTCCGCCGAGGTCCCGGACGGGGACAGGGTGGCCCGCAGCGTCAGGCTCTCGCCCTCGGCCAGCTCAGCCTCGTTCCGGTTGAGCGCCAGGTCCTCGGCCTCGTCCGAAGAGTCGGAACCGCCGGAGGTGGACCCGCTGCTGGAGCCGGCACCGTAGTTGCCGTCGGAGCGCAGATCTCCGGCGCCGTCGCTGCCGCCGAGGCTCCGCAGATACTGGTTCACCGCGCTGGCGATGTTCTCGGCGATCTCCTGCTGGTAGCTCTCACTCAACAGTTTGTTGTACTCCCGCTCATTGGTCAGGAAGCCGGTCTCACAGAGCACACCGACCATCTGCGGATCCCGGGTGACATAGTACCGCCCGAACTTGGCCCCGCGGTTGGTGGTATCCAGCGCGCTGGAAATGGCGGAGGAGAGCCGTGTGGCCAGTGACTGGGAGTAGTCGTTGAAGTAGTACACCTCGGTGCCCACCGCCGAGCTGTTGCTCGGTGAGGTATTGCAGTGGATGCTCAGGAAGATCTGGGCGTTCATCTGTTTGGCATAGGCCACCCGCTCCTGGATCACATACTTGCCCTCGGCGGGCTCGGTGTCCAGCAGGATCGCATTGGCGCCGTAGCTCTCCAGCTCATCGGCGACCTTTTCGGCGATTTCCCGGGTAATGACCTTTTCCGGATAGTCCGGCAGGAAGCCCAGCGCCCCCACATCGGTGCCGCCGTGGCCCGGGTCCACCACGATGGTGGTGCCGGAGGCCCCGCCCTGCGGGTTGTTGAAGCGGAACACCAGCTGGCCGTTGTCGTTATAGAAGGCCCGGTAGCCCATAAAGCGGCCGCTGCTGGCAAGGTTCAGCGTCACCTTGGTACCGCTGGCGCTCATCGAATCGAACATCGGGTTGTCGTCGATGGCCTGGGTAGCGGGCACGCTGTTGGTGTAGTTGAAGTCGATGGTGAAGGCCGACCCGGTGTACTTGGCGCTGTACGAGACCTGCTGCCCGGTGTCAAAGACCACATCGGTGTAGCGGTCATTGCTGGCCACCTGGATGCCGGTGACGGCGTTGCCGCCCGGGGCGGAGCTGTCCGAGACGCCGGTAATGTCGTCCCGGTAGACCCGCACGCCGGAGGCGAGCTTATAGTAGGTGTAGGTTTTGGTGCCGCTCTTGTACACCAGCTCGCTGCCGACGGTGTAGTCCAGCGCCCCCTGGGGCAGCGGGAAGTAGTCGGGGTCGGAGAGATCGTTGAGGGTATTGGCCGGGAAGGTCTCCGCCTGCTCGGACACCACCCGGATCGGCGAGCCGTCCTCGACCGCCACCCGCTTGTTGACCTTGACATAGGCGCCGGTCTTGCTGTCGCTGGAACCCTGGGCCGTGCCGTAGACCACGATGTTGCCGATGTCCTGCACCGAATCGGTGGCCGCCGGGGCGGTGTACGACCCGGTGAACAGCCGGTAGGAGTCGGTGTACTCCTCCTCGTCGGTACCGGTCTCGTCCATCGTCATCTGTACCGTCTGCCCGCCGATGACGGCGTAAACGGTGGCGTCTTTATAGGCGGTGGCGGTGATGGTGATGCGCATGCCGCCGTCCACCGAGATGTTCCCCGTCGGGGAGACATCGCGGATGACCTGCACCTCCCGGGTGATGTTGTAGACATCGGTCTTGCCCTTGTGGGTAAAGACGAAGGTATTCAGTCCCTCGGAGAGCGGCATGTTCAGCGTGAAGTAGCCGTTCTCATCGGTGGTGATCTCCTGGTCGTTGATGGTGATCTTGGCCCCCGGGTCGGAAGCACCCATGAAGGTCACCGAGGTCTCAAAGGTGGTGTAGGTCTTCTGAGCCGGGGAGGTCACCGCCAGCTCGGTGAGGATGTGCTGGCGGTTGAGGGTGTCGTCGTAGTAGTCGAGAACGGCGGTGGTGCTGCCCTCCAGGTCCTGCTGGAAGCGGTCCAGATCGTCGTAGACATCCCCCTCAAAGCCGGTCAGATCCTCCGAGGCGATGAGCTGCAGCGCCAGCTGGTCATACTCGGTCCAGCCGGCCTCCTCGGAGCAGGCCTTGCTCGAATAGTGAAGCACATAGAGGGGCACATCGGCGGCGTCCGCCTGCTCGCCCCACCAGGCCACCACCGCCTTGTAGGGAATGTTGGCGTCGGTGGTAGCGCCCTCCGCCTTGACCACCACAAAGTCCACATACCCTTCCTCCAGGAAGGAGAGGTTGTCCGCGTTGCCGCTGTATTTGGCGGTGTAGCTGGCGGTGGTGTCCGAGCCGTTTTCGTCGGTGGAGGAGTTGGCCCACACCGCCACGGTGAACATGCCCACCTGCTTGCCGGGGGCACCGGAACGGATGGCGCCGCTCACCTCCTTGAAGGCGGTGTGGCTCATCTGGCTCATATAGTTTTCATAGCCCATACCGCCGCCGTTCTGCTTATAGGTCAGATAGCTATCCGGTTCGGCCTCGTAGTAGTAGCTGTCAAAGAGGATGCCCTCAATGTCGTAATTCTGGGCGATGGCCAGCGCCGCGGCGGTGGTGGCATCGATGGCCGCCGAGTCCATCCGGTCCAGTTCGACAATGGCCCCGTCCTGCACGCCGGTAAAAAGGTCGTATACCACATAGATGTACAGCCCCTTTTCCCGGGCCTTCTGGGAGGCGTATTCGAGGATATCCACCGTCAGGGCATCATCCACATAGGGCAGGCCGCTCTTCTGGGCGATGGTGCGCCCGTCCACCGTCAGCGGCAGCAGCACGGTGTTCATATCCAGCTCCACCACCGCGTCAAAGGCGGCGTCCAGATCCGCCTGAATGGCCTCGGCGCTGGTGCGTCCATCGGTGAGGTAGTCCTTGCCGGCGGTAAGGGTCATACCCTTCATATAGTCCGGGCGGTTCATGATCACCGGCTCGCTGTCGCCGCCGTCCCCGGTCCCGTCCGGGCCGGCGGTATCATCCCCGCCGCCGAGCAGGCCGTCAATGGCCGAGGAGGTGTGCTCCGGGAGGGTGAGCTCGTGGTTTTTCACTTTTTGAAGGGTGAAGACGCCCGCCGCCACCGTCACGACGATGAGCAGGACCACCAGGATCGCGGCGACGATCTTTCCATTCCGCAAGAACTTAGACAACTTTGCACATCCTCCAACTGGCCGTTACAGTATCTCGGCAAGGGCATCTTTCTCCCGCTCCACCTGGTCGGCCACACCGGCGTCCGGCGCATAGAGCGAGCGGTAGCTGTACATACAGAACCCGCCGTAGTGGCTGCTGCCCCTTGCCTGGGACACCATCCGGGCGAGCATATCGTCGTTTTCCACCCATTCCTCGCTGCCGGAGCCGGCCCACTGGTCGGTGAGGCCGATCTTGCTGGCCGAGATGCCGATGTACAGCTCAATGCCGCTCTGGCGGATCAGGCTGTTCCATTCGGCCACCGTGGCCGAGAAGGGGCAGGTATCGTTTTCAAACCCGTAGTAGACCTGCGGGCAGATGTAATCCACATAGCCGGAGTTCGAGAGCCACTCCTCCACATCGATGTACTGCTCATCGTAGTTGATGGAGGTGTTGCCCTGGGGGCTGATGCCAAAGCGCACCGACGAGTCGATGCCCTTGATGGCGGCATAGACCTCCCGCACCAGCTCATCCACATTGGCCCGGCGCCAGTCCCCGAGGGAGAGGCTGCCGCCGCCGGAACGGTAGGCCTGGTAGGTGGCGGAATCGAAGGCCGAGTCGGTGCTGGGGTAGAAGTAGTCGTCAAAGTGAATGCCGTCCACTGCGTAGTTCTCGACGATCTCCCGCACACCGGCGACGATGAGCTCCCGGGCGTCGTCACTGCCGGGGTTGTAGTAGATGCCGCCGGCGTACTCCACCACCGCTTCACTGCCGGCTTTCAGCCAGACCGACGCCTGGTTGCCGGCGCTCAGGCCGTGGCCCATATTGTTGGCGTTTCGCACCCGGTAGGGGTTGATCCACGCCTCGATGGAGAGGCCCCGGCTGTGGGCCTCCTCCACCATGATGGCCAGCGGGTCGTACCCCGGGTCCACCCCCTCGGTCCCGGTGAGCAGATAGGACCAGGGGAAGTAGTCCGACTCATAGAGGGCGTCCCCGAACGGGCGCACCTGCACAAAAACGGTGTTGTACCCGTCGTTTGCCACATTGGAAAAGGCCGCCCCGATGGCTGAGCGGAAGGAGGAAGCCGTCTGGTTTTTCACCATACCGGACAGATCCAGATAGGAGAACCACACCGCCCGCACCTCGCCGGAGGGGCTGACCGCCGACGGCCGGGAGACGCTCTCTTCCGAGGAGGCCGTACTGGAGCTCACCTTGCTGGAAGCAAGTTCACTGGAGCTGGGCTCACTGGAGCTAGGCTCACTGGAAACCGGCTCACTGGAAACCGGCTCACTGGAGACGGGCTCCGAAGAGGCCACGCCGGAAACAGGCCCGCTGGAGGACGGCTCACCGGCCGGGGCCGAAGATCCCGCCTCGGACGAGAGTCCGGAGCCATCCTCAGAGGAGCTCTCCTCACTGGAGCTCTCCTCCCCGGAGCTGTTCCACACGATCTGCGCCGAAGAGGAGAGCAGCTCCGTACGGTGGTCTGCGCCGGCACAGCCGGGCAATGTGCATATCATCACAGCGCAGCACAGCGCCGAAAGCAGTCGTTTCATCCGCTCGTTCCTTTCTCCGGCCCGATGTCGGAGGAGTTGATCACAAAAATACTGTGGCGGAAAGCCGCCCCGTTTACTGCAAAACCTGTCGGATTTTTTGACGGTGGAATCCGCCTCTTGACAAATCCGCCGTTTTGGCCAATACTGAAAGGGCGGCGGAGCCGGTGCCCCGACAGGGACGACCCGCCTCGACAGGAGAAGCCGGACTTCTCCCCTATTATACAATCTTTTCGCAGAGAAGAAAAGTAAAAAAACCGTGAACGGAGGGGTTTCCATGTTTTTCATCGGCTCGGCCGGTTCCCGCTGTGAACGCCGCGGCCCCGTACCCAATCAGCCCTGCCCGGGGTGCGGGCGCCGGGGCATGGAGCTCATCGAGACCTATTTCGGGCTGTCGGCCTTCTTCCTTCCGCTGGCCCGGCTGGACCGGCGGTACTATCTGGTCTGTCCCGGCTGCGCAGGCGTCTGGGAGATCTCCCGGGCAGACGGCAAGTTACTGCAGCAGCACCCCGAGGCGGTGCTCCCGGCGGACCATCTGGCGGCGGCCGGCGGCTTCAATCCCCGGGAGAGCCGCTTCTGCCCGAACTGCGGGGCGGAAGTCTCCTTTGGGGACCGCTTCTGCCGCCGGTGCGGCCATCCGCTGTGAGCCATCATCGCACAGCGCAGCAGTCATCAGAGCTCGGACGAACCGTCCGGGCTCTTCTTTATCGGGACGGACAGGGTCGGATCCGGGTCTTTCGGGGCCTTGGTCAGGGTGATGCCCAGTGCCCACAGCAGCGGTCCGACCGCACAGGCGAAGGCCACCACCACGGCCGAAGCCCGGTCCAGCGGCACGGTACCCATCACAGCAGCCAACGCCGGGAGCTGTACCGCCGCAATCGTAAGCAGCGCGGAGACCGCCACCGCCAGCGTCAGGCGGAGGTTTCCGAAGGGCCCGGCAGCGAAGAGGCTGCCGCTCTCCGACCGGCATTCGAAACAGTGGATCAGCTGGGTAAAAACCAGCGTGAGCAGCGCCGCAGTGCGAGCCATACCGGTATCCCCGGTGCGGACAAGCACGGTGCCGTACGCCCACAAGGTACAAAATCCGATGAGCAGCCCGCGCAAGGCGATCAGGCCGAGAACGGAGCCGTCCAGCAGCGAGACGTCCCGGCCACGGGGACGGCGGCGCATCAGATCTTCCGCCGGAGGTTCAAAGCCGAGAGCGATGGCCGGCAGTCCGTCGGTGGCCAGGTTCACCAGCAGCAGCTGGATCGGGGTGAGCACCACCGGCATCCCCATCAGCATCCCGAAGAGCATCGCCGCCACCTCGCCGGTGTTGCAGGAGAGCAGGTAGCGGATGCTGCGGCGGATGTTGTCGTAGATGGCGCGGCCCTCCCGGATGGCTGCTACCAGCGTGGCGAAATCGTCGTCCAGCAGGATCAGATCGGAGGCCTCCCGGGCCACATCGCTGCCGTTTTTGCCCATGGCGACGCCGATGTCTGCCTCCTTGAGAGCCGGGGCATCGTTGACGCCGTCGCCGGTCATCGCCGTCACCAGCCCCTTCTTCTGGAAGGCGCGCACGATGCGCAGTTTATCCGCCGGGGAGACTCTGGCGTAGACGGCGGTGGTGAGCAGACGCTCCTCCAGTGCCCGGTCCGGGAGGGCGGCAAGCTCCTCACCGGTGAGGATCCCCTCGCAGCCCGGCCGGAGGATCCCCACCTCCCGGGCCACCGCCGCGGCGGTGAGGCTGTGGTCCCCGGTGATGAGCACCGGCCGGATGTGGGCGGAAAGGCACTCCCGCACCGCCCTGGCCGCATCCGGGCGCACCGGGTCGGCGATGGCCGCCAGCCCGAGGAAGCAGAGCCCCTCCTCCCAGCCGGCGGCGTCCTTCGGCTTGTAGGCGGCGGCAAGCACCCGGTAGCCTTCGGCAGCCAGCCGGTCGTTCTCCCGGAGGACGGCGGCCCTGGCCGCCGGGGAAAGGGGAAGCTCCCGGCCGTCCCGACGGATGCGGGTGCAGCATTCCATCAGCCGGTCCGGCGCCCCTTTGGCAAAGAGGAAGTCCCCCTCCGGCATCCGGATGAGCACCGACATCCGTTTGCGCTCCGAGTCGAAGGGCCGCTCCCCGAGGCGCCGGCCCAGCTCCCGTCCCAGTCCCGCCTTGGCCCCGGCGATAAGCAGAGCCGCCTCGGTGGGGTCACCGTCGGTGCGCCAGGTGTTTTTCGGGCCCGGCACAAGGGAGGCGTCGTTTGCCAGCACAAAGGCGGTGAGCAGCAGCCCCTCATCGGCGGAGAGCTCCAGCGTCTGCCGGCCGTCCCGCAGGAAGGTGCCGGTCCGGCTGAGACCGTCGCCGGTGACCGACAGAGAACCATTCGGCGTCCACAGTGACCGGACGGTCATACGGTTTTCGGTGAGGGTGCCGGTTTTGTCGGTGCAGATGACTTCGGCGCTGCCGAGGGTCTCCACCGTATGGAGGCCCTTGACCAGCGAGCCCCGCTTGAGGATCCGCCGCACCGCCAGTGCCAGCGACACGGTGACGATGGCCGGGAGCCCCTCCGGTACCGCCGCCACCGCCAGTGAGATACCGGTGACCAGCATCGCAAAGGGGCTCTCCCCGCGCAGTACCCCGAGCACCGCCACTGCCGCACAGATCACCAGACAGCCGGCAGCGATGGTCTTGCCGAGGTGGTCCAGCCGGCGGGCCAGCGGCGTCGGTTCCGGCTCGATGGTGTCCAGCATACCGGCGATGCGGCCCATCTCGGTGTCCATCCCGGTGGCGGTGACCCGGGCGGTGCAGCTGCCTTTGACCGCCATCGTACCCATACGAACCATGTTTTCTCCGGCGGGGATGCGGTCCACCGGCACCGATTCCCCGGTGAGCAGCGATTCATCACAGGAGACGCCGCCGTCAAGCAGCTCGGCGTCCGCCGGGACCCGGTCCCCGGCAGCTAAGAGGATCACATCACCGGGGACTGCCTCGGCGGCGGGGATCTCCCGGCGGGCACCGTCCCGCAGCACCTTCGCCGTCGGGGCTGCCAGCCGGGAGAGGGCCTCCAGCGTGCGCTCGGTGCGGACCTCCTGCAAAAAGCCGATGAGGGCATTGAGAAGGACAATGGCCAGCATGGCCAGCGCCTCCCGCCCCTCCCCGAGCACCGCCGAGATCCCGGCACAGCCGATGAGGATCAGCGTCATATAGTCGCCGAACTGCCCGGCAAAGATCCGGGCCAGGCTCACCCGGCGGCCGCGGCTTACCTGGTTTGGGCCGGTCTCCCGCAGCCGGCGGGCGGCCTCCGCCTCGGAGAGGCCGGTGTGTTTCGATCCTTCTGCCATATTGCGTTCCCCTTTCTGCCGTCTTTTTCAGATAGTGCACTATATGACCGGTGTGGACAGGGTATGCGGTAGAAAAACCCCTCTCACCCATACGGCAAAAACGGGCCTGTTGTTGCATTTTTTTGCAACAAATTCCGGGCAAACAGAAAGTTTTTTGAAAATCCTATTTTTTGAACAGATTTTATCTCAAATTTAACAAAAAATTTGTGCAAAATATTTTAACAAATGAGCAAAAAACGGACCGAGCCGGTGGCTTCGGTCCGTCTGTGTTTTTTGGGAAACGGAAATCAGCGGCCGCCGGTGAGGATCTTCACAGCGGAGCTGGTGCCCAGGCGGGTGGCGCCGAGGCGGAGGAACTCCTCCATATCCTCCCGGGTGCGGATGCCGCCGGCGGCCTTGATCTGGACGCCGGGGCCCACATGGGCGGCAAAGAGGCGCACATCGTCAAAGGTAGCGCCGCCGGTGGAAAAACCGGTGGAGGTCTTGATGAAATCGGCCCCGGACTCGGTGACCAGGCGGCACATGGTGATCTTCTCCTCCTCGGTGAGCAGGCAGGTCTCGATGATGACCTTGAGCACACGGGTGCCGATGGCCGCCTTGATGGCCCGGATCTCCTCCAGGACATAGGCGGTGTCCCCGGCCTTGAGACGGCCGATGTTGATGACCATATCGATCTCCCCGGCCCCGGCGGCCACCGCATCCCTGGCCTCAAAGACCTTGGCTGCGGTGGACATGGCACCGAGAGGGAAGCCGATGACGGCGCAGACCTTGACCGGGGTGCCCTTCAGGCAGTCGGCAGCCAGCGGCACATAGCAGCCGTTGACGCAGACCGAAGCGGTGCCGAAGCGCACCGCCTCGTCACAGAGGACGCGGATCTGCTGCGGAGTGCTGTCCGCTTTGAGCAGGGTGTGGTCCACATGGGAAAACAGTTCACAATCGGTCATAAAAAAGCTCCTTTCCAGAGGGAGGGGGTCATTCGTCGTTTTTCATCTCAATGTGGATCAGCAGCGACAGCAGCGCACGCAGCAGGATGATGCAGCCGAGCACCGCCAGCTCGCTGAGGCTGCGGATCAGTACGGTGTTGAGAATCTCCGCCGCCATCTTGAACTCCAGGCCGGTGGCCAGGGAGTTTGCCAGCTCGTGCTTGACCTTGTACTGCCTGATGTGAAACAGGTTGAGCAGATAGTACCAGAAGGCCCGGAGGGTACCCACCGTGACGATGAAGATACCGATGAGTTCAATCAGCGCAATGATGTGAGGAAGAATGGTCTCGATCAGTTGTTCCAGCATCTTTCAAACCTCCTTTCCACAAAACCTGTCCGTGAAAAAGTCACGGGGAAACATGAGCGGCCGGGGGATTTTTGCCACAGATGATGCACATTGCCGGGGAAATTCTCATATCATGGACTGAGAACCCAATGCAAGGAGGCATGATTATGGAGAAAACCAGCGCCAGCACCCCATTACAGGAGGCCATTGAGCGCTACAAACAGGACCTGATGGCCGCCTACCGCCGCCAGCAGGAGACCGCCGCCCCGGCTGACACAGTACTGCCGGAAGAAACGCCGGCGCAGCAGGCGGCCGCGGCCTCCCCTATCCCCGATGAGGTCCCGGCCGGAGAAGCCGCGGCGGTCATCCCGGCGCAGGAGGCGGAAGAGCCGGCTACAAGGGAGACCATCGAGTGCGAGGCCCAGGCGATGCCGATCACCGGCAGTCTGCCGGAGGGACAGGGCCGGGAGATCACTGCCAGCCCGCCGGCGGATTCCGGGACGCCGACAGACGCCATCGGCCGAAATGAGGCGGAGTACCGCACCAGTGCCCAGGACACGCTGACCGAGATCCTCGGCCAGCGCACCCGGCCGACCCCCGCCGCGCTGCCCTCCCATTCTACCACAGATGTAAACGAATTCCAACAGGAATCGACAGCAAAAGAAAAATATGAAGCCTACTGCCGGGAGTATCCGGACACCGGCACCGTCAAGGTGCAGATCTTCACCGCAAAGCGCACCTTCCCGGTACAGGGGGCCCAGGTGAACCTCTACAAGCAGTTTCCCGGCGGCAGCTACCTGATCTCCAGCCAGTTCTCCGATCAATCGGGGCAGGTGCTGCCGGTGACGGTGCCTGCCCGGGATCGGGGCAATTCCAACGCCCCCGGCGGCGAGGCGGCATTGGACTATGTGATAACGGTAACCCATCCGGACTATGTAAATGTAATCATCGAGCATGTGCCGGTCTATGATGGGGTGGTATCGCTGCAGGCGGTGGATCTGGTACCGACCGCTGCGGCACCGGACGGGTCCGGCAGATATACCGAGTACCCCGCCGAACAGCCCGCTCAGGGCACGGCAAAGGAGGGATGAGCCGATGATCTCCCTGCCGGAGATCCCGGAACAGACCCCCGGGACGCCGAACTACCCTGTAATCCCCGAAACCATTGTGGTTCACCTGGGGCGGCCGGGCCAGGCGGCCAGAAACATCGAGGTCCCGTTTGGAGAGTACATCAAGAATGTAGCCTCCAGCGAGATTTATCCCACCTGGCCGGAGGAGGCCCTGCGGGCAAATATCCTGGCACAGATCTCCTTCGCCCTCAACCGCATCTACACCGAATGGTATCCCAGCCGGGGGTACGACTTTGACATCACCTCCTCCACCCAGTATGACCAGGCCTTTGTGGAGGGGCGTGATGTGTTTGAGAACATCAGCGTACTGGTGGATGAGATCTTCAACGACTACATCCGCCGGGAGGGCCGGATCAACCCGCTGTTCGCCCAGTTCTGCAGCGGCACCACCGTCACCTGCGAGGGGCTCTCCCAATGGGGGAGCGTCGAGCTGGCCAACCGGGGGCTTACCGCCGAAGAGATCCTGCGCTACTACTACGGGGACGACATCGAGCTGGTGGAGGACGCCCCGGTGGCAGAGATTCCCGATTCCTACCCCGGCCGGCCGCTGGAGGTGGGGCAGGACAGCGGGAACGATGTGTACACGATCCAGCTCTCTCTCAACCGAATCCGGCAGAACTTCCCGGCGATCCCCCGGATCCCCACCGAGGATGGGGTGTTCGACCTGGAGACCGAGGCGGCGGTGAAGGTATTCCAGTCGGTGTTCAACCTGCCGGTGACCGGCATCGTCGACAAGGCCACCTGGTACCGCATCAAAGAGATCTACACCAGTGTGAAAAAGCTCTCCGACCTCACCGGCGAGGGCATCAGCCCGGAAGAGGTAACTCCCCTCTACCCAAACCGGCTCACCATCGGGGATACCGGCATCTCAGCTGCAACGGTGCAGTACTATCTGAATGTCATCTCCTACTTCAACGATCAGATCCCGGAGGTGCCCATCGACGGCATATACAGCGCCGATACGGCGGCCTCGGTGGCAGCCTTCCAGCAGCAGTACGGGCTGGAGCCCACCGGCATCACCGATGGGCCCACCTGGTATAAAATGCAGGAGATCTACCGCGGCATCCTGTCCATTGTGGACTCCCAGCACGCCAACCAGAAACCGGCTATCTATCCCGGCCATATCCTGGTGCAGGGCATGCGGGGCAACGATGTGGAAAATCTCCAGCGGTATCTGACCACCATCTCCAGCCAACAGCCGGCGATCCCCCTCACCGAGGTTACAGGCTACTTTGGGCCCCGGACCAAGGCTGCGGTGGAGGCCTTCCAGGGGATCTACGGCATCCCGGTGAACGGGCGTGTCGGGGCATTGACCTGGAACACCATCACCTATGTCTACCGGATGCTCACCGGGGAAAGCGGGTAGCTGCTACCGGATCTTTGGGCTGCGGCGTTCGATCAGGATGGTGTTGTGCCAGTTTCCATCGGCGCCGACGGCAATCTTCTCCCGGCAGCCCACCTCCCGGAACCCGCAGGACCGGTGGAGCGCCCGGCTGGCCGCATTCTCCTCAAAGACGGCGGACATGAGAGTCCAGTAGCCGGCGGCCTCCGAATCTTCGATAAGGCGGGTGAGCAGTGCCTTGCCAACGCCCTGACCACGACTGTCCGCGCCGACATAGAGGCTCACCTCCACGACACCGCGGTAGACCGGACGGCTGCTGGTGGCCGAGAGAGCCGTCCAGCCAAGCACTCGTTCCCCCTCGACGGCAACCAGCCGGCAATCCCGCAGATGGCCGCGGTCCCATTCCTCATACTCAGGAGCCGACTGCTGAAAGGTCGCAATTCCGGTGGCGATGCCCTCGAGATAGATGCGGCGGACCTCCGGCCAATCGGCTGCTGTCATTGAACGAATCTCCATAGTCTATTCCTCCTTTTTCCTCCATTATAGCACAAAGAGCCAGGTCGATCCTGCCAAAAAAAGCGGAGGTTTTTGGTGGAAAACAGCGAATTGATCCAAGAAAGGTGTGTATGTAATTTGATCATCTATACCGTTCAATCCGGGGACACACTCTCCGGTATCGCCGCCCGCTACGGCGTGAGCCGGGAGACCCTCATCGATGCAAACCAGCTCTCCTATCCAAACCGACTGGTGGTGGGACAGGCGCTGGTGATCCCTGAAGTGGGAGGGGACCTGCATACGGTGGCACGCGGCGAAACCCTCTTTACCATAGCCGAACAATATGGTACCACAGTGGAGGAGATCATGGCCGCAAATCCCTCCATCGCCAATCCCTCCATCCTCTATGTCGGCCAGCAGATCGTGATCCCCGGCGGCACAGCGGCACCGGCAGAGAGCATCGATGTCAACGGCTATGCCTACTACACGATGAACCGGGACACTCTGGCGCGGACCTTGCCCGATCTGACCTATCTGAGCATCTTCAGCCACGATGCCCGGCCCACCGGACGGCTGGCGGACATCGCCGACAGCTCGATAATCTCTGCGGCCTATTCCGCCGGAGCAGGCCCCATCATGGTGGTGACCAACATCAAAGAGGGTGGGAATTTTGACAGCGGGCTGGCCAGCTGGCTGCTCACCGATGAAACCACCCGGGACCGGCTCATTGACAACATCGTCTCGTTGGCGGTGGAGAAGAACTATTACGGTGTAGACATCGACTTTGAAAATGTCTATGGCGGAGACCGGGAAGCCTACAACGACTTTCTGGAGGAACTTTCGGAGGAACTGCACGAAAAAGGGCTGATTCTGACCACCGCCATCGCGCCCAAGACCTCGGCCAATATGCGGGGAATCCTGTACGAGGGGCACGACTATGCGGCCCATGGGCGATATGCCGATCGGGTAACGCTGATGACCTATGAATGGGGCTACCGGTTTGGAGAGCCGCAGGCTGTGGCGCCCTACAACCAGGTACGGCGGGTGCTCCAGTATGCTGTCACCGAGATCCCTGCGGGCAAGATCCTGATGGGAATTCCCAACTACGGCTATGACTGGATCATCGGCTCATCGGCGGCAGCCACGGTAGTATCCAACTATGGAGCAGTGAACATCGCCGCACAGAACGGAGCCGAGATCTTCTTTGACGAGACAGCCCAGACTCCCTACTTCAACTATCGGGATTCCAGCGGCCGCCGGCATCAGGTCTGGTTCGAGGATGCACGCAGCATCCAGGCCAAGATGGACCTGGTGCGGGAATTCGGTCTGGCAGGAGTGAGCTTCTGGCACATCGGCACCTACTTTGCCCAGGGATGGGAGGTACTCACCGCCAACTTCCTGGTCAACAAGCTGCCCAGTCCCCGGTAATTTTTGCGGTAATAAATATCCCCCGGCAAAGCCGGGGGATATTTATTTCACTGCAGTAGGTTTTTATCAGAAGAAGGTCATCTGGCTGCTCTCGGGCAGGTCGGTGAGGGCACCATGCTGGCGCAGCAGATCAATCACCGAGCGCGGGACCTTGGCCTGGGTGACCAGATCGTCCACCGAGATGACCTCGCCCTGGGCCGCTGTCTCAAAGATGCTCTGGGCAGCGGTCTCACCGACGCCCTTGATGGCGGTAAAGGGTAGGCGGATTTTGCCGTTCTCACAGCGGTACTTTGTAGCGTGGGACTTGTAGAGGTCTACTGGGAGAAATCCATAGCCTCTGGCCATCATCTCACACATAATCTGCAGCACAGTGAACTGATCATCCTCCTTGTTGGTGCGCTCGTTGCCGAGATTCTTCAGCTCACGCATCCGGTTGCGCACCACCGAAAGCCCCTGCACCGCCGCATCGGCATCGATGTCGCCGCCGCGAATGGTAAAGTAGGTGGCATAGTACTCCAGCGGCCGGTAGAGCTTATACCAGCCAAGACGGATGGCGGCGATAACATAAGCCGCCGCATGGGCTTTGGGGAACATGTACTTGATCTTTTTGCAGCTCTCGATGTACCAGTCAGGAACGCCGTGTTCCTTCATGGCGGCAATATGCTCTTCGGTGAGCTGGGTGGCCGCCTTGCCCTTACGGGTGATCTCCATGATCTTAAAGGCCATCGACGGCTCCAGCCCCTTCCCGAGCAGGTAAGTCATGATGCTGTCTCGTGTTCCGATAACATCCGAAATGGTACAGGTGCCGTTGTGGATCAGCTCCTGGGCGTTGCCGGTCCAGACATCGGTGCCGTGAGAGAGTCCCGAGATCTGCAGCAGATCAGAGAAGGTCTTCGGCTGGGACTCGATGAGGATCTGCCGGACAAAGTTGGTGCCCATCTCCGGCAAGGAGAGGGTGCCGGTGTTGCAGTCGATGTCCTCCTCGGTGACGCCAAGGGCCTCCGGTGAGGTGAACAGGCTATACACCTTCTTATCGCTGGTATCCACCTCCATCACCGGAATTCCAGTCATATCCTCCAGATGCTTATAGAAGGTGGGCACATCGTGGCCGAGAATATCCAGTTTAAGGATGGTATCGTGCAGCGAATGGAAGTCGAAGTGGGTGGTGACGATATCCGAGTTCGGATCGTCTGCCGGGTGCTGCACCGGTGTGAAGTCGGTGACTTCATAGTCGTTGGGGACAACGACCATACCGCCCGGATGCTGGCCGGTGGTGCGCTTGACGCCGGTGCAGCCCAGGGTCAGGCGGTTTTCCTCATGGCGGTTGACATGGATGTCCCGTTCTTCATTGTAGCGGCGCACATAGCCGAAGGCGGTCTTCTGCGCCACGGTAGAGATAGTGCCCGCCTTGAACACATGGGAGGAGCCGAACAGCTCCTCGGTATACTTGTGGGCCTGGGACTGATATTCGCCGGAGAAGTTGAGGTCGATATCCGGCTGCTTATCGCCGTTGAAGCCGAGGAAGGTCTCAAAGGGGATGTTGTGACCGTCCCGGACCATATCGGCGCCGCAGACCGGGCACTTTTTCGGCGGAAGGTCGAAGCCGGATTCCACCGAACCATCGGTGAAGAATTCGCTGTGCTTACAGCTGGGGCAGACATAGTGGGGCATCAGCGGGTTGACCTCCGAGATGCCGGCCATCGTCGCCACGAAGGAGGAACCGACACTTCCCCGGGAACCGACATGGTAGCCGGCGGATTCGGATTTGAAGACCAGCTTCTGGGCGATGATGTAGAGCACCGCAAAGCCGTGCTTGATGATCGAGGTGAGCTCCCGGTCCAACCGGTCCCGGACGATATCCGGCAGCGGATCGCCGTAGATTTCCTTGGCCTTGGACCAGGTGATCTGCTGGAGCTCCTCCTCCGAACCCTCGATGTAGGGGGTATAGGTGCCATCCGGGATGGGCTTGATCGACTCGATGGAGTCCGCGATGCGGTTGGTGTTCTCCACCACCACCTCATAGGCCTTCTCCTCGCCGAGGTAGCTGAACTCCTCGAGCATCTCATCGGTGGTCTTGAAGTAGAGGGGCGCCTGCTCACTGGCGTCTTTGTAGCCCTGGCCAGCCATCAGGATCTCCCGGAACTTGGCATCGCCGGGATCAAGGAAGTGAACATCGCCGGTGGCAACCACCGGTTTGTGCAGCTTTTCGCCGATCTTGACAATGGTACGGTTCATGTCCCGGAGCTGTTCCACCGAATTCACTGCACCGCTGCGGTAGAGGAACATATTATTGCCAATGGGCTGGATCTCCAGATAGTCATAGTCCTTGGCAATCTCACAGAGCTCATTGAAGCTCTTGCCGTCGACAATGCCGCGGAACAGCTCGCCGGACTCACAGGCAGAGCCAAGCAGCAGTCCCTCCCGATGCTTGAAAATCTCGCTCTTGGGCATCCGGGGACGCTTGTAGAAGTAGTTGAGATGGCTCATCGAGATGAGCTTGTAGAGGTTTTTGAGGCCGGTGTGATTCTGCACCAGGATGCAGATGTGATAGGACGGAAGTTTCTGCACATCGACGACAGTGATTCCGGTATTGATCTGATCGGTGGAGACGATGCCCTTTTCCTCCTGCATGATCCGCGTCATTGCAATGAAGATTTCCCCGAGGGTACGGGCGTCGTCACAGGCCCGGTGGTGGTGGAAATCGGCAAGTTTGAGGTGCTTGGCGATGGTGTCCAGTTTGTGGTTTTTGATATTCGGGAAGAGGGTGCGGGCAATGGGCACCGTATCCAGATAGGTATAGCCGAGCCGAATCCCCTGCCGTTGGGCTGCTGCTTTGAGGAAGGAAGAGTCAAACGGGGCATTGTGAGCGATAAGGACTGCGTCCTCCCGGCCGATGAACTTCCGGAACAGCTCCAGAGCCTCAGCCTCCTTCGGTGCACCGGCCACCATCTCGTCGGTGATGCTGGTGAGCTTGGTGATCTCCTCGGGAATGTGCTTTTCCGGATTGACAAAGGTATCGAACTCCTCGGTAATCTCCCCGTTCACCACCCGGACAGCGCCGATTTCGGTAATACGCTCCAGGCCGGCAGAAAGGCCGGTGGTCTCCAGGTCAAAGACAATGAACTCCCCGTCAAAGGGCTCCTTCGACCGGCCGACGACGGCAGGAACCATATCGTTTACCAGATATCCTTCAACGCCGTAGAGAATCTTGATGGGCTTGCCCTTCTGGGCGTTCATTGCGTCGGGGAAGGCCTGGACGACCCCATGGTCGGTGACGGCCATGGCCTTGTGACCAAATTGTACCGCCCGCGCCACCAGCTTGTCGGTGGCGGTCAAACCATCCATCGAGGACATATTGGTGTGCAGATGCAGCTCTACCCGCTTTTTTTCGGCATGATCCTCCCGGTAGGTCCGGGTGACCAACGCGATGGACTGGGGCCGCATCAGCAGTTCCTTATCAAAGCTGTCCACCTCTACCCGGCCGGCGGCGAGGATCGTCTTGCCGCTTTTGAGGGCAGCATCGGCCAGAGCCTCCTGGTCGGCAGAGAGCATGAGCTTCATCGCAAAGGAGTTGGTGTAGTCGGTGAACTCCACCTTGTAGATGATGTTGCCGTTGCGGGTTACATGCTTGTCCACCCCGAAGATGTCCCCCCAGACGGTCGGGGTGGAGTCCTCCTCCATCGCATCCCGCAGCGGGATAGGCCGGGTGGTGATGGCCTTGCCGTAGACCACCGTCATCTTATCCGGTGCAAAGGGCAGGCCGGCAGTATCAAAGGAAATCGGCGCCGGCTTGGGCTCCTCGAGGAAGCGGTTCCCCCTCCGGTTTCCTCCGCCGGACGACCGCCAACCGCCTTCCGGACGGCCTCCATAGGAGGGCTGCGGCGGCGGTGGGGCGGTATGCACCGTATCGGTCTCCGGACGCAGCGCCGGCTTGGGGATCGCGGCTTCCGCCTGGCTCATCGCCTGTTCGTAGACCTCCCGGTTCTGCTCCAGATCGAGGACCCCGTCAAAGACCACCGAAACACTGCGGCCGAATTCTTCCCGGATGATGTCCCCCATCAACCGGGCGCAGCCCTCTCGTTCGAGCCAGTCGTAGCCGCCGTGGCACAGCGTAATGGTGAGAGTATCCCCCTCCAGACGAGCCGTTGCTCCGTCAAAAAAACCGTTGATATGCTTTTCGGCAGTGCGCAGGGCCTCCGCCAGGCTGGGAAGATAGTCCGCAGTGAATGCCTCCGCTGGGTACCGGGGGCTGAGCAGCACCCGGTCCAATCGCAACGTCTGCCTCAGCACCTTCTGAGCAGCCAGCAAGGTGCTTTTCTCCAGCACCGACGGAAAACGCAGCAACGCGATAAGCTCCCGCTGCGCCGTGCGGATCTGCAGCCGCTCGATGGTGCCCTCGGCCAGCTGCCGGGTCATCTCGGGGATATATGCGCCAAAAACTTCACCAAAGGTCTTCAATGTGCTTGACTCCGTTTCTCAGACAAAATGTAGGCCCTGTGCGGTCAGAGTTCCTCCACCAGGCGCAGCAGGGCGGGCAGCAGCTCCGCCTCCGGTACCTTGGCTATGATCTCCCCTTTGCGGAACACCAGCCCGACACCGTCGCCGCAGGCGATGCCGGCGTCCGCCTCCCTGGCTTCGCCGGGTCCATTGACGGCACAGCCCATCACCGCGATCTTCAGCCGCTTGGGGCAGTCCGCCAGAGCTGCCTCTACCTGACCGGCCAAAGTGATCAGGTCCACTTTGGTCCGCCCGCAGGTCGGACAGGAGATCACCGTCACCCCCGTCTCTCCGCGGCCGCTGGCCTTGAGGATATCCTTTGCTGCGGCGATTTCGGTGACCGGATCAGCGGTGAGAGAGACCCGGATAGTGTCCCCAATGCCGTCCGCCAGCAGCGAGCCGATGCCGATGGCCGACTTGATGAGGCCCATCCGCTCGGTGCCCGCCTCAGTGACGCCAAGGTGCAGCGGGCAGTCAAATTCCTGTGCCGCCAACCGGTAGGCGTCCAGCATCGTTTTGACATCGGAGCTCTTCAGCGAGAGCAGATAGTCATAAAAATGCTCATCCTCCAGCAGGCGGATATGCCGCCGGGCGCTTTCCACCATGGCCTCGGCGGTGGGGCCGCCGTAGCGCTGCCACAGATCCCGTTCCAGACTGCCGCCGTTTACACCGATGCGGATGCTCACCCCTGCGCCGCGGCATTTTTCCACTACAGCCCGCACCCGATCGGCACCGCCAATGTTTCCGGGGTTGATACGGATTTTATCGGCGCCGGCATCCACCGCCGCCAGTGCCAGCCGGTAGTCAAAGTGGATGTCCGCGACGATCGGGCAGGACACCGCTTCCTTGAGAGCGGTGAGGGTCCCGGCGGCCTCCTGGTCCGGGACAGTGGCCCGTATGATCTGGCAGCCGGCGGCCTCCAGAGCTTTGGCCTGGTCCACCGATGCCGGGATATCGTGTGGATCGGTGTTTAGCATCGACTGGATGCTCACCGGGGCATCACCGCCGATGATCACGCCGCCGGCCTTCACCGGCCGGCAGGGTCTGCGCCATGCAGGCATGGGGAACTCTCTCCTTTCGCGGCAAAAGGCCGGAGAGAATCTTCCCCCAGCCTTTGCAGATATCAGAACAGTTTGACAATATCGTGGAAGGTAACAAAGACCATCAGCGCCATAAGTGCCAGCAGTCCCGCCATATTGATATAGCCCTCGATGTTCGGATCCAAACGCTTGCGGCGGATCATCTCCAACAGCACGAAGAAGATGCGCCCGCCGTCCAACGCCGGCAGCGGCAGCAGATTAAAGACACCGAGGTTCAGCGAAATGACCGCCACCATAATGGTGAACTGATCCAAGCCCATGGCAGCCGATTCTCCGATTGCGCCGGCAACCCCCACCGGCCCGGACATCTGCTCGATGCCGTACCGGTCGGAGAACACCAGATCCCAGATGGAGAACCAGAGCTGCTTGGTCAGAGAGACGGTCCAGTCCAGGGCATACACCGGCACATTGAGCAGGGTCTTGGGCTCGCCAACTACGATAAAGTCGATGGTGACGATGTCCACTCCCTGGACATTTTCCATCTTGAAGTGGACATCCGGCAGTTCCACCTGCTCACCGTCCCGCAGCACCACCAGATCCATGACCCCATCCGCCTCCCGGGAGAGGTAAAAGGAAATATCGTTGGCGGTGTGGATGCGGTGGCCGTCCATCGAGAGGATCCGGTCACCGGACTCAAGATATTGAGAGGTGACGGCATCCTCGTCAAAGGAGTGGATCACCGGTGTAGCAATGCCGTTACCGGCGGCGGTGAGCCCGAGGATAAGCAGATAGCCCAGTAGAAGGTTCATCGCCGGGCCGGCGGCCATGATGAGCAGCCGCTGCCAGGGCTTTTTGTTGCAGAAGGCCCTGCCGTCCGGGCTTTCCTGGTCCTCCTCCCCCTCCATGCTGACAAACCCGCCCACCGGGAACAGGTGCAGGGCATATAAGGTCTCCCCACGCTGGGCAGACCAGACTGTCGGACCCATGCCGATGGCGAATTCGTTGACCCGGACACCGAATTTTTTTGCGGCAACAAAGTGGCCGAACTCGTGAATCAGGATCAGTGCGCCAAACACCAGGATGGCCAGGATAGCTGTCAAAACCGTACTCAAACTGGGTGTCACTCCTTCCGGGATAGATAGGCTCTGGCGGCGGCTCTGGCCTGCCGGTCGGCTTCCAGGATCTCCTCAAGGGTATAGTCCTCGCCGGCGGCAGGGACGGTGTCCAGCGCGTGGCGCACCGTCCGGGCGATTGCCCCAAAGGGAATTTCCCCTCTGAGATAGGCATGCACTGCCTCCTCATTGGCGCCGTTGAGCACACAGGGGCAGAGGCCCCCGGCGGTAACTGCCTCGATGGCCATGGCCAAACAGGGAAAGGCCGTCAGATCCGGCGGGAAGAAGGTCATCTTTCCGACCTCGGTAAGGCTGAGATGCCGCACGGTGCTCGGCCTGCGCCGGGGATAGGTGAGGGCGTACTGGATCGAGAGCTTCATATCCGGGTCGCTGAGCTGTGCGATCACCGAGCCGTCCACGAATTCCACCGCCGAGTGGACGATGGTCTCCGGGTGGACGACAACCTCGATCTGATCCGGACGCACACCGAAGTTCCAGACACACTCGATGAATTCGAGGCCCTTGTTCATCAGCGTCGCCGAATCGACGCTGATCTTGCGGCCCATATTCCACTTCGGATGGGCCAGCGCCCGGGCCACCTCGGCGTGTTCGGTCTCCTCCCGGCTCATCCCGAAGAAGGGACCGCCGGAGGCTGTGAGCAGGATCGAGCGGATGGGGTTTCCTTCCTCACCTTGCAGGCACTGGAAAATAGCGGTGTGTTCACTGTCCACCGGGATCAGCCGGGCGCCATGGGCCCGAGCAGTCTCGGTGATCAGGCGGCCGCCGGCCACCAGAGCCTCCTTATTGGCGAGCGCCACCGTCTTGCCGGCGGTAAGGGCGGCCAGCGTCGGACGCAGGCCCACCATACCGGAGAGGGCGTTGAGCACCAGATCCGCCTCCGGCAGCGCCGCCAGCTCACAGAGCCCGTCGATGCCCGAGAGAACCTTCACATCGATATCCGCCAGCCGTCGGGATAGCTCCGCCGCGGCTGAGGCGTCATACATAACAGCATAGCGAGGAAGAAACTCCCTCGCCTGCGCTTCCACCTGGTCGACGCTGCGGTGCGCAGCGACAGCCAGGATCCGATATCCAAGGTCCCGGCAGACCTCCACCGCCTGTGTGCCGATGGAGCCCGTGGAACCCAAAATGACGATCTGTTTCAAAGTATAACCACCTGGTCTCACTCTATTCGAAGAGGCTGACGATGATGCCGCCTCACAGCGTGATCAGCGGCAGATACACCGACAGCAGATACACCGCCGGCAAAACAAACAGCACACTGTCGAAACGGTCCATGATCCCGCCGTGACCGGGCATGATGGAGCCGTAATCCTTGACGCCATACTGCCGTTTCAGCACCGAAGCGGACAGGTCCCCGAGGATACTGAACACCGTCAGTACCGGAGAGACGAGCGCGATGCGCAGATAGTTTGCCTCCACCGGACGGCCAAGTACCTCAGTAGCTGCCACCGAAAAGAGGCAGGAGAAAACAAGCACAGCCACCAACGCGGTGATCACGCCTCCAACTGCACCCTCCACCGTCTTTTTCGGGCTGATCTCAGGCGCCAGCTTGTGCTTGCCGCACCAGTGTCCGGCAAAGTAGGCACCGGTATCCGCCATCCAGGCGGCCATCAGTGAAAAGACGGTGTAATAAAAGCCCATCGTATAACCGCGGCTGTCCCGTATATAGATCACCGTCGACAGCGACAGCGGGATGAGAATGCAGATGAACGCCATCATCGCCACCTCTTCCACATGCATCGTAGCGTGACGGGCCAGCAGCATCGCAAAAAGCGCCAGGATAAAGGCGTAGCAGATCAGCGGCAGCAGTTCCTTGACATAGCCGACCCGGAAAAAGGGAATCAGCACCGAAAAGGTTAGTCCGATGCCGATCATCACCTTGCTGCCGCCGGGCTGAATCACCCGCAGGACCTCCTCCACTGCCATCAGTGAGATAAGGGAAATGGCAAGGTTAAGCGCCCAGGTGTCGTAGTAATGCAGCACCACTGCCAGCACGCAGAGCCCTACGCAGGCGGTAATGATCCTCTGTTTCACGAGCCGATCCCTCCAAAACGCCGGCTGCGGCGCTGATATTCCTCCAGAGCGCGGTCCAGATCCGCCGGTGCAAAATCCGGCCACAGCACATCCATGAACACCAGTTCCGCATAGGCTCCCTGCCAGAGCATGAAATTTGAAAGGCGCTGCTCACCGCTCGGGCGGATGATGAGATCCACCGGCGGCTGGCCGGCCGTATAGAGCAGCGAATTCACCAGCGCCTCATCGACGGCATCTGGGGAGATCTCTCCGGATACGGCCAGCTCTGCTGCCCGCTGTACCGCCCGCACGATCTCCGCACGGCCGCCGTAATTTAAAGCAATATTTACGGTAATACCCGGACGGCCGGCGGTACGGGCCTGAACCTCGTCGATGCGCAAGCGCAGATCTTCCGCCAGCGGAGCGGTGTCGCCGATGAAGCGCAGCACCCCTTCGTCCTCGTCGGAATGGCGTTCCAGTTCGTTCAGATAGTCCCGCAGCAGATTCATAATGGCATCGATCTCCTCCTGCGGCCGCTTCCAGTTCTCGGTGGAAAAGGCGTACACAGTCAGGTATTCAATGCCGATGTCCCGACAGTACCGGGAAATGGTGCGGAAGGTTCTGGCACCCTGCCGATGCCCGGCGCTCCGGGGCAGGGAGCGCCGCTTGGCCCAGCGGCCGTTGCCGTCCATAATAATACCGATGTGGCGGGGAAGCAACGGTGTAGCATCCTGCTGCACGAGACACCCCTCCTTTCGCTCCCAGGCGGATGTACAGCACCCACTCAAATTTCCATGATCTCCTTGGTCTTGCGGGCCACCATCTCATCAACCTGCTTGCAGTACTTGTCGGTGAGGTCCTGGGTGTCCTTCTCGGCGGCCTTCAGGTCGTCCTCGGTGAGCTCCCCGGCCTTCTTCATGGCCTTGAGCTTATCCATTGCCTCACGGCGAATGTTGCGTACGCTGACCTTGGCCTCTTCCCCCTGCTTGGAGATGTCCTTGCTCAGCTCCTTGCGGCGCTCCTCAGTCAGAGGCGGAAACATCAGACGGATCACCGAACCGTCGTTCTGCGGGTTAATGCCGATATCCGAAGCATTGATGGCCTTTTCGATCTCTTTGAGGGTGCTGCGGTCCCAGGGCTGAATGGTCAGAGTGCGTGCCTCAGTGACCGAGACAGCGGCCATCTGGTTGATAGGTGTGGGCGCACCGTAGTAGTCCACCGTCACCTTGTCCAGCACGGCGGGATTGGCGCGGCCGGCGCGGATGGCGGCGTAGTCCTTGGCCAGAATGTCCAGGGTCTTGTTCATCTTGTCCTCATACTGCTTGAGATTGCTGTTCATAGTTATGCCTCCTTTACGATGGTACCAACATCTTCGCCGCAGACGGCGCGGACGATGTTTGCCGGGTCCTCCAGGCTGAACACCATCACCGGGATGTGGTTGTCCTTACACATGGTCGCGGCGGTGAGGTCCATGACCCCAAGATCCTTTTCGAGCATCTCGGTGAAGGAGAGCTCCTTATAGCGCACGGCGTCGGGGAATTTATGGGGGTCCTTGTCATAGACGCCGTCCACCAGGGTGGCCTTGAGGATGATATCCGCGCCGATCTCCGCCGCCCGCAGCGACGAGGCGGTATCGGTGGAGAAGAATGGGCTGCCGACGCCGCATCCGAAGATCACGACCCGGCCCTTTTCCAGATGGCGCACCGCCCGATTGCGGATGTAGGGCTCTGCAATGGCGGTCATCGAGATGGCGGTCTGCACCCGCACATCCAACCCCAGGCTCTCCAGGGCATCGCCGATGGCCAGGGCGTTGATGACGGTGGCCAGCATCCCCATATAATCCGCCCGAGTGCGATCCATCTTGCCGCTGGAACGACCCCGCCAGATGTTGCCGCCTCCGACAACGATGGCCACCTCCACGCCCAGATCAACGCACTCCTTGATGGATCTGCAGATGGTGAGCACCGTATCATCATAGTCGATGCCAAACCGGCCGTCGCCGGCAAGGGCCTCTCCGCTCAGCTTGAGCAGGACCCGTTTGTATTTGGGCTCCATTCCAGTCACGCTCCTAACGCTTCATTTGTTCTGCGTGATCCCTGCCGGGATACTACTCAATATTTTACCGTAATCCGGGGACGGTGTAAAGAGCCTTTTCGGCCCGGCAGACCCCGGCGGACATTTTGCGGGGCACTTCCGTCCTGCTACTCCGCAAAAGACCCGGGCGCGGGAGCTCCCGGCCCGGGTCTTTGCCAGAACGAAATACCAGCTCGAACCTGTTATTCCTTCTCGAAGAGATCCTTGCCAACGCCGCAGAGCGGGCAGACATAATCGTCGGGAAGATCCTCCCACTTGGTGCCGGCGGCGATGCCGTTGTCCGGCTCACCGACCGCCTCGTCGTAGACATAACCGCAAACGGTGCAGACATACTTTGCCATATTGACAGCCTCCTTTTTTTCTGCCGGCGGTTCCCCGCCGGTGTCTTGGTTCCGATGCCCTTTACGGTGCATCTCCTTTCCCCTATTATAAACAAAACGAGAGCATTTTACAAATACTTTTTCAGATATTGCCCGGTATAGGACTCCGGGCAGGTGGCGACCTCCTCCGGCGTACCGGTGACAAGTACCTGTCCGCCCCGGTCACCTCCCTCCGGGCCAAGGTCGATGATATGGTCAGCCACCTTGATGATATCCAGGTTGTGCTCAATGACCACAATGGTATTGCCGGCGTCCACCAACCGGTCGAGCACCTTGATGAGCATGTGTACATCGGCGGTGTGCAGACCGGTGCTGGGCTCGTCGAGGACATAGATGGTGCGTCCGGTGGGCCGGCGGCTGAGCTCAGTGGCCAGCTTGACCCGCTGGGCCTCACCGCCGGAAAGGGTGGTGGCCGGCTGCCCGAGCTTGACATAGCCCAGGCCCACATCGTAGAGGGTCTGGAGCTTACGGCGGATCTTCTGATGGTTTTCAAAGAAACCAAGGGCCTCCTCCACAGTCATCTCCAGCACCTCGTAGATGTTTTTGCCCTTGTATTTGACCTCCAGCGTCTCCCGGTTGTAGCGCTTGCCCTTGCAGACCTCGCAGGGGACATAGATATCCGGCAGAAAGTGCATCTCGATCTGGATAATGCCATCGCCGTCACAGGCCTCACAGCGGCCTCCCTTGACATTGAAGGAGAAACGGGAGGCACTGTAGCCGCGGACCTTGGCGTCGTTGGTCTGAGCAAAAACCTCCCGGATGTCGGTAAAGACGCCGGTGTAGGTGGCCGGATTGGAACGCGGAGTGCGCCCGATGGGCGACTGGTCGATGTTGATGATCTTGTCCAGCTCCTCGACGCCGAGGATATCCTTGTGCTTGCCGGGACGGGTCTTTGCGCCGTTGAGCTGGGCAGCCAGTGACTTGTAAAGGATCTCGTTGACCAGCGAGCTTTTTCCCGAACCGGACACACCGGTGACCACATTGAAGCAGCCCAGCGGGATGGTGACATCGATATTCTTGAGGTTGTTCTCCTGGGCGCCGCGGATGGTCAGGCTCTTGCCGTTGCCGGGACGGCGCTCCTTGGGGACTTCAATCCTTTTGACACCGGACAGGTACTGACCGGTGATCGACACCGGGCAGGCGACGATGTCTTCCACACTGCCGCAGGCCACCACCTCGCCGCCGTGGACACCAGCGCCGGGACCGATATCGACGATGTAGTCGGCGGCGCGGATGGTGTCCTCATCGTGCTCGACGACGATGACAGTGTTGCCCTGATCCCGCAGCCGCTGCAGCGTGGCGATCAACCGGTCGTTGTCCCGCTGATGCAGGCCGATACTCGGCTCGTCAAGGATGTAGAGCACCCCCATCAGCGACGAACCGATCTGGGTGGCAAGGCGGATGCGCTGGCTCTCACCGCCGGAGAGGGTCACCGCCGACCGCGCCAGTGTAAGGTAATCCAGACCGACATTGACGAGGAAGCCCAGCCTGTTTTTGATCTCCTTGAGCACCTGGCCGGCAATCATCTGCTCCCGGTCGGTGAGCTGCAGCTCGTTGATGAACCGCAGTTCCTCCCCCACCGGCAGCTGGCAGAACTCATAGATGTTCAACCCGCCGACGGTGACCGCCAGGGCCTCCTTTTTCAGGCGGGCGCCATGGCAGTCCGGACACTCAATGCTGCTCATCCAGCCGGTGATCTCCTCCCGCACCCAGTTGCTGCTGGTCTCCCGAAAGCGCCGCTCAAGGTTGTTGACGATGCCTTCAAAGTCGGTGTTGTAGGCGCCCTTCATCGTGCCGGTCTCCCGGCGGATGGAGATCTTCTCGCCGCCATTTCCGTAGAGCAGGATATCGATCGCCTTTTTCGGCAGGTCTTTGAACGGCGTATCCAGTGAAAAGCCGTAGTGCTCGGCCAGACCCTCATAGTACATCTGGGCCAGGCCGCCCTCGGCATAATACCAGCCGCTGGCCTTGATGGCCCCCTGGCGGATGGACAGCTCCTTGTTGGGAACCACCAGGTCGGGGTCGATCTTCATAAAGGTACCCAGGCCGGTACACTTGGGACAGGCGCCGGCCGGGTTGTTGAAGGAGAACATCCGCGGGGTGAGCTCTTCAATGCTGACCCCATGGTCGACACAGGCATACTGGGAGGAGAAGGTGATATCCTCCCCGCCGACCACATTGACCACGGCAACGCTGCCGGTGAGGTCGATGGCCGTCTCCAGCGAATCAGCCAGCCGGTGACGGATATCCTCCCGGACCACCAGCCGGTCGACGACGATCTCGATGGTGTGCTTCTTATTTTTCTCGAGCTTGATCTCCTCGGTGAGATCGTAGAGATTGCCGTCCACCCGCACCCGGACATAGCCGCTGCGCCGTGCCGCCTCAAACTCCTTGGCGTGTTCGCCTTTGCGCTGACGCACCACCGGCGCGAGCACCTGGATCCTGGTGCCCTCCGGCAGCGCAAGCACCTGGTCCACCATCTGGTCCACCGTCTGCTGCTCGATCACCTTGCCGCAGATGGGACAGTGCGGGATACCGATGCGCGCATAGAGCAGACGCAGATAGTCGTAGATCTCGGTGACGGTACCGA
>CAJFQR010000005.1 GCA_904419105.1 Candidatus Avimicrobium faecavium
CCGGCAGGACCAAAGACAGAAAATGAGGTGTTTCAAGTGAAATCTGTACGCGTACTTTTTGTGGGGAACAGCCATACCTTCTTCAACGATATGCCCAGCATCTTCCAGATGTTCTGCAAGGAGACCGGCGCCGCCGAGGCGGAGGTGGTAATGCAGGCCCACCCCGGTGTGCATCTCGAGTGGCATCTGAACCAGCAGTGGGAACTGCGCTACGCCCTGGTACAGGGCAAGTTTGACTACCTGGTGTTCCAGCAGGCGGCCCATCCCTTCCCGCCCCGGGAGGAGACCCTCCGGGATGCCGCCAAAATGGTGGAGCTGGCCAAGGCCTGCGGCACCGTGCCGGTTGCCACCATTCCCTGGGCGGAGCGCCGCTTCCCCGAGAGCCAGCAGGAGCGGTACGATACCTTTGACCTGGTAGGCGAGCAGACCGGTGTGACCCTGTCCCCGGTGGGCTATGTCTTTGAGCGGGTCGAGCGGGAGGAAAAGGACATCGACCTCTACTTTGTCGATGGGGAGCACGCCTCGCCCTACGGCAGCTATGTCATCGCCGCCTGTGCCTTCAACCGCATCTTTGGCAAGAGCGTCATCGGCCTGCCCTATAAGAGCATCTGCAATGTCCCGGCGGACCGGGCCAAGTTTGAGGAGATCGCCTCGCTGCGCAAGGAGGCCGCCCGCATCGGCGCCCTCGAGGCGGAACTGGCCGCCCTGGAGGGCATCGCCGATCCCAAGACCGCCGCAGCCGGCCTGGTTGCCGAGGCCAACAAGCTCTCCGCCGAGGCATTCGCCCCGATCTGGGACCGGGAGAAGCTCTGGATGGACCTGGACCCGGAAAAGGCCGCCCGCCTGCAGCGCATCATCATGGAGGAGATCGAGAAGTTCGACGCCCGCCACGCCAACTGACCGGCCCCTCCCTCCCAGCAAAAAAGCTCCCCCTCGGGGGAGCTTTTTTCTGTGGCAGGGCCCTGCCGTTATTCCAGCACGCCGAAGTTCCCAAACGGGAACACGGTGAACACCGCCCGGCTCACCACTTCCTCCGCCGGGATGTAGGGGTCGTCCCAGTGGCGGGCGTCGTTGGAGCCGGAGCGGTTGTCCCCGAGGAAGAAGTAGTGCCCCTCCGGCACCACAAACTCCCCGGTGTATCCATACTCCTGGTTCACCACATACGGCTCGGAGAGCCGTTCGCCGTTGATGTACACATTGCCGTTGCCCTCGATGCGCACCGTCTCGCCCGGCAGCCCGATCAGCCGCTTGATCAGCGTCTTGTCCAGCTCCTCGCTGTAAAAGGAGTAGATCTCCCCCCGCTCGAGGTCGCCGGTGTCCCCCCGCAGCGGCAGCGAGATCAGCACGCTGTGCTCGGCGATCGTCGGGATCATGCTCCCGGAGGGCACATAGGTGATGTTGATGACATAGTTAAAGAGAAACAGCAGCACTGCGATCTCGGCGATCAGCGGCAGCAGCCAGCTCTTGAAAAAGCTCTTCGGGTCAAACTGACGCAGGGCCTCGGCGGCGCCGCCGCCGGTATCCGGGGTCAGATCCGGTCTTTCCTCCATAGGGAACCCCTCCTTTTTAGCTGTCCAGCTTGAGCACGGCCATAAAGGCCTCCTGGGGCACCTCCACGCTGCCGAACTGGCGCATGCGCTTCTTGCCCTCCTTCTGCTTTTCGAGCAGTTTCTTCTTGCGGGTGATGTCGCCGCCGTAGCACTTGGCCAGTACATCTTTGCGCAGCGCCTTCACCGTCTCCCGGGCGATCACCTTCCCGCCGATGGCCGCCTGGATCGGGATCTCAAAGAGCTGCCGCGGGATGTGCTCCTTGAGCTTTTCCACCATCGCCCGGGCCCGGGGATAGGCCTTGTCCGCGTGGATGATAAAGGAGAGGGCGTCCACCGTCTCTCCGTTGAGCAGGATGTCCAGCTTCACCAGCTTGGAGGGCTGGTAGCCGGAGAGCTCGTAGTCAAAGGAGGCGTACCCCCGGGTGCGGCTCTTGAGCGAGTCGAAGAAGTCGTAGATGATCTCATTGAGCGGCAGCTTGTAGTGCAGCTCCACCCGGTCGGTGTCCAGGTACTTGGTGTCGATGTACTCCCCCCGGCGCTCCTGGCACAGCTCCATGATGTTGCCGATGTACTGGGCCGGGGAGAAGATGCTCGCCCGCACCATCGGCTCCTCGGCGGAGGCGATCAGCGTCGGGTCGGGGTAGTTGGTCGGGTTGTCGATCTCCAGATCCCGGCCGTCGGTCATGTGCAGCCGGTAGACGACGCTCGGCGCCGTGGTGATGAGGTCGAGCCCGTACTCCCGCTCCAGCCGCTCCTGGATGATCTCCATGTGTAAGAGCCCCAGGAAGCCGCACCGGAACCCGAAGCCCAGCGCCACCGAGGTCTCCGGCTCGAAGGAGAGGGAGGCGTCGTTGAGCTGGAGCTTTTCCAGCGCGTCCCGCAGGTCCGGGTATTTGGCCCCGTCCACCGGGTAGATGCCGGAGAACACCATCGGGTTCACCTTGCGGTAGCCGGGCAGCGGTTTGGCGGCCGGCCGGTCGGCGTTGGTGACGGTGTCGCCCACCCGGGTGTCCGCCACGCTCTTGATGCTGGCGGTGAGATAGCCCACATCGCCGGCGAGCAGCTCGTCACAGGGGATCAGCGCCGTGGCGCCGAAGTGTCCCACCTCCACCACGCCGAACTCCGCCCCGGTGGCCATCATGCGGATGCGGTCCCCGGCTTTGACCGAGCCGTCCATCAGCCGCATCGAGACGATGACCCCCCGGTAGCTGTCGTAGTAGCTGTCGAAGATCAGCGCCCGCAGCGGCTCCTCCCGGTTGTCCGGCGGGCCGGGGATGTCGCTGACGATCCGCTCCAGCACCTCGCCGATGTTCAGCCCGGTCTTGGCGCTGATGCGCGGGGCGTCCAGCGCCGGGATGCCGATCACATCTTCGATCTCATGGGCCACCCGGTCCGGGTCGGCGGCGGGCAGGTCGATCTTGTTGATCACCGGCAGGATCTCCAGGTCGTGCTCCAGCGCCAGATAGGTGTTGGCCAGCGTCTGGGCCTCGATGCCCTGGCTGGCGTCCACCACCAGCACCGCCCCTTCACAGGCGGCCAGCGACCGGCTCACCTCGTAGTTGAAGTCCACATGGCCCGGCGTGTCGATCAGGTTCAGCGTGTAGGTCTTTCCGTTTTGGGCGCGGTATTTCAGGTTCACCGCCCGGGCCTTGATGGTGATGCCCCGCTCCCGTTCAATGTCCATATTGTCCAGCAGCTGGTCCTCCATATCCCGGCGGGCCACCGTCTCGGTGTTCTCCAGGATGCGGTCGGCCAGCGTGGATTTTCCGTGGTCGATGTGCGCGATGATGGAAAAGTTTCGGATATCATCCCGTCTTGTTGGCATTTGGCATTCTCTCCTGCAAATTGAGTCGATACAATGAGAAAAAAAGCCCCCGGCCCGTTGCCGAGGGCTATCAATTCAGTATAGCACACTTCCCGGGAAAAAGGCAAGGTCACCGCCCCCGCCGCGCCCGGTAAAAATACACCCCGACCGGCCCGAAGAGGAGGAGCAGGAACACCGGCAGCGCCCACACCGGCAGATCCGCCCCGCCGGGGCTCCACCGGCACAGAAAGGCGAAGATCCCGCCGATCCCCGCCGCCATCTGGCAGAGCAGCTCCCCGGTGAGCCGGTAGAGCCGCTCCCCGGCTGGCCCGGCCTTGTATGCCCCGGTGAGGCTGTTATCCGCCACATTCCAGCTCCGGGGGTACCGCCGCACCAGCGCCGGCAGCCCCCACACTGCCCAGCCGATGCTGTAGAGGAAGACCAGGCTCCCCTTCGGCCCGAACCCGTCCGCCTTGCCGGAAAAACCGTAGTGGGTCGGGATAATAGCGGGGATCTGCGCCCAGTGCAGGGCCAGCCAGACCCCGGCCGCCGCCAGACACCCGGCCCCGATCCCGAGCAGCACCCGCTCCCGCCGGGAGAGGGGCAGCCGCACCGGCGGCCGGTAGCGATCCTGTTCCATATCGCGCCTCCTTCCACACAACCCCCCTCCGCACGGAGGGGCCTTTTTTTATTCCGCCGGCAGCGTGGCCTGGCTCAGGATCCAGAAGCTCTGCTGGCAGGGCAGCTCCTTTTTCTCCAGCGGAGGCAGCGCTGCGTCAAAGGCCTCTGCCGCCGCCGGGTCGAATTCATAGGCCGGGCTCTCCCGGTACCGCCACCGATGGCCGGCCAGCGCCCCGGGCGCCAGTTCCAGCGCCAGCATCGCCGCCGGGAAGCTCCCGTCCGGCAGCGAGATGCCCAGCCGCTTGGCGCTGACAAACCCCCGGCTGACATAGTTGTCCGGATCGCCGACGATCACCACCGCCTCGTACCCGAGCTCCCTTGCCTTTTTCAGGCTCTCCTCGATCAGCACCCGGCTGATGCCCCGGCGCTGCCGGTCCGGCCGCACGGCGATGGGCCCGAAGGTGAGGATCCCCTTTTCCGCCCCGTCCTCATCGGTGAGGAAGGACTTTGTGTACATGATGGACCCGACGAGCTCCCCGCCCGCCTCGGCCACCAGATCCAGCTCGGGGATAAAGTCCGGATGCCCCCGCAGGATATGGGCCAGATAGTGCTCGGAGCAGCCGGGCACATACCGGTTGTAAAAGGCCGCCCGGATCAGCCCTTCCACCGCTTCATAGTCCGCCGGGGTCTCCCGGCGCAGCGTCAGATCTTCCACTGTGGTCTCCTTCTCATTCGTGTTCCTTGCAGGAGAGCTCCTCCACCGTCAGCCGCAGCACCTCCACCGCCGCCAGCATCCTGGAGAAGTCCCAGCCCTCGCTGCGCCCGGTGTACTGCCCCATCAGGCAGCCCAGCCCCCGGAGCCGTTCGGCCTCGTCCTCCACCAGCTCCAGCCGCCCGGTGCCGATGACGCTCTGGAACCGGTAGGCGTAGTCACAGGCCGCCGGGCCGCTCACCAGTTCGCCGCCCCGGTCCAGTTCAAAGCCCACCAGCGGCCGCTCTCTGGCCAGGTCGAGCTTCCGCCCCTTCTTCGCCGAGTGGAAGTAAAAGACCCGCTTCTCCCCCTCGCGGACGAAGCCGAAGTTCAGCGGCAGGATATACGGCGCCCCGTCCCCGACGGGGAAGGCCAGGCGGAGGCAGTCACACCCGCGGATGATGGCGTCGATGGCCGCGCCGTCGGTGACCTGCCGGTCTTTGCGTCTCATTTCGATCACAGAGGATCCCTCCTTCGGAATGGGTTTCTGGCTCTATCATACCTGTTTTCCCCCGGCTGCACAAGGGGGAGCTTTTTCCGGGGAACTCTCCCTCATACCTCCCAAAGCAGGTACTCAATCGCCCCGTTGGAGACGAGGAACCCCTCTCTCGTCAGCCGTACCCGGCTGCCCTCCACCACAGCCAGCCCCTGTTCGGCCAGCCGCCTGCCCCGTTCCAGCAGCCCGGGGATGCCGGGGCAGCAGGCGGTGTCCACCCCGTCCGCCAGCCGCAGCCGGAGCATCACCGTCTCCTCCTCGCCGCCGCCGGGGCCTTCGTCCACCGGCAGGCTCCACGGGTCCGCCGCCGTCACGAACCCCTCCAGGTCCCGGGGAAAGCTGTACCGCTCCCCGCCCAGATACCCCGCCGCCGACGGCCCGATCCCGAGATACTCCGCCCCGGTCCAGTACCGCAGGTTGTGCCGGCTCTCATACCCCGGCTTTGCAAAGTTGGAGATCTCATACTGCCGGTACCCGGCCGCCTCCAGCCGGTCACACACCGCCAGATACACCGCCCGCTGGCTCTCCTCGTCCAGCTCCTCCTCCCGGTAGCGGGCGGCATACCGGGTGCCCTCCTCCAGCTGGAGCAGATAGCAGGAGATGTGCTCCGGCGCAAGCCCGAGGATGAATTCGGCGGAAAAAAGCCCTTCCTCCACCCCCTGCCCCGGCAGGCCGAGCATCAGATCCAGCGTCAGGTTTTCAAACCCCGCCTCCCGTGCCAGCCGGACGGTCTCTGCCGCCCCGCCTGCCGTGTGGATCCGCCCGAGGTCCCGCAGCCTTCCGTCCGCCCCCGACTGCACCCCAAGGCTCAGCCGGTTGAACCCCGCCTCCCGGAACCCCCGGAGGGCCGCCCCGGTCACCGCCACGGGGTTTGCCTCCAGCGTGATCTCTGCATCCGGGGCGAACACCCAGCGCTTTGCCACCGCAGCCAGCATCTTCCCCAGTCGCTTCGGCCCGAGCAGCGCCGGCGTCCCGCCCCCGAAGTAGACGCTCCCGACCTCCCGCCCGGCCTCCAGCGGCGCCGTGGCCACCGCCCGGCACACCGCCTCGGTGTAGGGCTCAAACAGATCCCCCCGCCTGGTCACCGTGTAGAAGTCGCAGTAGTCGCACCGGCTGGCGCAGAACGGGATGTGGATGTACACCCCCGGCGTCTCTCCCATAAAAAAGCCCCCCTTTGCTACCGTGAGTATACCACACCCGCCCCCGCCTGCGCAATCGGCACAAAAAAAGACCGCCCACAGGCGGCGCTTCGAGTGGTGAGCTTCCACAAAGAAGCCGGTGAAAGTTTATCCATTTTCCCGATTTACAAAGGCCGGGCATCTCTGCTATCTTCAAATTGAAAGGATCAATGTTCCCTATGATAGAAAGGAGGCCGCTATGAGACGCCGCTGCTTTTTGCTTTTGATCGTTGCCTGCCTGATTCTCACTTCTTGTGGCACCGGATCGCCTGCCGCAGTACCCGATGCACCGGTCGGTGTCCGGGATATCACAGGGGAGGAGTTGGACCTGACCGGGGATTTCCTCTACGCACGGTATAATGAGGTATACGCCCGCACCACCACCGGCTTTTATACGGATAACCGGAGCGCCCCCGACCAGTTTGACAGCGAGGGCACCTATACCGGCGGCTGGCAGCTGCCTGATGATGTTGCCTGGCGGCTCCTGACCCGGGAGGCTCCGCCGGAGGGATACTCCCTCTCAAGCGGGTACAGCCAGCAGCAGGTGAGCGCGGCGGCGGGGACAGCGGTACCGGTCGAACAGCGTGTGGAACTCACCGATGTTACCCTGACCGGCGTCCTGCGCCTGGTGGAGACCGGCCGGGATACGGGGAGCATCTACGGAATGAACGAGGCGCCCGGCGACCTGTTTTTCTATCCCTACCCGGAGTCGATGGGGGATTTCCCGTTTATCGACTATGGCTCCTCGGTCACCTACCCTCTGACCGTAGCGGGGGAGCGGACCGATTTTAGCTTTGCCGCCGATACCCCCCGCATCTGGCTGGGAAATTTAGATGAGGACACCCTTCGATACCCGTCCGCCGCCGCTGGAGAGGTACGCGCCCTCTTTGCTGGGAGCGATCTGATCGAGGCCACCGTCGCCTTCCGCCAGCTGTCCATTTCCTACACCCGCGATGCCCCGCCTTCGTATACCAGCGTGATCGATTCGCTGGAGAAAAACGCCGGTCTCTGACCGCACAGCACCTCAAAGCCCTCTTCGGAGGGCTTTTTTTATGCTCGTTTTTGCCGGCAGTTATCATACATTCGCACATAAATAACTGCCAATTTATCTGCCTTGAATAAGATATTATTTGTGCATATCATAGAAACTCCCGCCTTTTTTTCAATCTCCCCCCAAAGTGTTGCATTTTTTTGCAACAAACCCCCCGATTTGGCGGTATGGGTGAAAGGGGTCTTTCCCCGAAACACCAAACCAAAGCCAAGGAGATGAAGCGCATGAATCACAAACAGACCCGCCGGGAGGCCGAGCGGGCGCTGCGCCGGCTGGTCCGGGAGCCTCCCGCAGCCGGCGTCACCCTTGCCACCGGCGAGGACGGCCTCCCCCAGCTTGCCCTCACCGGCATCGACCCGTACCAGCTTGCCGGCGTCAAGCTCACCAGGGGCGGGGTCGAACTGCAATTCTATGACCGGCTGGCGGCGGTGGACCGCCTGCTGGAGCTCGCCGGCCCGGAGGACCCGGGCCCGCTGGCCTGGTTGGGAGCGGATCACGATGTCCCGGAGGAATAAGACCCGCTGGTCCCCAAAACAGCTCCAGGTGTTCCGCTGGTGGCGGGACCCGGCCACACGGGACCGGTACGAAGCGGTGCTCTGCGACGGCGCCGTCCGCTCGGGCAAGACCTGCTGCGCTGCCCTGTCCTTTGCCCTCTGGGCGCTGTACTGCCAGCCGGGGCGGAAGGTGGCCCTCTGCGGCAAGACGGTCCGCTCGCTGCGCCGCAACCTGGCGGACGACCTCTTCCGGGTGCTGGCCGCCGGCGGCTGCACCGTCAAGGAGGACCGCCGCACCGGCAGTGTCCGGGTGAGCTGGGCCGGCCGCCAGGTGACCTTCTGCCTGTTCGGCGGCAGGGACGAGGCCAGCGCCGCCCTGATCCAGGGCGTCACCCTGGCAGGGGTCCTCTTTGACGAGGTGGCGCTGATGCCCCGCTCCTTTGTGGAGCAGGCCCTGGCCCGGTGTTCGGTGCCGGGGGCCCGGTACTGGTTCACCTGCAATCCGGAACACCCGGGGCACTGGTTCTACCGGGAGTGGATCGCCCGCCGGGAGGAGCGGCGGCTCCTCTACCTCCACTTTACCATGGCGGATAACCCCGGCCTCACCCCGGAGACCCGGGAGCGGTATGAGCGGATGTACACCGGGCGGTTTTACCGGCGGTTCGTCCTCGGGGAGTGGTGTGCTCCCGAGGGACAGATCTACGATATGTTCTCGGAGGAAAAACAGGTCCGCACCCCGCCGCCGCCCCCGTATGACCGGTATGTCATCAGCGTGGACTACGGCACGGTGAACCCGATGTCGATGGCCCTCTGGGGGGAGCGCTCCGGCGCCTGGTGGCGCCTGAAGGAGAGCTGGTACGACTCCCGCTTCGCCGGCATCCGCCGCACCGATGAGGAGCACTACGCCGCACTGGAGGCCCTTGCCGGGGACCGGCGGATCGAGGCGGTGGTGATCGACCCGTCGGCGGCGAGCTTTCTGGCCTGCGTGCGGGAACACGGGCGGTTTCGGGCGGTGGCGGCGGACAACCGGGTGCTGGTGGGCATCGAGGCGGTGAGCCGCTGGCTGAACAGCGGGCGGCTCTTCCTTGCGCCGGAGTGCCGCCACGCCATCGAGGAGTTCGGCCTCTACCGGTGGGAGGACGGCGCCGAGCGCCCGCTGAAGGAGGACGACCACGCGATGGACGACCTGCGGTATCTGGTCATGTACGCCGAGGCCGCCCGCCGCCGCCGCAGTCCGGCAGCGGAACACATTCTGCGCAGCAGGCGGTAAAAAAGCCGCCCCGCCATCACCAGGCGATATCCATAGAGAGGAGAGATGCGTATTGAAATTTTCCCTGTGGCACAGAGGCAGCGCCCCAGCGGCGGTGCAGATCGCCCGGCGCAGCGCCCTGCCGGCCCCGTCCCCGGGCAGAGGGGAGCTGCGCCGCCTGCGGCAGCAGGTGCCGCTCATCGACGCCGCCCTGGACAAGCTGGTGCGGCTGATGGGCGCCTTCACCGTCCGGTGTGAGGACCCGGCGGTGGAGCAGGAGCTGGCCCGGTTTCTCCGCCGGGTGGAGACCGGCGCCGGCCGCCAGGGGCTCCGGGGCTTCCTCGAGAGCTACCTGTCCGACCTGCTCACCTACGGCGGCGCTGTCGGCGAGATGCTCCCCGCCCCGGACGGCCGCGGCCTTGCGGCGGTGGTGAACTGCCCCGGCGAGGCGGTCACCGTCCGCCCGGCAGAGGACGGCCCCGGCCTGCGGTTTTATGCCGGACCGGACGGCCTTCCCGGCCGGGAGGTGCCCTATCCGGAGCTGATCCTGTTCACCCCGCTGGACCCGGCCGCCGGGGAGATCTGGGGCCGGTCGCTGCTCGAGGGCCTGGAGGGCCCGGCGGCGGTGCTGGAGACCATCTTCCGGTCGATGCGGGCCAACTTTGAGCGGGCCGGCAGCCTGCGGTATGCGGTCACCTACCGGCCCGCCGCCGGCGACCCCACCGACCCGGAGGAGGCCGCAAAGCTCATCGCCCGGGAGTGGCGGGCGGCGATGGATACCCCGCCGGATACGGTGAGCGACTTTGTCGCCGTCGGCGATGTGCAGGTCCGGGTCATCGGCGCCGACGGCCCGGTGCTGGACACCGAGACCCCGGTGCGCCAGCTGCTGGAACAGATCGTGGCCAAGCTCGGTGTCCCGCCTTTCCTGCTGGGGCTGCACTGGTCCACCACCGAGCGGATGAGCACCCAGCAGGCCGACCTGCTCACCAGCGAGCTGGAGCGCTACCGGGCGCTGCTCACCCCGGTGATCCGCCGGATCCTGGATACCCACCTGCGGCTGCTCGGGAGAGGGGTGCCCTTCTCCGTCGAGTGGGAGGCCATCTCCCTTCAGGACGCCGGGGCCCTGGCCGCCGCCCGGTATGACAACGCCCGGGCCGCCGAGCTGGAGAGCCGGCTCCCCGCCGGGCCAAAGGCCGCCGGCGCCGCAATCCCATCGTGAGAAAAGGAGGAACCCCTATGCAAGACCATCAGCCCCCGCTCCCGGCCGGCTCCCCGACCGGGGAGCAGCTTGCCGCCATCCTGCGCTACACCCGCCGCCCCTTTGCGCCGGAGGAGCTCTATGTGTTCCCGGCGGTGCTCTGCGACAACCAGATCGACCGGGACGGCGAGCGGTTTTCCACCGCCTGCCTGCACCAGCTGGCGGAGCTGTTCGCCGGCGTCACCGGCGTCTTTGACCACCGGGCGACCGCCAGCGGGCAGCACGCCAGGATCTTCTCCTGCCGGGTGGAGGAGGACCCCTCCCGGGAATCCAACTGCCCGGAGCCCTACGCCGCCCTGCGGGCGGAGATCTATATGCCCCGCACCGACGCCACCGCCGCCCTGATCGCCGAGATCGACGCCGGGATCAAAAAGGAGGTCAGCGTCAGCTGTGCCGTCAGCGGCAGCGTCTGCTCGGTGTGCGGCCAGCCCGCCGGCAGCTGCGCCCATCAGAAGGGTCGCCTCTACGACGGCCCCTGTCCCTGCCATACGGTGCACACCGGCGCCGCCGACGCCTACGAGTGGAGCTTTGTGGCGGTGCCCGCCCAGCGGGGGGCCGGGGTGACCAAACGGCTCAAGCGCACCGCCGAGGTCCCGCCGCCGCCGGACGAGCAGCTGGCCGCCCTCGGCCGGGAGTATCTGGACCGGCTCCGGGGGGAGTATGTCCGCCTGTCGCTGCTGGCGGTGCCGGACCTTACCGAATCCCCGGTGAAAAAGCAGGCCGCCCTCCTCGGCCCGGAGGAGCTCAGGGAGGCCCTGCCCGCGCTGGAGAAGGCCGCCGCCCGGCGGCTGCCCCTGCCCCGGCAGCTCCCCTGGCAGGACCCGCCGGACGCCCCGGACCGCGACCCGTCCGAAAACCCCTACCGCCTGCGCCGCAGCCCGGCGCAGCACTGACGAAAGGAGACAGGATACTATGAAGATCAAACTGGACGGCATCTCCGCCGGATATGCCACCTTTGCCGCCGCCGAGGGCCTTGCCCCCGGCGTGCCGGTCACCCTCACCGCCAACCGCACCGCCGGCGCCGCCGCAGCCGCCGCCCGCTTTGCCGGGGTGGCCAAAGAGGTCCGCCAGGGCCTTGCGCTGGTGCAGCTCTCCGGCATCTGCCGGCTGTCGGTCTCCGGCACTGCGCCGGGGGTCGGCTATGCCAGCCTGGTGGCGGACGGCTCCGGCGGCGTGCGCACCGCCTCCACCGGCGAAACCGGCCGGGAGCTGCTCGTCACCGCGGTGGAGACCGTCGGGGAGGACACAGTGGCCGAGGTGCTGCTGTAAAGAAGAACAACTGTTTATCATTTGCCCGAGACAGAAAGGAGCGTGGCGGTCTTGCAGACCAACTACCAGCAGATCCACATTGACAAATCCCTCTACCAGCGCCGGGGCGGCTTCCTCAAGGCCCTGGAGGAGCTGGACCCCACCGGCGGCTACCGGGGCAGCGAGCTCGGGGAGCTCACCGCCTTTGAGCGGCAGCTGCGGCGCTTCGGCATCAGGGTCCGGGGCAGCGCCAGCGACACGGTGGAGAAGTTCTTCACCACCGGGGAGAGCGCGGTGCTCTTCCCGGCCTACATCGGCGCCGCCGTCGAGGACGGCATGAAGGCCCGCAGCCTTCTGGACAAGCTCATCGCCGCCCGGACCGACATCGACGCGATGGACTACCGCTCAATCCTGCCGCTGCCCGACCCGGAGGACCGAAAGCTCCCCGATGTGGCGGAGGGCGCCGCCCTGCCGGAGACCGAGATCCGCCTCAAAGAGAACCTGGTGCGGCTGCGCAAACGCGGCTGTATCCTCAAGGCCAGCTATGAGGCGATCCGCTTCCAGCGGCTGGACCTCTTTGCCGTGGCGCTGCGCCAGATCGGCGCCCAGATCGCCCGGACGGCGATGGAGGACGCGGTGAATACCCTGATTGACGGCGACGGCAACGGCAACCCGGCCGCGGTGCTCGAGACCAAGGCCGCCGGCACCCTGACCTATGACGACCTCTGTGCCCTGTGGGGCGCCTTCGGCGACTTCGAGATGAACGTCCTGCTGGTGAACCCGGCGGACGGCAACAAGATCCTGGCCCTGAGCGAGCTGCGCCAGGCCGGGGACGGGGCCCGGTTTGCCCAGCCGGGGGTCTTTGTGACCCCCTTCGGCGCCGAGCTCATCAAATCCCCGGCGGTGCCGGCGGGCAGCATCATCGGCCTGGACCGGGGCTGCGCGCTGGAGCTGGTCACCGCCGGCGGCGTCCAGGTGGAATACGACAAGGTCATCGCCTGCCAGACCGAGCAGGTGGCCATCACCACCGTCACCGGCTTTGCCCGGCTCTACCCCGACGCGGTGAAGGTGCTCAAGATCAAATCCTGAGGAGGTGGACCCCTATGGCGGAACACGAACAGACGCTGAGCGCCGCCGTCCGGCAGCGCTTTGCCCTCTACGCCGGGCTGGACGGCCCGGTGGAGGATTCCCCCTGGCGGGTGCTCTGTGACAGCGCGCTCGCCGACCTCACCCGGCGGCTGCGCCCGGGACTGGACCCGGAGTCGGCGGCGAACCTGCCCCGGCTGGCCGATGCCGCCGCGGCGATGGCCTACCACCGCTACTGCCTGCTCGGCGCCGGCGGCGGGTATGGCAGCCTCACCGTCGGGGAGGTGAGCCTCTCCGGCGGGCTGGAGGGCCGGGTGGCGGATGCCGCCCGCCTGGAGTACCAGGCGCTCCGCTCGGCCTCCGAGCTGCTGGCGCCCCGGGGCTTTGCCTTTGGCGGGGTGGGCGACTATGTGGGCTGAGCGGCTGCGGCGGGGGCTGTCCCGCCTCGGGGTGGCCGCCACCGCCCGGCCCCGGGAGGGGGAGCCCTTCCCGGTGACGGCGGTGGTCCAGCCGGTGGGCGACCGGTCGAAGAGCTACCTCGAACCCGCCCAGACCCCCTCCGGCGTCTATGCAAGGGAATACGCCGTCGGCTACCTGCTGCCGGAGGAGCGGGCCCTGGCCCTCGCCCCCGGGGACCGGCTGACGGTGGCCGGGGAACAGTACCGGCTGCGGCGCACGGCGGTGCACCGGATCCGGGGAGAACCGGTGTACCTGTGGTGTGTGCTGCTCAGAGAGGAGGGGCGCGATGCTGAAGGATCTCTGTGACCGGGCGCTGGCCGTTGCGGCCGCCGCCCTGCCGGAGGCAGAGGCAGGCCCGGCCTGGCCCGGCGCCGTCCGGCAGTACCCGCTGGACCGCCCCGCCGTCTCGGTGACCCTCTCCGCCGCCGAGGCCGCCGGCTATGACGCCCTCTCCGGCGGGGACGCCACCGGTGGCAGCCGCTGGCAGGCGGAGCTCCTCTTTGAGCTGGCGGTGCCGGGACCTTATGGGGCGGCGGCCCTCTGGCCGCTGTTTGACCGGCTGGCCGGGGCGCTGCTGGCGCCGGGGACCGGGCTCGGCGGGCGGTTTGTGATCGGGGCGGCGGCCTACGACCGGGAGCGGGACTGCTTTGCCGCCGAAGGGCGGCTTACCTGCTCCGCCGGTGAGACGGTGCCCCCGGCAGGGGAGGCCTTCGACCGGTTCGAGGTCACCGCCGGCATCGAATAGAGCTTTGTAAAAACAGGACGGCGCCGCCGGGCGGGCGGGCAGGGAGAGCGGCGCGGAACAGGAGGCAGATATGACAGAAAAACTGCGGCCGGGGGTCTTCTCCCGGTACAGCGCCGGGCCGGCAGGGGGCTATACCGGCGTGCGGAATGCCGGCCTCATCGCCAAAGGCGCGGCGGAAAAAACCGGCTGGGCCGCCACCCCGGCGGAGCTTGCGGCCCTCTTTCCGGCGGAGGGGGACGCCGCCCTCCGGCAGGCCGGGGACTGGCTGCTCCGCCACGGGGCGGGACGGCTGTGGGCGGCCTCGGTGGCGGACGACTCCGGCTACGCAGCCGCCTTTGCGGCAAGCGAGGGGGTGGACGGACTGGACACCCTCCTCTGTGACGGAGCCACCGCAGCCGTGGCCGCCGCCTTTGCCGAAAGCCTTGCCGCGGCGGCGGAAAACCGCCGGGAGCGGGTGGGGGTCCTTGCCGTCGGGGCGGACAGCCCGGCCCTCGCCGCGGCGGCTGCCGCCGGGAGCGAACGGCTGCTGGTCACCGCCGGCACCGCCTCGGAGACCGAAGGGGAGACCGGCAGCGCCCTGCTGCTCGGGGCGGCGCTGGCCGGGGCGCTGCTGCGCCGCACGGCCCCGGACCTGAACCTCGGCGGGGCGGTGATGGAGGGCCTTGCCGCCTGCTCTCCCGCCCGCACCGAGGCCCAGGTGGAGGCGGCCCTCCGGGGCGGGGTGGTGCCCTTTGAGCTGGTCGGGGAGCAGGTGGAGTGTGTCCGCGGCGTCACCAGCCGGGCGGACAGCACCTGGCGGGACATCTCGACGCTGCTCACGGTGGACGATGTGATGGTGTCGGTCCGGGAGCGGCTCACCGCCGCCCTCCGGGGGGTGCGCTCCTCCGCCCAGTCGCTGGAGGCGGTGGCCTCGCTGGTGACGGTGCTCCTCCGGGAGAAGGAGGAGGCCGGGCTGCTGTCCGGCTGGTCGGCGCCGGTGGTCTATACAAAGGCGGAGGACCCGTCGGTGTGCGTGGTGGAGCTCTCCTTCGGGGTGGCCCGGGTGGTGAGCCGCATCACCGTCACCGCGTCCATCGCCCTGTGACAGAGAAAGGAGGCGTGTGGGAATGGCACAGTTTCCCACGGCAAAGGATATCTATCTTGAGGTGGACGGCCGGCGGCTGGCGGCGGCCCAGAGCTACCGGGTCACCGGCAGCCGGGAGACCCGGTTTGTCGAGAGCTTCGGCGCGTCGGCCCCGGCGGCTGCGGTGGCAGGGGTGCCCCGGTACACGGTGGAGCTCAGCCGCCTGCGGATCACCGGCGAGGAGACCGACTTCTACGGGCTGGAGAACTTCACCGTCGTCATCGTCAAGCCGGACCGGAAGATCCTCTACACCGGCTGCCAGTGGGCGGACATCGTCGAGGAGGCCGGCGGCGGCGACCCGGTGAGCGAGACGCTGACCGCCTATGCCGCCGGGCGGATGGAGGTGGCGGTATGAGCGAAAAACAGCTGACCCACGAGGCGGTCATGGCGCTGCCGCTGCACCCCCTCACCGCCTGGGACGAGGTGAGCTTTTCCCGGCGGCTGGCCCGGGTGGTGGCGCTGGTGCTGCCGGACCTGGGCGATGAGGAGAGCGCCCTGGCCCTGGCCAAAAACTGCGTGACGGTGTTTGCGGCGCTGCGGGGGGCGCTGCCCGATGTGCGCACCCCGGAGGACCTGCTCTACCGGCTCACCCTCGATGAGATCGCCGGGCTGGCGGCCCGGTACGCCCGGCTCAGCGCCGGCTGGGTGGAAGGGGAGGACGCCTGATGCGCCGGGCACTGTGGGAGGCGATGCGCCGCCAGCGGCAGGCCGGGGAGCCCGCCGCCCCGCCGCCGGAGGGGAAGACCTACCGCAGAAAGCCGGGCCCTCGTCCCCGGCCGGAGAGCCGGAAGCCCTCCCTCCCGGCGAGGAAAAAGACCGCCCCTGCCCCGGCGGTGCACGCTTCGCCCGGCCCTCTGACGCCAAACAGGCCCCCGGACCCGCCGGAGGCCCCGGCGGCGCTGCGGCTGCCCTACTGGGCGCGAAAAGGAGGACGATAGATGGATACGGTACAGGCAAGCTATGGGGACTATCTCTTCACCCCGAACCCGGCGTCCATCGCCGTAGCGGACCGGCGGGACCCGGCGGTGACCACCCTGCCCGGCGGCGGCTGGCTGCTGGAGCCGGTGCGGCTGCCCCGGCAGGCGGCGCTGGAGGGGAGCCTGTTCGCAGAGGATGCCGCCGCGGCCCTCTCCCGGTTCGAGGCGCTCCGCCAGCGGTATGAGGCAGGGGGCACGGCGCTGCTCTGCCTGCCGGGGTACCCGCCCTTCCCGGCCCGGTTCATCCGGCTGGAGCTCACCGCCGAAGGGGACGGCCGTGTGCTGGCCTACCGGGCTGAGTTTATTGAAGAAAATACCAGCCAATAGCGGGGGCTGAGAAAGGCGACGGCGAGTGCCCTGGGCCTTCCCCTCAGCCCTGGGCTGAATTTATAGAGGATAATACCAGCCAATAACCGAAGGATTGAAAAAGGCAGAGCAGGTGCCTTGGCCCTTCCCCTCAGCCCTGGGCTGAGTTTATTGAAGAAAATACCAGCCAATAGCGGGGGCTGAGAGAGGCGTAGGAGAGTACCCTGGCCCTTCCCCTCAGCCCTGGGCTGAGTTCATAGAAGAACATACCAGCCAATAGCGCAGGGTTTGAGAAGATCAAAGACGAGTGCCCTGGCCCTTTCCCTCAGCCCTGGGCTGAGTTCATCGAAGAGACTGCCAGCCAATAACCGAAGAGTTGAAAAAGGCAAAGGCAAGTGCCCTGGGCCCGGTCCGCGGAGGAAGATGCGGGAAAACGGCAGAGGACAGCCCAAAAGTGGGACAGGCGGCCAGCCGGATTTTCGCGGAGAATATGCAAAAATTCCGGAGCCGTATCGAAAAAAAGAGGTCCCGGCTCCAAACCGGGGCCATAGAAGAAAATCAGACGAAAAAACCGGCCCGGAGAGGCCGGAGAGAAGGAGGACGACGGGATGACGGTGGTGTTTCAGACGGCGGCGGGGGAGCTCTCCACCGCCGGGACGGTGGTTTCCGTCCGGGCCGAGTGGACGGTGGAGAGCCCGGCGGCGAGCTTTGCGGCGGTGGTGGACGGGGCGGTGTCCGGGCAGGCGGCGGTGCGCTGGCGGGACGGGGACGGCCGGGTGCTGTTCGAGGGGTATGTGGACACCCTCACCGTAAAGGCGGACGGCGCCGGGCGGCGGACTGCGGTCACCGGCCGGAGCGCCGGGGCCTTTCTGCTGGACAACGAGGCGCTGCCCGCCCACTACTCGCTGCTCACGCTGGGGGAGTTCTTCCGCCGGACCATCGCCCCCTATGGGCTCTTCACCCTCGGGGTGGAGGCGGCGGGGAGCTTTTCCTATACGGTGCCCAAGGGGGTCAGCGAGTGGGAGGCCCTCTCCGGCGCCTGCTATGCCGCCTGCGGCCGTCGGCCGTGGCTCACCCCCGAACGGGAGATCCGGCTGCGCCCCGGCGCCGGGAGCCCGGTCACATTGCCGCAGGCGGCTGTGGTGGGGTTTTCCACGGCGGAGGACCGCTCCGCCCCCCTCTCCCGGGTGCTGATCCGGGACGGGAACGGCTACTACACCGCCGGGGCGGAGGACCGGGCGGCGGTGGAGCTGGGGATCCGGCGCAAGCGCTACTGGATCCCGCCGACCCGCTACGAGGACGGCCGGGACAGCCCGGAGGAGCTGCTGCTGGCCGGTATGGCCGCCTGCCGCACCGCCGGGGTGGAGCTGGCCGGCCTTTGGCCGGCGTACCGGCTCTGGGACCGGCTGCGGTGGGAGGAGAGGGACTGGGTGGTGGCCGGGGTGCGGCTCTCCGCCGGCGGGGACGGCTGCCGCACCCGGCTGACCCTCCGGGACGCCGCCTATGCGGACGCACTGTGACAGACACCGGGTTTTCCCGGGAAACGAAAGGAGAGAGACAGGTGGAAAATGGAGAGACGCTGCGCTATGCCCTCACCGGGGAAGGCGGCGGCATCACGCTGATTGCCGGCGGGGTGCGGGAGCACAGCTCGGTGTTTGGCCCGATGGGGTACCGCTACCGGCCCCCGGCGGGGACGGTGGTGCTGGCCGCCGGGATGGGCGGCACGCCGGTGGGCCTTGGAGTGCCGATGGACCCGCCGGAGGACCTGGCCCCGGGCGAGGTGGAGATCGCCGCCTGCGGCGGAACGATCCGCTTCCGGGCGGACGGCGCCGTGGTGATCAACGGCCGGGTGTTCCCGAAGGGAGGGGAGGACTGATGGACCTGCTGCTCAAGGACGGCGACCTGGTGCCCGGTACCGACGGCCTGCCCGTCCCGGTGGAGGGGCGGGAGGAACTGCTTCAGCGGGCGCTGATCCGGCTCTGTGCCCGGCGGGGCGGCTTTGCCCCCTATCCCGGGCTCGGCAGCCGGCTCTACCGGGCCGGGGCCGCCGGGGAGGCGGAGCTCCGGGCCCTCTGTGAGGAGGCGCTGGCCGGGCTGCCGCTGCGGCTGACGGCGCTGACGGTGGACCGGCAGGCCGGGGGCGTCTGGCTCGGGCTGACGCTGGAGGACGGTGAGGAGCCGGCGGAGACCCGGCTGCTCGTGACATTGTGAGGAGGGAGAACGATGGAGAGCATCTATCTGACGGCGATGCGCACCCGGTACCGGCAGCTCACCGGGAGCGACCCGGGGCAGGACAGCGACATCGGCATCCGGCTGGCGCTGCTGGCCGGCCAGCTGGACCTGCTGGAGGAGGAACTGACGGCGGTGCGCACCGCGATGGACCCGGAGACCGCCGCGGGGGCGGCGCTGGACCGGCACGCGGCGGCCCGGGGCCTGACCCGGAAGGAGTCGGTGGCTGCGGCCGGCAGCCTGACCTTCTATCGGGGGACGGCGGCCGCCGAGGCGATCCGCCTTCCGGCGGGGCTCACCGCTGCTGCCGGAGAGGACGGCCCCCGGTTTGCCACCACCGAGGCCGGGGTGCTGGCCGCCGGGGAGACCGAGGTGACCCTCCCCGCTGCGGCCCTTGCTCCGGGCAGGGCCGGGAACGCCGCCGCCGGGACGGTGACGGCGCTGCTGGCGCCGGTCGGGGGCCTCGACGGGGTGAAAAACACAGCGGCCTTTGCCGGCGGGCAGGACGCCGAGGACGACGAGAGCCTCCGGGCCCGGCTGCTGGAGAGCTACCGGCTGGTGTCCAACGGGGCCAACGCCGCCTACTACCGCCGGCTGGCCCTCGGGCTGGACGGGGTGACCTCGGTGGAGGTGATCCGGGGGCCCCGTGGGAACGGGAGCCTGGACCTGGTGATCGGCGGGGCCGGTGCGGTGCCCCCGGCGGAGACGGCAGCGGAGCTGGAGGCCCTGCTGGCCGGCCGCCGGGAGGTGGGCGTCGATGTAAAGGCCTTTGCCGCGGCGGCGGCACCGGTGCCGGTGGCCCTGACCCTCTGGCCCGGGGCCCAGGACAGCTTTGACGGCGTGAAGCCCCGGGTGGAGGCGGCCCTTGCCCGGGTGTTTGAGTCGCTGGAGGTGGGAGAGGGCCTCTACACCGCCCGGCTCATCGGGGCGGTGATGGCGGTGCCCGGTGTGGAGAACTGCCGCCTGACCGCCCCGGCTGCCGATGTGGCGGCGGTGAGCCGCACCCTGGTGACGCTGGGCAGCCTGACGGTGACCGAAGGAGGAGCGGTATGATGTTTGGTGAAAAGACCCGGCAGGCCCCGGCGGGCTATGCCAGTATGAAAAAACTGCTGGCTCCGCTGCGGCTCTACGACCTGGACGGGGACAGCCTGGTCTCCCGGGAGTTAAAGAGCTATGCCGCCGGCCTGGAGCTGTTCCGGGAGCGGATGGCGGCGGTGTGGCGGGACCTCTACCCGGACCTGTGTTCGGCAGAAGAGCTGGCCCGATGGGAGCGCCGGCTGGACCTGCCGGTGGAGCGGGCCGAAGAGGAGGACCGCCGGGCGATGGCGATGCAGCGCCTTTCCATCTGCGATGGGGACTTTACCCGGGAGGGGATCGAGCGCAGCCTTGCCTCGGCGGGGCTGCTGGGGCAGATCGCAGAGGATTTTTCCCAGCGGCGGGTGCTCATCACCGACGGGGTCATCACCGGGGGCTATGCCTCGCTGGACGAGGTTAAGCGCCAGGCGCTGGCCATGCTGCCGGCCCATCTGGAGGCGGACTTTGCCATCGGGGTGCTCACCTGGGAGATGTTCGACGGGTTCGGGCTGGATTTTTCCCAGCTGGACGCCGCCGGACACAGCTGGGAGTGGCTGGATCTGAATGGAGAGAAGTTGGGAGGAATGACCGATGCCGAGCAGCAGTAAGACGAGCGTCCTCGGGCTCAACCAGTTCGTGGGCAGCGACAAGCCGAAGATGGACGATTTCAACTACGACAACAACAAACTGGAGACGCTGGTGGGCGGCCATCTGGAGGATGAGACCTGCCACCTGACCGCCGCCGAGCGGGAGCGGTACCTCACCGGCCAGACCGCCTGCCTGACCTACACCGGGGACGGCAGCGCCGAGCGCACGGTGGAGCTGCCCTTTGCCCCGGCGGCAGTGCTGGCAGCGGCGGTGGGGGTGCCCTTCGTCACCGCGGACCCGTCCAGCCCGTCCATCGTCAAGGGGTATGCGGCGGCGGCCAGTCCGACGGCGGGGGCCAGCGCCGGGGCGGCCCTGAGCGGCAGCACCCTGACGGTGTACAACGACGCCGACAGCGTGATGGCCGAATCCCGCCGCAAGCTGAACGCCCCGGGCGTGAGCTATCTGGTGGTGCTGTGGCGGTAAAGGCGGTAAAAAAAGAGGGCAGGCGGGGGGCCTGTCCTCTTTTGCGGTGGCGTGTTTTGCGCAGATGTGATATACTGAAAACAGAAGAACAGCCACCCGAGACCGATCGGAGGGAGAAGGATGCGTATTTCTCTGTACCGCACAGGGGCCGGCTTTCTGGCCGGTGTGCTGCTCGCTGTGCTCACCGGGTGCCGGGCGGAACCGGCGATGAGCGGAGAGGCCGAAGTGACCCCGGTGCTTATTATGGAAAATCTGGACCATGACCCGGGCCACTTCATTGCCGCAGAAGGGGAGACCCTCTATTTCGTACCGGATCGACAGACCGTTGATGAGGAGGGAAATGTGACCTTTTCCAGCGACGGTGTGGTTGCCTGGAACGGCAGTGAGTGGCAGGAGCTCTACCACAGTCCCGAGGGACAGTGGATCCAGACCGCCACCGCCGCCGGAGGGACGCTCTGGGCGTATGCCTATGACTATGCCGGTTGGAGCGATCCGGTGCTGCTCCGGCTCTCTCCCGGACAGGAGCCGGTGGAACTGCCGCTGGACAGCACGATCCCGATGGACGGAGGGGCGGCCTTTTCCGGAGGGGAGCTGGTGCTGTGGAGCCGGTCCGGTGAACTGGAGTGGTTTGACCAAAGCGGCACCCTGCGGCGGACAGCGGCTGACCCGGAGTATCAGTTTATGGACCTTGCGGTGGAGACCGGCGGGGAACGGCTGGCGCTCTTTGCCGAAAACGGGGAACAGGCTGCATTTCGGGTCTATGACCGGGAGGGGACACTGGTGCAGACCATCGGCTTTCCTGCGGACCGGCGAATCTACAGCTACCGCATCACCGAAACCGGCCTGTGGTACATTGCTGCGATTGATGTGGTGGAGGACGAGGATTCCCTGACCGCCCAGAAACGACTGGTCTATGTTCCCTTTGACCGGCCGGAGGAGGAGCAGCTGCTGAAGCTCACCGGTGACGGTCTGCTCTACGCAAACAACGGCAATCTGCTGGTGCGGCCAGTGGGGTCCTATCAGGACGGCGACCGGTACTTCCTGCTGGAGCCGGAGAACTTCACCCTGAACCCTGTGGATACCGGCAGCTATACCGGGGTCCATCGCAGGGCGCAGGTGGTGACCGTACCGGACGGCTTCTACATCTTTGCCGACTGGCTGGACGAATGCTACGATGTCCACCGGGCGGCGCTGCGGCTCCAAAACGAATAAGAAAAAAGAGGGCAGGCGGGGAGCCTGTCCTCTTTTGCGCCTACGCATACAGCTGCAGCAGCGCCTCCTCGGCGGCGCCGGCGGCAAGGAGCAGCAGCTGGGCGGTGAGGCGCAGCGGCCGCGGGAGCAAAAAGGGCTCCAGCCGGTCCAGGAGCCTGACCGGGAGCGCCGGGGAGGCCGGCCCGGTGACGGTGACGATGCCATCCGGCGTGCGGATGGCGGCGACGGTGGCGGAGGGATCGGCTAAAAAGCCCACCGCCCGGTAGCTCTCGTCCACCAGGACGAAGCCGAAAAAGCCCCCGAGCAGCGTCAGCGTGAGGAACATCGCCCCGAGGAAGGTGCGGGCGGTGTCCAGCCGGGCGTGCAGCTCCGGCTCCGGCGGCGGGGGAGCGGGATCGGGCGGCGGCTTGGGGCGGTTGGCGCGGATCTCGGCCAGAAGGGCGTCCAGTTCACGGTCGGTCATCGGCAGGCTCCTCTCTGTGTCGGAATGGGTGTGGGTGTTTACCGGGCGGCGAGCTCCTTCAGCCAGTCGGCCAGGGCGGCGCCGGTGAGCCGGGCGGAGGTGAGGGCCTCCTCCAGCGTATTGGCCTGGGAGCCGAACTCCAGCAGGAGCAGATGGCCGCTTAAATCCATATTGTACCGCCCGGTGGAGAAGAAGATCGGCCGCATCAGCGACGGATAGCGGGTCTCGAGCAGGTTGGTCACCGCGGCGGCGGTGCGCAGGTTCTCCCCCCAGTCGGGAATGGAGCTGTCCGACCCGCAGAGGATCATGATCTGGGCGGCGGCCTCGCCGTCGATCTCGGTCACCGGTTTGACGATGGTGCTCGCATCCCGCTGGATCCCGTCCCGGTGGACATCGAGGATCAATTGCAGGTCCGGGTACCGGGCCTGGTACTGGCGGATTACCTCGGCGGCCCGGTCATAGGAGCCGTTGTAGGAGGGGTAGTCAAACTGCTGGGTGTCGTGGACCACGCCGATGCCGGCGGCGGTGAGGGCGTCGGCCAGGGCGTCGCCGACGGCGACCATATTCTCGTTGTTGTCGGTGGTGCGCCAGCTGTTGCGGGTGTCATAGACGGCGGCGTCGTAGGCTTCATAGCTCTCGGTGGCGTGGGTGTGCATGATGAGCACCTCCACCCGGCCGTCCGCCTTCGGCGTCAGGGAGAGGGGCTGGGAGAGCGCCGCGTCCAGAGTGGCACGGGGGATATCGGTGTAGTTGCGCAGATACCCGGCTCCGATGGGCCAGCAGACGGCGCTCTCGGTGCCGAGCATCGTCTCGGAGAGGAGCACCCCGCGGTACCGGGGGTCGATCTCCGGCGGCTCCAGGGCGGGTTCCGCGGCAGAGGGGGCCTCCGCCGGGGCGGAGAGCTCCGGCTGGCTCACCGGGGGCGACTGGGGCAGGGCGGCGGACCGGGCCGGGAAATACCGCTCCAGCAGCGTGAGGGCCGCACCCTCCGGCAGGGCGGCTGCCCCGGCGGCCACCGCCAGCCGGGGGAGGACCCGCTCCACCACCGGCCCGGCGGCCCCGGAGATGCCCGCCGCCGCCGCTCTGCCGGCAAGGGCCAGCGCCGCCGCCATCAGCACGGCGGGAAGCCGTGCCCGTCTGCCTGTCCCGATCCCGGCCATAGCGTCCCCTCCCTCCTGCGTGATACCACAGTGTATGACGGGGCGGGCGCCGTTATGAGCTCCGGCCGGGAAAAGAAGGCCCCCGGTCAGTGGAGGGCGAGGATCTCCTCCGGGGTGAGGCCGGGCTGGAGGGCCCTGTTGATGGCGTGGGCGAGCAGGGCGGCGCCCCGGTCGGCGAGCAGGTCGATGTCCCCGGGGGTGAGCAGGGCGCCGGCGACCTCCGGCGGGGCTTCCCGGCCCAGCGGCTCAAACAGGGCCCGGCAGTCCATCACCGTCGGGATCCCGAGGGAGGCCACCGGCACCCCGAGGCTCTCCCGGTCCAGCGCCGCCCGCCGGCTGCCGACGCCGCCTCCCGGGGCCAGCCCGCAGCCAGAGAGCTGCACCGTCCGCCCGAGCCGGGAGAAGGACTCGGCCGCCAGGGCGTCCACCACCAGCACCGCCGCCGGCGAGAGGGCTAAGACCGTCGCCTGTACCAGCGCCGCCGCCTCGATGCCGGTCTGGCCCAGCACCCCGGGGGTGAGCACCGCCACCGGCCGGAACCGCCGGAAGGCCCCCTCCTGCCCGGCGATGTGCCGGGTGGCCAGGATCCCGGCGGCGGTACGGGGGCCCAGGGCGTCCGGGGTCACCCGGGCATTGCCCAGGCAGGCCACCAGGATCAGCCCCTCCGCTGGCAGCAGGGAGGTCAGCGCCTCGGCCAGGACGGCCGCCGGGGCGCTGGAGAGCAGGGCCGTCTCCCCGAGGGGGTCGGTCTCCAGCGTGAGGTACCGCCCGGGGGCGCGGCCCAGCCGGGCGGCGGCCTCCCGGTCCAGTGTGACCTCGGTGACCGGGACCCCCCGGCGCTCCCCGGTGCGGACGGTGGCCCCGGGCAGGGGCCCGCCGCCGACGGCTTCGGCGGCCAGATCGGTGCGAATGGACATCGGATAGCCCTCCTTTTGGGATTTTTCCCCGGAAAACCGGGGCTTTTTTGTAGTTTACCCGAATTTTTTTCGGATAAACGGTTGCATTTTTCCGGGGAAAATGGTAAGATAATTTGTACTGTAACAGCGTAGTTGGGAGGTGGAATCATGGCTAACATCAAATCCGCGAAGAAGAGAGTTCGGGTAAACGCCTACAAGGCCGAGCAGAACAAGGCCCTGAAGAGCGAGCTCAAGACCGCGATCAAGAAGGCGACCCTCGCCATCGAGAACGGGGAGGAGAACCGCGCCGAGTGCGTGAAGGCTGCTGTCAAGAAGATCGATCAGGCTTGCGCCAAGGGTCTGCTGCACAAGAACAACGCCTCCAGAAAGAAGGCCAGCCTGGCTGTCAAGCTGGCGGCCAATGCCTAAGCGGCGTTTTCGCAACGAACCATCGGGGCGGTCCGCCGGGAGAGATCCCGGCAGGCTGTCCCTTTTGTTTTTTCAGGAGCCCTTTGGGCGGAAAGGAGGCGTCCCGGTATGCGACGCAGTATTTTTGGCTTTGAGGACTGGCTCTACGGGGTGCTGGCCCTGGTGCTGGCGGTGTTCCACCAGCCGGGGCTGATCGTGGTGCTGCTCATCTTCCTGGTGGTGGCCGAGCGGGACGGCTGGCTTAACCGGCAGGTCACCCAGGCGCTGCTGCTCTACTTCGGCTGTGCCCTTGGGGCGATGCTGCTGCGGATGGTGTTCTCGGCGCTGCTGGTGCTGCCCTTCTTCGGCTGGCTGGCCTACTCCGGGCTCAGCGGGCTCATCGGCATCGGCATGGAGCTGGCGATGATCCTCTTTGCGCTGCGGGCTGCCGACCGGATGCGCAAGGGACTGGACAGCGATATCCCCTTTGCCTCCGGCCTGGCGGAGATGATCTTCTGATCGCACCCATGAAAAAAGCCCCCTGTGCAGGGGGCTTTTTTGCTGCGTTTTTTACCCGAGCGGCAGGACCAGCACCGCCGGAGTCGCCATGCCCGGCGGCAAAGGCCACTGCCGTCAAGGCGCATAGCGGCGGTTTTCCAGGGCAGACTCTGGGGAAAGGGGGGAGGACGATGCGGATCCTGGCCGTCATCACGGCGCTGGCGGTGCTGCTCGGCGGCTGCCGTCCGGCGCAGGAAAACAGCTACACCGGCACCGCCGAGGGCTACGGCGGGAGCATCACCGTCACGGTGACGGTGGAGGACGGGGCCCTGACCGGGGTCCGGGTGGACGCCGAAGGGGAGACCGGCCCGGCGGCCCTGCAGGCGCTGGAACAGCTCCCGGCGGCGATCCTCGAGACCGGCAGCCCCTGGGTGGACGGGGTGGCCGGCGCCACCGAGACCTGCCGGGGCATCCGCCAGGGGGCAGCAGCGGCGCTGCGGGCGGCGGGCCTTGACCCGGGGGAGGAAGGGGGCCTCGCCGTCCGGACGGAGAGCCGGGAGGCGGAACTGGTGGTAGTCGGAGCCGGAGCGGCGGGGCTCACCGCCGCCTGCGACGCCGCAGAGGCCGGGCGGACGGTGCTGCTCCTCGAGCGGGGCGGCACCCTCGGAGGCCGGGCGGCGGCCCTTCCCGACCTCGGCGGGGAGAGCGGCGACCGCTACACCGGGCGGCTGGTGCGCCGGCTGGGGGAGAGCGGCGCCGTGCTGCTGGCCGGGACGGAGATGACCGGCCTGATCCTCCGGGACGGGGCGGTGACCGGGGTGCGGGCCGCCGGGGACGGGGTGAACTACACCCTCACCGGGCCGGTGGTGCTGGCCACCGGCAGCCCGGCGGACGGTCCCGGGGCCTTTCTTGCGGCGGTGGCGGCCGGGGCCGCCGCCGGGGGGACGGACTGGGTGCTGGCGGACCGGGTGCTGCTGCCCGCTCCCGACCGGTGGCTTTCCGCCGGCGGGAGCCCCCTCACCGTCCCGGAGCCCGGCTGCTGGGGGCTGTGGGAGACGGTGCCGGCGGACGGCGGGGCGCTGCTCACCGGGGCGGAACTGGCCCGGGCGCTGCCGCCGGGGGAGACCGGCTGGGCGGCGGGCTGCCGGTGGGAGGAGGAGCCGCAGCTCTTCGGGGCGCTGGCGACCGATGCGGAAGGCCGGGTGCTCCGGCGGGACGGCACGGCGATCCCCGGGCTCTATGCCGCCGGGGCGGCGGCTGCCGGCTGGGAGCCGGAGAGCCTTCTTCCCGGCGGGGCGGAGGAGTAGGGCCTTCGATCCCTGCGGTGGACAGCCCCGGCCGGCTTGTGGTACAATGGGCAAAACGAAAAAGGAGGACGACGATGCGAAACGATGCCGTTTCCCGCCTGACGCGGATGGCACTGTGCACAGCGGTGCTCTGCACGGTGGCCCCGCTCAGCCTGCCCATCGGCCCGGTGAGCCTGACCCTCGGGGTCTTTGGGGTGCTGCTGTGCGGTGCGCTGCTGCCGCCGGACCAGGCGCTGCTGGCCACGACCGCCTACCTGCTGCTCGGGCTGGCGGGGCTGCCGGTGTTTGCCGGGTTTGGCGCCGGGCCGGGGGCTCTCTTCGGGGTCACCGGCGGCTACCTGCTGGCCTATCCGCTGATGGCGGCGGTGCTGTCCGGGGTGTGCGCCGTCACCCGCCGCCCGGCGGCCCGGCTGGCCGGGGTGGCGCTGGCCAACCTGTGCTGCTACACCCTCGGCACCGGGTGGTTCATGTGGATGACCGGCCAGGCGCTGCTGCCGGCGCTGACCGCCTGCGTGCTGCCCTTTGTGCTGCCGGACCTGTTCAAGGGCTGGTGCGCACTGGCGCTGGCCGCCGCACTGGAGCGCCGCAGGGTGCGCCTGTGACCCGGCGGACCGCCGCAAAAAAACGGGAGACCCGGCCGGGTCCCCCGTTTTTTGTTTGTTTGGCGCGCCGGACCTCAGCAGGCCGGGCCGCTCATCACCTGCAGCTCGGCAGTGGCCTTGAAGCCCCGGGCGGCAAACTGGGCCTGGAGGGCCTCGGCGTCCAGCGGGGTCTCGGTGACCACGGCGGGCACGCCCTTTTCCAGGCCGACGGCGATGGCGTAGTCGATGCAGGCGTCGGCGTCGCCGTCCATCATCGCGATCTGCACCGAGCGCTTTTCCAGGAACCGGTTGCCGAACACCAGCACGCTGCCGGTGGCCGGGTCCTCCAGCACCTTGCCCTCCCGGGCCAGGGCGCGGACATTCGCCTCATTGATGCGCATAAAGGTGCGGTTGAAGATGACAAAGCCCTCGTACTTTTCGCTGAGCGGCAGCACCAGCTCCACCGCCCGGTCCTCCCCCACCGGGGCAAAGGCGGGCTTTTCCGGCTTGGCCACGCCGTCCAGGTCGAGCTGCATCTCCCGGTAGCGCCCGGCGGTGTCCAGCCCGAACACCCGGGCCAGCGAATAGCTTGGGATGTTCTTCAGGCCGGTGTACATGGCCATCGACTCCACGCCCTTCTCCTTCGAGAGGGCCTGGAACTCCTCATACAGCCGCCGGCCGACCCCCTGCCGCTGATGGGCCGGGGTGACGCGCAGCGTCTCCAGCCAGGCGGTGTGGTCGGGCAGCACCGTATATTTGGCGATACCCACCAGCTCCCCGTCCCGGTAGGCGCCCAGCAGCGGGCCCACCGTATCCCCGAGGAACAGCGGGGATACATCCCGCAGGTAGCCGCCGCCCTTCATCGCGGCCTCCTCCACCTCCACGGCCTTGTCCAGCTCTGCCGGGGTCACCGTGCGCACGATCAGTTCCATAGACGATTCCACCTTTCGCTTTTTGACTTTATTATAGTAAAAAACCGCGTCCCCCGCAAGGGCTTTGCCGGCGGCGGGGGCGGCTTCGGCGGATTGGCCAAAGGGGGAGGGCCTCTCCCCGGCAGGGTGCACAAACCCCGGGCAAAAAAAGAGGGCGCTCTCCCAAACGGGAGAACGCCCGGGCCGGAACACCGGCGTGATAGGGCAGACCTTATGCGATCTTGTCCTCGATGTACTTGACGATATCGCCGACAGTCTTGATACCGGTCATATCCTCTTCCGGGAACTCGGTATCGAACTCATCTTCCAGACTCATCACGATGTCCACGAAATCCAGGCTGTCAATGCCCAGATCCTCCACCAGGACGGAATCCATGGTGATCTCATCCTCATCCAGCTCCAGCTGCTCGGCCAGGATCTTACGGACCTTCTCGAATGTCATCACAAACTGCCTCCTTCTGTTCTGATCTCGCCGCAGGCGGCGGAATGCCTATCCTCTCGGATTTGCTACGGTACTTATCTTATAATATTTGTCCCGGTTTATCAAGGGGCAAACGGCAAAAAAAGCACCGCAATGTTGCACTATTTTGCCCTGGGGGCCGCCGGGGGATTTTATCATATATTCCCAAAAGGGGGAAAAATACGCCCTTCCGGCTGAAAAACAGCCGGTTTTAGGGCAAACTATCCGCCCAGCTGTCCGGCCAGCCAGGCCAGGCCCCGGCGTTTCTGTTCCAGCAGGTCATAGCTCACATCGGCGGCAAAGCCCTCCTCCAGCCCGGAAAAGAGGGCGGCGGTGCTCCGGCGCTCCGCCAGCCTGCAGAACCCGAGGGCCCAGCCCTCTGCCACCTGCCGGGCCGGATCGCCGCCCTTATCGAGCAGTGCCAGCGCCAGCGTGGCGTCCACCGCCTGCCGCCCAGCGGAGAGGGTCACCGCCCCGCCGGGGGTGGAGAGGGTCAGGGAGGCGGGCAGCTCCACCGTCACCGGGCCAAGGACCCCGGCGGCCTGCCGCCAGGCATCCGCATCGCCGGAAAGGGCCCCGTCCACCGGACCGGCCTCCTGCTCCGCCGCCGCCCGGAAGGCGGAAAGGCCCTCTGCCGCCGCAGCGGCACAGTCCTCCGGCAGCGGGACGGCGGTGATGCGCTCCTCCGCCGGGGCAAACCGGATCACAAAGGCCAGCGCCCCGTCCTCCCCGGTGAGGGCCGCCGCCAGTGTGAGCGTATCGGCGGGCAGCGGCAGGTAGATCCCGTCCGCCGGGGCTTCGGCCGTGTTCTGCGGTTCGGGCAGCGGCCGGGCCGCCAGCGCCGCCGCAGCCGCTCCGGCCAGCAGATAGAGCCCGAGCATCTTCCCGAACGGCCCGTGTTTTCTCATCGGATCACCTCCGCCGGGAGTATGGTCCGGCTCCGGCGGATTATACGGCGGCCCGGCGGATTTGCGGGAAGGACTTGCGCCGGGCGGGCAAAACGGCTATAATAACGGTATATAGCCTGTTCCCCGGCGCGGGGGGCGATTTTTTTCACACAAGATGAGAGGATGAAGCAAATGGCAGACCAGAAGAAGATGGTGGAGAGCATCACCTCGATGGAGGATGACTTTGCCCAGTGGTATACCGATGTGGTCAAAAAGGCGGAGCTGGTGGACTATGCCCCCACCCGTGGGTGCATGATCGTGCGGCCCTACGGCTGCGCCATCTGGGAGAACATCCAGCACCTGCTGGACACCCGGTTCAAGGCCACCGGCCATGAGAATGTGATGATGCCCCTGATGATCCCCGAGAGCCTGCTCCAGAAGGAGAAGGACCACATCGAGGGCTTTGCGCCGGAGGTGGCCTGGGTGACCCACGGCGGCAGCGAGGAGCTGGCCGAGCGCCTTGTCATCCGGCCGACCTCCGAGACGCTGTTCTGCGACCACTTTGCCCATGTGGTCCACTCCTACCGGGATCTGCCGAAGCTGTACAACCAGTGGTGCTCGGTGGTGCGCTGGGAAAAGACCACCCGCCCCTTCCTGCGGACGATGGAGTTCTGGTGGCAGGAGGGCCACACCGTCCATGAGACCGCCGAGGAGGCCAAGGCCGAGACCCGCCAGATGCTGGAGATCTACGCCGACCTGTGCGAGAACGAGCTGGCCATCCCGGTGATCCGCGGCCAGAAGACCGACAAGGAGAAGTTTGCCGGGGCGGAGGCCACCTACACCATCGAGGCGATGATGCACGACGGCAAGGCCCTCCAGTCCGGCACCTCCCACTACTTCGGCGACGGCTTTGCCCGGGCCTTTGACATCACCTTCACCGGCCGGGACAACCAGCTCCACACCCCGTTCGAGACCTCCTGGGGCATGTCCACCCGGATCATCGGCGCCATCATCATGACCCACGGCGACGACAACGGCCTGGTGCTGCCTCCGGCTATCGCCCCGATCCAGCTGGTCATCGTGCCGGTGGCCCAGCACAAGCCCGGCGTCCTCGAGAAGGCCGCCGAGCTCAGGGAGCGCCTCTCCAGGTTCTGCCGGGTCAAGATGGACGACAGCGACAACTCCCCCGGCTGGAAGTTTG
>CAJFQR010000006.1 GCA_904419105.1 Candidatus Avimicrobium faecavium
TCCGGGAAGATGTCAAACCAGAAGCCCAGCAGGAAGATGGCGCTGGCAAACATCAGCGATGAGATGTTGCCCTTGCACAGGCGGGAGAGCCATTCGCCGATGACATAGACGGCGGCACAGGCTGCAAAACAGGTGACGGGGTTCCAGATCCCCAGTTCGGCTATTGCTGGCATTGGATATCACTCTTTCTCTTGTCTGACTCGGGTGAGGCCCCAGAGGGAATCCGCCGGCGGAACGGCCGCCGGCCGGGCCCCCTCAGGGGCGGCGTAAAGAAATAGTCGGGTAGCGCATAGCCGCTGATGTCGCCGGCTGCCATTCCATCACCTCCTGTGTACGGTGCGTTTTGCTTTCGCGATTTAACGCTTTTATCTGCGAATATGAACCTATTATGACCCTTTTGCACCCTTTTGTCAAGAATTATTCAAAATTTCATCAAAAAAGAGAAGGTTGCCCAGAAATTTTCCGCTGCCCCTGTGGAAAAGGGCAAAAAAACAGGCCCCGGAGGGCCTATGCCTTATTCCGCCGGGAGCAGCACACGCAGCGGGCTGCTGGCGCTGGTCCCCTCTGATGGTTCGATCAGCCCGAGGGCCAGGAAGCGGCTGCCCTCCGGCAGGGAGCCCAGTATTCCGGCGGCGTTCAGCTCTCCGCCGGAGCCGCTCACCGCCCAGCAGCCGGTGTACCGCCCGGCGGCCTCGTCGTAGGCGGCGGCGACGATCCAGAGCTCCGCTGCCTCATCGGTGGCGCAGAGCTGGGCCTGAAAGTCCCCATCGGTGGTGTCCACCCCGGCGAGCAGTCCGGTGAGGCCGGCCAGGCTCTCCCCGTCCGCCAGATAGCCGCTGGCGTGGCCGGCATCGGTCAGGCTGTCCACTTCCCCGCCGCCAAAGAGCGGGGCCCCGGTCTCTTCCACCGTGATGCCGCTGTCCGCCGGCGGCAGGAACTGTTCCGCTTCCCCCAGCGGGACCAGCGTACCGGCCCCCTCCGGCAGGGTGACCTTCAGCCCGTAGGCGTCCAGGAGCTCCGCCAGCGTGGCGCCGGTGCCCGGGGCCGCCGTCTCGGTGAGGACGGCGCTCTCCGGCTCCCCTCCGGCGGACGGGGCCTCCCCGGCGGTGCAGCCGGCCAGCAGTCCCGCGCACAGCGCCGCTGCGAGCAGCAGGATCCAGTGTTTCATAGGCGTGCCTCCTCTGCGTATTAGTTAAAACTAACTTTGCCCATAGTATAGCACCCGCCCGGCCAGCTGTCAATACAGGCGCAAAAAACCGCCCCGGCAAGGGGCGGAATGATGCGATATTGCGGGGAGGGAGTCACGCCGTCCGGCGCACCCGGTGGTCATACTGGCGCTTGTTGATGACGGTGAGAACCGCTGCCAGCGCATAGACCGCCGCCGCCAGCATGAAGGGATAGAGCGGGTTGAGCCCGTAGACGAAGGCCGCCAGCAGCGGGCCGAAGGTCCGCCCGAGGGAGAGGAAGGCGTTGTACAAGCCGGAGATCAGGCCGGCATTGGACTTGTCCTCGTCCTTCATCATCATCACCTGGAGCACCGGCACGGTGATGGCGTTGAAGGTGTAGTACACCAGCGCCGACACCATAAACGCCGGCACGCTGTCCCCGAAGGTTACCATCGTGGCCACCGCCAGGGCGCTCATGCCCAGGATCACCGAGATGGACCGGCGCACATCGGTGTGTTTGTTGATCCACATGTTGATGGTGGAGTTGGCAACGATGGCAATGACGCCGATCAGCGCCTTGAAGTAGCCGTTCACCGACGGCGGGAAGCCCAGCTGGTCCCGCAGGAAGTAGCTGAAGTAGTTGTCATAGGCCATCATCGCAAAGCCGAAGCAGAACACGGTGGACAGGTACACCGCCAGCGCGCCGTCGATCTTCTTCAGCGAGGAGAACATCGAGGAGATGGGGTTGATCTCGGCAAAGTCGATGCGGCCGCTCTCCAGCGTCCGGCCGGGGGCGTCCTTGAGGACGATGGGGGTGAGGATGCCCAGCGCCACCACCGCGCCGATCTGCAGGTAGAACACCAGCATGACGCTGTAGTCTCCGATGCTCCCGCCGACAAAGTAGCCCACGCAGGTGCCCACCGACTGGAGCATGGCATACCAGGCCATGTACTTGCCGCGGTTTTCCGCGGTGCTGACGCTGATCAGATAGGCCAGCGTATTGACCTGCAGCGCCCCGTTGAGCAGGCCGCTCACCGTCCGGGCCAGCAGCAGCGTGGAGACCGAATGGGCCGACGCAAAGATGAACTGCCCGAGGGCGTACCCGAAGAAGCCCAGCGAGATCATCGCCGGATAGGGCTTGCGGTCCCCCATCTTGCCCCAGAAGGGCGCGGTGAGGAAGGAGAAGAAGCTCATCACCGAGAAGGCGGTGCCCTGGATGTAGGACGGCGCCGCGATCATCTCGAGAAAGGCCGGGGTTACCGCATGCACAAAGTTGGATGTGACGGTGAACCCGAAGTAGATGGCGAAGAATTTGAGGATGGACTTGTTCATCGGCTGGGCCTCCTTGTAGGACTGATGCTATCAGTATACCATACTGTGGCGTTAGTGTAAACAAATCGTTGCGAAAAAATGACTCTTTTCGCGGGAAAACGCCCTCCAGCCTTGCCATCGCTCTGAGGATATGCTATGCTGAAGGAAAGAGAGATCCGGGAAAAGGAGGCTGCCCACGATGAGATCAACCTATCTGGCCGGAGCCGCTGCCTGTCTGCTGGCGGCAATCGCCATCGCTGCCGCGCTCGGTCTGTCGCCAAAGCCCTATGCCGGTCCAACCGTCCCGGAGCCGGAGGACCCGTTCGCGGCCTATGTGACCGCCGAGTGTGAGGTGCGGCAGATCGCTGTCCCGGCGCATATCGACCCGGATCAGGGGCAGATGCTGTACACCTGGCGGGACACAGACGGGATACTGCACACGCTGCGGTTCGTGGACGACCCGAACGGGGGCTTCCGGACGGTGGAGAGCCTTGGCGTGGTGCAGGTCGATGCGGTGTTCAGCTATGAGTTTCTTCCGGAGGCAGAGGGAGAAGGAGCCGCGTTGGTGCTCTATCTTGAGCCGGACGGCGGAACAACGCTTGGTTTCTGGCAGGTGGTCGGCACCCTGGCGGACGGCACAGGCACCGGATTCTTCCCGGCGGAGGAGCGGTTGGCCCGACAGGGCTATGAGCGTTTGCTCTATCCGATTCCGGACGGGCTGCCCTTAGAAGTGACCGTGACGGTACACAACAGTGACGGCAGTGAGTTTGCCCGGTTCACGGCAAAGGAGGCGGCCTGACTCTCCGCCTTTATATTATAAATAGTATAGGAGGGATTGTATGGACGACAGAGAATATGGCGGCAGGGGTCGGAGCGAGGTGTCCCGGCGGTTTTTGGCCGCAGCTGTGGCCGATCTGCTGTGCGCACTGGTGCTCCTCGCTTGGACCTGGGGGCTGATCCCGGTGGTGCCGCTCGCCCTGCCAGACAGCCGGTCGCTGTCTGCCATCGGGTTTGCGGCGGTGTTTTACAGCGTCACGCTGGTCTACTGGGCAGCGGAGCTCTATCAGCAGTGCAGCGATCCGGAGCGCTGGCGTCCGACGGCCCGCAAGGTCGTGGCTTACTACGGGTGGAAGGGCCTGCCCGCCCTTCCGGCCGGTATGCTGGCGCTGCTCATGGCCGAGTGGGCGCTCTATGGGACTGCCTATTTTCTGCTCCTGCTCCCGGTGCTGCTGCTTTGGACGGCGGCGGTCGGCCCCAGCCTCTGGCAGATGCATAAGATGTGAGATGCGCCCTCTCCGGCCCCGCTTGAGCAGGGCGTTTTTTGCGGCGGTTTATCACGGGAAACAGCAGGTTGCACAAGATGAGCGCCTATTTTACAGGCAAAAGGGAGAAATTTGGAGAATCGCCGATTTTACGCCGATTTGCGAAAAAAAGGCTTGCAACCGCACCCCTGACATGCTATTATAATTAAGCGTGACTGCACAAGATATGCGATGAAGCGAGAGGTTGCCGTGGCTTCCACGGGGAATTTTCGCCGAGTATGTCCGATTTCAAACCGGGCGACTTCACTATGGATACTGATGCGGGGGTCTGCGGGCCAGTGGCCGGCGGGCGTCCCTTTCTCAGCGCCTCGGGGATTTTCCCCGGGGAAGTGGCTTCCGGTTCAGCGTGTCTGGAAAAATCAGGCGCGATTGGGCCGGTTTTTTGATACGGGTGTGTGAAACACCCGGCGAGATGTTCAGTATCCAGGCGTCGCTGTCATGATCGAAAAATTTCAAGGAGGCGATGAATGTGGCAGTCAAAGAAAAAATTCGGATCAGACTGAAGAGTTATGATCACCGTCTGGTGGATCTCTCCGCCGAGAAGATCGTGGAGACCGCAAAGCGCACCGGTGCCCGGGTATCCGGCCCGATCCCGCTGCCCACCGAGCGTGAGATCGTCACCATCCTGCGCGCCGTCCACAAGTACAAGGACAGCCGTGAGCAGTTTGAGACCAGAACCCACAAGAGACTCATTGACATCCTGAGACCCTCGAACAAGACCGTCGAGGCCCTCACCAGTCTCGAGCTCCCTGCCGGTGTTGAGATCGAGATCAAGCTGTAAGGCGGATCTCGAGGTTCACCGGGTCATGTCGGCACAGACCGACCAATAACCTTAGGAGGTAGGAAAAATGCAGAAGTACATTATCGGCAAGAAGATCGGTATGACTCAGCTGTTCGACGAGAACGGCAAGTTTATCCCGGTCACCGTCATCGAGGCAGGCCCCTGCATCGTGACCCAGAAGAAGACAATCGAAAACGACGGCTACGAAGCCGTGCAGATCGGTTACGGCGAGATCTCGGAGAAAGCTCTGACCAAGCCGATGAAGGGCCACTTTGCCAAGGCCGACGTTGCCCCCAAGAAGTTCCTCAGAGAGTTCCGGGCGGACAACTGCGCCGAGAAGAATGTCGGCGACCTGATCAAGGCCGATACATTCGCGGCAGGCGATAAGGTCGATGTCTGCGGCATCAGCAAAGGTAAGGGCTACGCCGGCGTTATCAAGCGGTTCGGCGCCCACTCCCTGAAGGACACCCACGGTACCGGCCCTGTTCACCGTCACGCCGGTTCCAACGGCTCCACCTCGACCCCGAGCCGCGTATACAAGGGCAAGATCCTGCCCGGCCACATGGGCGTGGAGCAGGTCACTGTCCAGAACCTGGAAGTTGTCAAGGTAGACGCTGAGAACAACCTCATCGCTCTCAAGGGCGCCATCCCGGGCCCGAAGGGCGGCATCGTCACCATCGTTGACAGCGTCAAGGCGTAAGAAAGGAGGAGTACACAATGCCAAAGGTAACAGTTTATGATATGACCGGCAAGAGCGTTGGTGAGATGAACCTTTCGGACGCCGTCTTCGGCATCGAGCCGAACACCGCTGTGATGCACGCCGCTGTCGTCAACTACCTGGCCAACCAGCGTCAGGGCACCCAGTCCACCCTCACCCGTTCCGAGGTGAGAGGCGGCGGCCGCAAGCCCTGGAGACAGAAGGGCACCGGCCACGCCAGACAGGGCTCCATCCGGGCTCCCCAGTGGACCCACGGCGGCATCGCCCTGGGCCCGAAGCCCCGTGATTACAGCTACTCGCTCAACCGCAAGGTCAAGCGCCTGGCCATCAAGTCGGCCTTCTCTTCCAAGGTGATCGACAACGACATCATCGTCGTGGATTCCATCACCGTCGAGGGCTACAAGACCAAGCCCGTCGTCGAGATGCTCAAGGCCCTCGGCGTCGAGAAGAAGGCCCTGATCGTAATGCCCGAGAAGAACGAGCAGTTCATCAAGAGCGCTGCCAACATCCCGGGCGTCAAGACCGCCCTGGTCAACACACTGAATGTCTACGATGTCCTCAACGGCGGCAAGTTCATCATCGCCAAGGACGCCGTAGCCCAGCTTGAGGAGGTGTACGCATAATGAAGGCACCGCAGGATATCATCATCGCCCCGATCATCACCGAGAAGAGCATGGACGGTCTGGCTTCCAAGAAGTACACCTTCAAGGTCGCCACCGGCGCCAACAAGATCGAGATCGCCAAGGCTGTCGAGGCCCTGTTCCCCGGCACCAAGGTGGCCAAGGTCAACACCATGAATGTCTCCGGCAAGGCCAAGAGAATGGGCCTGCATCAGGGATACAGATCTGACTGGAAGAAGGCCATCGTAACTCTCGCCGAGGGATCCAATGGCATCGAGTTCTTCGAGACGATGCTGTAAAATGGCCCGCGCCTAACGCGCGGCCGGTATGGGATTGGCTCATGATCCCGCGAATTACTATGAGGAGAGTGAAACCGCAATGGCTATCAAAAAGTTCAAGCCCACCAGCCCCAGCCGTCGCCAGATGACTGTGACTGACTACTCCGGGCTTTCCAAGGTGGCTCCTGAGAAGAGCCTGCTGGCCCCGCTGAAGAACCACTCGGGCCGCAACAACACCGGTAAGATCACCGTCCGCCACCGCGGCGGCGCCAACCGGCAGAAGTACCGCATCATCGACTTCAAGAGAGACAAGGCCGGCGTTCCCGCCACCGTTCTCACCCTGGAGTACGACCCCAACCGTTCCGCTCACATCGCCCTGATCCAGCATGAGGACGGCGAGAAGAGATACATCATCGCCCCTGTAGGCCTGTCGGTCGGCGACACCGTCGTCTCCGGCCCGGATGCGGATATCAAGCCCGGCAATGCTCTGCCGATGCAGAACATCCCCGTCGGTACCTTTATCCACAACATTGAGATGCATCCCGGCAAGGGCGCCCAGCTGGCCCGGTCCGCCGGCGTCATGGCCCAGCTGATGGCCAAGGAAGGCGAGTATGCCCTGATCCGTCTCCCCTCCGGTGAGCTGAGAAATGTACCCGTAGAGTGCATGGCCACCATCGGTCAGGTAGGCAACACCGACCACGAGAATGTCAACTACGGCAAGGCTGGCCGCAGAAGACACATGGGTTGGCGTCCCACCGTCCGCGGTTCCGTCATGAACCCGAACGACCACCCGCACGGTGGTGGTGAGGGCAAGAGCCCCGTCGGCCGTCCCGGCCCTGTCACCCCCTGGGGCAAGCCTGCACTGGGTTACAAGACCAGAGCGCATAAGAACCGCTCCAACAAGTTCATCGTGAAGCGCCGCAACGATAAGTAACGCGTGCTGAAAGGAGGAGTACCAGAATGAGCAGAAGCATCAAGAAGGGCCCGTTCGTGCAGCCTGTCCTGCTGAAGCGGGTCAGAGAGATGAACGAGGCTGGTGAGAAGCGGGTCCTCAAGACCTGGAGCCGCGCTTCCACCATTTTCCCGGAATTTGTAGGGCACACCTTCGCCGTACACGACGGCCGCAAGCACGTTCCGGTTTATGTCACCGAGGATATGGTCGGCCATAAGCTGGGTGAGTTCGCGCCCACAAGAACATTCAAGGGCCACGCCGGCTCTAAGACAAGTAACACCGGTAAGTAATAGCCGAGAGGAGGAGAACAAATGGAAGCAAGGGCTTACCTGAAATACGCCCGCATTGCACCCCGCAAGGTGCAGATCGTGCTGGACCTGATCCGCAACAAGCCCGTTGATCAGGCCCTGGCCATCCTCAAGCACACTCCCAAGGCTGCCTGCGAGCCGCTGGAGAAGCTGCTGAAGTCGGCTATTGCAAACGCCGAGAACAACCACCACATGGATAAGAACAACCTGTATGTGTCGGAGTGCTTCGTCGCGCCGGGTCCCGTCCTCAAGAGAATGAGACCCCGCGCCCAGGGCCGCGCCTTCCGCGTGCTCAAGAGAACATCCCACATCACCATCGCTCTCAAAGAGAGAGACTAATCGGTAGAGGAGGTAAACTATGGGTCAGAAAGTAAATCCGCACGGTCTCCGTGTTGGTGTAATCAAGGACTGGGACTCCCGCTGGTTTGTCAGAGACGATGTGTTCGGCGATACCCTCGTCGAGGACTACAACCTCCGGAAGTTCCTGAAGAAGAAGCTCTATGACGCCGGCATCGCCCGCATCGAGATCGAGCGCGATGCCACCAAGGTGCGCATCCACCTGCACTGCGCCCGGCCGGGCATCGTCATCGGCAAGGGCGGCGCCGCCATCGAGGAGCTGCGCAAGCAGTGCGAAAAGATGGTCAACAAGAAGCGCAGCGAGCCGCTGACCGTGCTGGTCAACGTCGTCGAGGTCAAGCAGCCCGACAAGAACGCCCAGCTGGTGGCTGAGAGCATCGCCGCCCAGCTGGAGAACCGCGCTTCCTTCCGCCGGACCATGAAGCAGGCCATCAGCCGCGCCATGCGTCTGGGCGCAAGAGGCATCAAGGTTCAGCTCTCCGGCCGTGTAGGCGGTGCGGAGATCGCCCGTGTGGAGCAGTACCACGAGGGCACCATTCCGCTGCAGACCCTGCGCGCCGATATCGACTACGGCTTCACCGAGGCGCACACCACCTACGGTAAGCTCGGCGTCAAGGTCTGGATCTACACTGGCGAGGTCCTCGCTGAGAAGAAGGCCCGCAAGGAAGGAGGCAACAAGTAATGCTTCTGCCTAAGAGAGTAAAATACCGCCGTGTCCACAGAGGTAGAATGAAGGGCGTGGCGACAAGAGGCAACAAGGTCTCCAATGGCGAGTACGGCCTGCAGACCCTGGAGCCGGCCTGGATCACCTCCAACCAGATCGAGGCGGCCCGTGTAGCGATGACCCGTTACATCCGCCGCGGCGGTCAGGTCTGGATCAAGATCTTCCCCGATAAGCCCATTACCAAGAAGCCTGCCGGCACCCGAATGGGTTCCGGTAAGGGCGCGCCCGAGCAGTGGGTGGCCGTGGTCAAGCCCGGCCGCGTCATGTTCGAGATCGCCGGCGTCCCCGAGGAGACCGCCCGCGAGGCCATGCGCCTGGCTGCCTATAAGCTGCCCGTCAAGTGCAAGTTCGTCAAGAGGGAAGAGGAGGTTGCGGAGTAATGAAGGCATCTGAGATTAGAAACCTCTCCGTCCAGGAGCTCAACGAAAAGCTCTCCGACCTGAAGAGCGAGCTTTTCAACCTGCGCTTCCAGCACGCGGTCAACCAGCTCGAGAACCCCCAGCGTCTGGGTGCCGTCAAGAAGGACATCGCCCGTGTCAAGACCGTCATCCGGGAGAAAGAGCTCGCGGAGCGCAACTAACTTAGAAAGGAGGACACCAGCATGGCTGAGAGAAATCTGAGAAAGACCATTTCCGGCAAAGTAGTCAGCAACAAGATGGACAAGACCGTCGTCGTTGCCGTGCAGTACAATGTTCAGCACCCGCTGATCAAGAAGATCGTCAAGCGCACCGTCCGGCTGAAGGCTCACGATGAGCAGAACAGCTGCAATGTGGGCGACACCGTACGCTTGATGGAGACCCGTCCCCTTTCCAAGGACAAGAGATGGAGAGTGGCCGAGATCATCGAGAAGGCCAAGTAAGTTTTTCTACGAAAACTTCGTTTTATTGATCGAATAGAAATCCCATCAGTTTGAGCGCCCGCATAAAGATCGGTTGCGGGCAGCGACCGCGACGGAGTTCCCCGGGAAGGGGAGCGCACGCGGTACCGGCAAACTGAGTAGCACCGAAAGGAGGAATGCACTGTGATCCAGATGCAGACCTATCTCAATGTAGCGGATAACACCGGAGCCCGTGAGCTCATGTGCATCCGCGTTCTGGGCGGCACCCGCAGACGCTACGCCAACATCGGCGATGTGGTCGTCTGCTCGGTCAAGAAGGCTGCCCCGGGCGGTATGGTAAAGAAGGGCGATGTGGTCAAGGCGGTTATCGTTCGGTCCGCCAAGGGCCTGCGCCGGGACGATGGCACCTACATCCGTTTCGACGAGAACGCCGCCGTTATCATCCGTGACGATAAACAACCCAGGGGCACACGAATCTTCGGGCCAGTGGCCAGAGAGCTTCGTGAAAAGGACTATCTCAAGATTTTGAGCCTGGCTCCCGAAGTTCTGTAATGGAGGAGTTTGACAGATGAACACTATTCATGTTAAAACTGGCGACGCCGTTGTAGTTCTGTCAGGCAAGGATAAGGGCAAGCAGGGCAAGGTCCTCGAGGTCAGCCCGAAGGAGAAGAAGGTCATCGTTGAGGGCATCAACATCGTTTCCAAGCATGTCAAGCCCCGCAGAATGGGCGAGACCGGCGGTATCCTGAAGGTGGAAGGCCCGATGCACGCCTGCAAGGTGCAGCTGGTCTGCCCCAAGTGCGGCAAGCCCACCCGTGTGGCCCATAAGATCAACGCCGATGGCACCAAGCAGCGCGTCTGCAAGAAGTGCGGCGAGACTTTCTAAGTGAGGAGGATTGAGAACATGGCAAGAATGAAGGACTACTATGTCAACGAAGTAGCGCCTGCTCTGAATAAGAAGTTCGGCTACAAGAGCGTCATGCAGATCCCCAAGCTGGATAAGATCGTCGTCAATGTTGGCTGCGGCGAGGCCCGCGACAACCAGAAGATGATCGATGCGATCATGCACGATATCGCCGCCATTACCGGCCAGTGGCCCTGCGTATGCCGCGCCAAGAAGTCGGTCGCGAACTTCAAGGTCCGCGAGGGCATGGTGGTAGGCGTCAAGGTGACCCTCAGAGGCGATATGATGTACGAGTTCCTCGACAGACTGTTCAGCGTGGCTCTGCCCCGCGTCAGAGACTTCAGAGGTATCAGCGCAAATGGCTTCGACGGCCGCGGCAACTTCGCCTTCGGCCTCAAGGAGCAGCTTATCTTCCCTGAGATCGACTACGACAAGATCGACAAGGTACGCGGTATGGACATCGCTTTCGTGACCACCGCCAAGACTGACGAAGAGGCCAAGATGCTCCTTGAGCTGATGGGCGCTCCGTTCGAGAAGTAAGGGGGAATTTAAGTGGCTAAGAAGTCCATGATCAACAAGCAGCAGAGAACACCTAAATTTTCCACAAGAGCCTACAACAGATGCAAGATCTGCGGCAGACCCCATGCCTATCTGAGAAAGTACGGCATCTGCCGTATCTGCTTCCGTGAGCTGGCCTACAAGGGCCAGATCCCCGGCGTCAAGAAGGCAAGCTGGTAAGTTAGTGTAAGGAGGTAAACGGTATGCATATCACCGACAGCATCGCTGACATGCTCACGCGCATCCGCAACGCCGGCGCCGCGAAGCATGAGACAGTGGATGTTCCCGCTTCCAAGATGAAGAAGGCCATCGCGCAGATTCTTCTGGATGAGGGTTACATCAAGAGCTTCCAGCTGGTAGAAGACGGGAAGCAGGGCATCATTCGCATCACCCTCAAGTACGGCGAGAACAAGACTTCGGTCATCTCCGGTCTCAGACGGGTATCCAAGCCCGGCCTGCGGATCTATACCAACTGTGAGGATATGCCCAAGGTCATGCGCGGCCTGGGTATCGCCATCATTTCGACATCGAAGGGCGTCATGACCGACAAGCAGGCCCGCAAGGAAAATGTGGGCGGCGAAGTCCTGGCGTTCGTCTGGTAAGGAGGTGCAAGTATGTCTCGAATTGGTAGAAAGCCGATCGCGATCCCGGCTGGCGTCGATGTAGCCATCGAGGGCAATGTCGTCACCGTCAAGGGCCCCAAGGGCACCCTGACCCAGACCGTGAATCCCGATCTGACTGTTACAGTAGAAAACGGTGAGGTCCTGGTTACCCGGCCCACCGACGATAAGGAGCACAGAAGCCTGCACGGCCTGACCCGGACCCTCATCGCCAACATGGTCCACGGTGTATCCGAGGGCTACTCCAAGGAGCTGGAGATCCAGGGCGTCGGCTACCGCGCCGCCAAGCAGGGCAAGGACCTTGTGATGACCCTGGGCTACTCCCATCAGGTTATCATGAGCGAGGGCAACGGCATCACCATCGAAGTCCCCTCTCCGAGCCGCATCATCATCCACGGCTATGACAAGCAGGCCGTGGGCCAGTTCGCCGCCGAAGTACGCGCCAAGCGTCCGCCGGAGCCGTATAAGGGCAAGGGCATCCGCTATCTGGGCGAGTATGTCATCCGCAAGGAAGGCAAGGCCGGCAAGGGCAAGAAGTAAGAGAAAAGGAGTGAATCGATATGGTGAAAAAGCCTGACAGCAACAAGGCCCGGATCAAGCGGCACATGCGTGTCCGCAACAAGATCAGCGGTACCCCTGAGCGTCCGCGCCTTTGTGTATTCCGCTCCGCCAAGCATATCTACGCACAGGTCATCGACGATGTCAACGGCGTCACCCTGGCCAGCGCCTCGAGCATGATGAAGGGCTTCGAGGGCACTGGTTCCAACAAGGAGGCCGCCCGCAAGGTCGGCGAAGCCGTGGCCAAGGCTGCCCTCGAGAAGGGCATCACCGAGGTAGTGTTCGACCGCAGCGGTTACATCTACCACGGCCGTGTGCAGGAACTTGCTGAGGGCGCCCGTGAAGGCGGCCTGAAATTCTAAAAGGTAGGAGGGATACTTTTGGCTCGTATTGACGCTTCCAATATGGAACTGCAAGAGAGAGTAGTCGCCATCAACCGTGTCTCCAAGACGGTTAAGGGCGGCCGTGTAATGAAATTTGCCGCGCTGGTCGTAGTCGGCGACGGCAAGGGCACCGTGGGCTACGGCCAGGGCAAGGCCTCCGAGGTGCCGGATGCCATCCGCAAGGGCATCGAGGACGCCAAGAAGAACCTGGTGAAGGTCTCCCTGAAGGGCAGCACCATTCCCCACGAGATCATCGGCGTTTACGGCGCCGGCCGCGTGCTGATGCGCCCCGCTCCGGAAGGTACCGGCCTGATCGCCGGCGGCCCGGTGCGTGCGGTACTGGAAGTCACCGGTGTACGCAACATCAGAACCAAGTCCCTGCGCTCCCGGAACCCGAAGAACATGGTATCCGCTACCATGCAGGGTCTGATGTCGCTCAAGAATGCGGACGAAATCGCCGCCAAGCGCGGGAAGTCCGTTTCGGATATCATTGGCTAAGGAGGAGAGCGAAATGGCACTGAAGATCAAACTCGTAAAGAGTCTGAACGGGCGCGGCGATAAGCAGATCGCCACCGCTCACTCCCTCGGGCTCCGGAAGATTGGCAACGAGACCACCCAGCCCGACAACGCCGCTACAAAGGGCAAGATCGCCAAGATCAGCCACCTGGTAGAGGTTACTGAGGCATAAGTAAGGAGGTGCAGGTACAATGAAACTTCACGAACTTTCTCCCGCACCGGGCTCCACGAAGAAGGCCTTCCGCAAGGGCCGCGGTGCCGGCTCGGGCAACGGCAAGACTGCCGGCAAGGGCCACAAGGGCCAGAACGCCCGCTCCGGCGGCGGTGTAAGACCGGGCTTTGAGGGCGGCCAGATGCCGCTCACCCGGCGTCTGCCCAAGCGCGGCTTTACCAATATCTTCGCGACCAAGTACGCCACCATCAATGTTGGCGATCTGAACCGGTTCGAGGACGGCGCCGTCGTGGACGAGGCCGCCATCGTGGCTGCCGGCCTGGTCAAGAAGACCATGGACGGCATCAAGGTCCTCGGCAACGGCGAGCTCGAGAAGAAGCTCACGGTGAACGCGAAGGCATTCTCTGCTTCGGCGAAGCAGAAGATCGAGGCTGCTGGAGGAAAGGCCGAGGTGATGTAAGTGCTTGAAACACTGAAGAATGCGTGGCAAATGGCGGATCTCCGGAAGAAACTGCTCTACACCGGTATGATCCTTCTGCTGTTCCGCATCGGCGCAGCGATTCCGGTCCCGTTCCTGGAGCCGGAAACTCTCAAGACTTATATCACCGAAGGCGGCAACTGGCTGGGTTACATCGACCTGCTCAGCGGCGGCGCCTTCGGCAATTCCACCCTGTTTGCTCTGGGCATCTCGCCCTATATCACGGCGTCCATCGTCATCCAGCTGCTGGCGGTAGCGATTCCCAGCCTGGAACAGCTCGCCAAAGAGGGCGAGGAGGGCCGCAAGGTTCTCAACCGCTACACCCGGTACGCCACCGTCATTCTCGGCGGCGTCCAGTCGGTAGCCTACTACTTCCTGCTGCGCAACTCCAACGCGCTGCTTTACACCGAAGGTGCCTCCGGCATCTTCTCCGCCGTGGTCATCGTCATCTCCTTCCTGGCCGGCGCCATGCTGGTTATGTGGATGGGTGAGCAGATCGACAACAAGGGCATCGGCAACGGCATCTCGATGATTCTCTTCGCCGGTATCGTCTCCCGGGCCTTCAGCCTGGTGAGCACCATGGCCACCGAGATCTATCTCGCGATCAACGGCATCATGAAGTACTGGTTCATCGTGCCCTTTACCATCGTGCTCTTCCTGGCGGCGGTGGTGTTCATCGTCATCATGACCAACGCCGAGCGCCGCATTCCGGTGCAGTATGCCCAGCGGGTGGTCGGGCGCAAGATGTACGGCGGCCAGTCCACCCACATCCCGATCAAGGTGAATATGTCCGGTGTCATGCCGGTTATCTTCGCCAGCTCGATCCTGTCCATCCCCACCACCATCGCCGGCTTTGTCGATGTGGACCCGGATGGCATCATGGGCAGCATTCTCAGCGTGCTGCGGTATGACGGCATCGTCTACGCCGTGCTCTACTTCTTCCTGATCATGGCGTTCAACTACTTCTACATCTCCATCCAGTACAACCCGATGGAGATTGCCAACAACCTGCGTAAGAACAACGGCACCATCCCGGGCATCCGTCCCGGCAAGCCCACCGCGGACTTTATCGCCAAGGTGGTCAGCAAGGTCACCGTGGTAGGCGGCGTCTTCCTGGCGGTAATTGCCATCGGACCGATTCTGCTGTCCCGGCTGATGGGTGTCAACATCTCGCTGGGCGGTACCTCCATCATCATCGTGGTGGGCGTGGCCCTGGATACGGTCCGTCAGCTGGAATCCCAGATGATGATGCGTCATTACAAGGGATTCCTCGAGTAAGGGAAGGAAGGAAAGTTAGTTATGAAGCTCATTCTTCTGGGCGCGCCGGGCGCCGGCAAGGGGACCCAGGCGGAGTTCATCTGCGATAAGCTGTCGATCCCCAGCATCAGCACCGGCAACATCCTCCGGGAGGCCGTGAAGAACGGCACCGAGGCCGGCAAGGCCGCCAAGAGCTACATGGACGCCGGCGCTCTGGTCCCGGACGAGGTGGTCATCGCCATCCTCAAGGACCGCATCGCCGCCGATGACTGCAAGAACGGTTTTATCCTGGACGGCTTCCCGCGCACCGTGCCTCAGGCCGAGGCGCTGGACCAGATGGGCGTCTCCATCGACGCCGCCATCGAGATCGATGTGCCCGACGCGGTCATCGAGACCCGTCTCGGCGGCCGGCGCGTCTGCGAGAAGTGCGGCGCCAGCTACCACATCGTCAACAAGGCCCCCGCTGTGGAGGGCATCTGCGACAAGTGCGGCGGCAAGCTGATCGTCCGCAAGGACGACCAGCCGGAGACCATCAAGGACCGCCTGCGCGTCTATCACGAGCAGACCGCCCCGCTGGCCGACTACTACCGCAAGGCCGGCAAGCTCCACACGGTGGACGGCACCCAGGAGATCGGCGCCATCACCGCCCAGATCCTGAAGATCCTGGAGGCATAAACATGGTCGTACTGAAAACAGCCCGTGAGCTGGATAAGCTCCGGGACGCCGGCCGGCTTTCGGCGATGGCGCTGCAGGTCGGCGGCGAGGCTGTCAAGCCCGGCGTCACCACCGCAGAGATCGACAGTAAGATCCACAAGTTTATCCTCTCTCAGGGCGCCAAGCCCTCCTTCCTCGGCTACGGGGGGTTCCCGGGCAGTGCCTGCATCTCGGTCAACGACGAGGTGATCCACGGCATCCCCGGGTCCCGCGTGATCCAGGAGGGGGACATCGTCTCCATCGATGTGGGAGCCTACTACAACGGCTACCACGGGGACAACGCCTTCACCTTCACCGCCGGCGCAGTGGCTCCGGAGGTCCAGCGGCTGCTGGACGCCACCCGGGAGAGTCTGCGCCGGGGCATCGCCGCCGCCATTCCCGGCAACCGCGTCGGGGACATCGGCTGGGCGGTCCAGAGCTATGTGGAGAGCCTGGGCTACGGCGTGGTCAAAGAGTATGTCGGCCACGGCGTCGGCGCCAACCTCCACGAGGACCCGGAAGTGCCCAACTATGGGCGCCCGGGCCATGGGGTCCGGCTGGTACCCGGTATGGTCATCGCCATTGAGCCGATGATCACGATGGGTTCCCCCGCCGTCCGGGTCCTGGACAACGACTGGACGGTCGTCACCCGGGACCACAGCCCCGCGGCCCATTTTGAAAACACCATCGCCATCACCGAAAACGGCCCGGTCATCCTGACCCAGGCCTGAAGGGGTGCGCGATGATGCCCGTGGGATGCGTGGTGCGCGCCCTCTCCGGCAAGGAGAAGGGGCGGCTGCTCGCAGTGGTGGGGGAGCGGGATGGCCGGCTGCTGATCGCCGATGGCAGGCACCGGCTGCTCATCGCCCCAAAGGGGAAAAACCCCCGCCATCTGCTGGACACCGGGGCACGGCTCACCTGTGAGGAGCTGCGCACCGACCGCCAGCTGCGGCGCGCACTGCGCCGGATCGCAGAGGAACAAGAGAAGGAGGGACCCGGTCGTGTCTAAGGACGATGTAATCGAGATCGAAGGTGTCGTGCTCGAGGCGCTGCCCAATGCGCAGTTCAATGTGGAGCTGCCCAACGGGCACAAGATCCTCGCGCACATCTCCGGTAAGCTGCGGATGAACTACATCCGCATTCTGCCCGGGGATAAGGTCACGGTGGAGATGTCTCCCTACGACCTGACGAAGGGGCGCATCACCTGGCGCTCCAAGTAAAGAGTTTTTCTACCAAGCGGTTTTTCAGATAAGGAGGTAGTTCCAAGTGAAAGTAAGACCTTCCGTAAAGCCTATGTGCGAAAAATGCAAGGTTATCAAGCGCAAGGGCCGTGTCATGGTCATCTGCTCGAACCCCAAGCATAAGCAGCGTCAGGGCTGATCGTAACAATTTTGATGGAGGTGCAACAAGAATATGGCTCGTATTGCCGGTATTGATCTGCCGAGAGACAAGCGCATTGAGATCGGTCTCACCTATATCCTCGGCATCGGTCGTAAGACTGCTAACGATATCCTCGCCGCCACCGGTGTCAACCCCGACACCCGGGTCAAGGACCTCACCCTCGAGGACGAGACCAAGCTGCGTGACTACATTGACAAGAACCTGACCGTGGAAGGCGATCTGCGGCGGGATACGGCGCTGAACATCAAGCGGCTGACCGAGATCGGCTGCTACCGCGGCGTCCGCCACAGAAAGGGCCTGCCTGTCCGGGGCCAGCGTACCAAGACCAACGCCCGCACCCGCAAGGGCCCGAAGAAGACCATCGCCAACAAGAAGAAGTAATCAGGAGGGATAGATATGGCTAAGGCTGTAACCAAAAAGGCGGCTGCTACCCGCAGACGCCGTGAGCGCAAGAATGTCGAGCGCGGCGCTGCGCATATCCAGTCCACCTTCAACAACACCATCGTCACCATCACCGATACCAACGGCAACGCCCTGTCCTGGGCCAGCGCCGGCGGCCTGGGCTTCCGTGGCTCGAGAAAGAGCACTCCCTTTGCCGCGCAGACCGCTGCCGAGACCGCTGCCAAGGCTGCGATGGAGCATGGCCTCAAGACCGTTGAAGTGTATGTTAAGGGCCCCGGCGCCGGCCGTGAAGCCGCCATCCGCGCCCTGCAGGCGGCCGGCCTCGAGGTGACCATGATCAAGGATGTCACCCCGATCCCGCACAACGGCTGCCGCCCGCCCAAGAGAAGAAGAGTATAACGGAGGAGGAACCAACAAATGGCTAAGAATAGACAGCCCGTTCTGAGAAGATGCAAGACTCTGGGCCTTTCCCCCGCGGTTCTTGGTTACTCCAAGGAGACCAACCGCAAGCCCAAGCAGACCCGCCGCAAGCAGTCCGAGTACGGCATGCAGCTGGCCGAGAAGCAGAAGCTCAAGTTCATCTACGGCGTGCTGGAGAAGCAGTTCCACGGTTACTTCGTCCGCGCCGAGCGCAAGAGCGGCAACACCGGTGAGGTCCTGCTGCAGGAGCTGGAGCGCCGCCTGGACAATGTGGTCTTCCGCATGGGCTACGCCAACACCCGCCGCGAGGCCAGACAGCTGGTCAACCACGGCCACTTCACCGTCAACGGCCGCCGGGTCAACATTCCGTCCTTCCAGGTACGCCCCGGGGACGAGGTCGCTGTCTGCGAGAAGAGCCGCAGCTCCGAGAAGTTCAAGACCCTGATCGAGCAGAACGGCAAGAACCCCACCCCCAAGTGGATCGAGAAGGCCGCCGATGCCTTCGAGGGCAAGATCGTTGCCATGCCCGCCCGTGAGGACATCGACTACGATGTAGCCGAGCACCTCATCGTCGAGCTGTACAACAAGTAATCACCCCTGAGCAGTCAGCAAGGAATGCGATACAGGGCTTTTTCCGGCGGGAGCCGGGGAGAGCCCGCGAAAAGGGAGGGTTTTTTATATGGTAAAGATCATTGAGCCGAAGATCATCACCGATGAGCTCAAGCCCGACGGTTCGTACGGCAGATTCATCGCGGAACCGCTGGACAGAGGATTCGGCATTACCTTGGGCAACAGCCTTCGTCGTGTGCTCCTCTCCTCGCTTCCCGGTGTGGCCGTCCTGTCTGTGAAGATCGACGGCGTGCAACATGAGTTCTCGACCATCCCCGGCGTCAAGGAGGATGTGACGGAGATCATCCTGAACATCAAGGGCCTGACCGCCAAGCTGTATACCGAGGAGCCCAAGACCGTCCGCATCGAGGCGACGGGCCCCTGCGAGGTCACAGCCGGGAGCATCGAGACCGATGCTGAGGTGGAAATTCTTGACCCGAGCATGCACATCGCCACCCTGGGCGAGGGTGCCAAGCTCAGTATGGATATCACCCTGAAGAAGGGCCAGGGCTATGTGTCCGCCGATAAGAACAAGGCCGCGGAGCTGCAGAAGGCCCCGCTGGGCACCATCGCGGTGGACAGCATCTTTACCCCTGTGCTCAAGGTGAACTACACGGTGGACAACACCCGCGTAGAGCAGATTACCGATTACGATAAGTTGACTTTGGAAGTTTGGACAGACGGCACCATCTCCGCCAAGGAGGCTGTCAGTCTGGCCGCCAAGATCCTCAATAGACAGCTCAACCACTTTGTTGAACTCTCCGATGAGATCGCCGGAACCGAGATCATGGAGAAAAAAGAGGATACCGGAAAAGAAAAGGTACTTGAGATGACCATTGAAGAGCTTGACCTGTCGGTGCGGGCATTCAACTGCCTGAAGCGCGCAGGGGTGAACTCGGTCAACGACCTGATCAACAAGTCCCCTGAGGAAATGATGAAGGTCCGTAATCTCGGTAAGAAGAGCCTGGAAGAGGTCGTATCGAAGCTGCGATCCCTGGGTCTGGACTTTAACAAGGAAGAGGAGTAATCGATTCCTCAGGTACAGGTAAAAGGAGTGAACATAAATGCCCGGTACACGCAAACTCGGTCGTACCGCCGACCACAGAACCGCCATGCTCAGAGCAATGGTGACCTATCTGATGGAGAACGGCAAGATCGAAACCACTGTGACAAGAGCAAAGGAAGTTCGTTCGGTCGCTGAGAAGATCATCACCACCGCCAAGCGCGGCGACCTGCACGCCAAGCGTCAGGTCTTCTCCTTCATCACCAAGGAGTCGGTGGCCAAGAAGGTCATCGATGAGATCGCCCCGAACTACGCCGAGCGCAACGGCGGTTACACCCGGATCATCCGCACCGGCCCCCGCCGCGGCGACGCCGCCGAGATGGCCATCATCGAGCTCGTCTGAGCCCGGACCATACACCGGTCATAGTAAGGGACCGAAGGTTTCGCCCCAGGGCGGCCTTCGGTCCCTTTTTGTGTTGGAGCGGCCACAAATTTTTCGGGGTTTGTTCAGAATTGTGCCCTTGCCCCAGCCGCCCTCTCTGTGGTACGATAGAAAGAGATTTTTGATTAGGAACGATGATGCGATGACCATTTCCCGTCTGTCCCGGGCCCTTTCGCTGCTGCTGGCGGTGCTCCTCTGTGTCGGGGGACTTGCCGGCTGCGGCGGCAGCCCGTTTATCCTCCGGCTCGCAGTGAGCGGCCCCGCCGGTACCTTTGACCCCCAGTATGCCGCCGACGACGCCTCCAAGCTGGTGGCCGCCAATGTCTTCGAGGGCCTCCTCGTCGAAGGGGAGGACGGCACCCTCGCCCCCGGTGTCGCCGAGAGCTACACCGTCTCCGCCGACGGCCGCACCTACACCTTCACCCTCCGGGAGGACGCCGCCTGGTCGGACGGCACCCCGGTGACGGCGGCGGACTTTGTCTTTGCCCTCCGGCGGCTCTTCACCCCCGGGGCGGAATCCCCCTATGCCGAAAACCTGCTGGCGGTGGAAAACGCCGCCGCGATCCTCGCCGGGGAGCGGGAGCCCTCCGCCCTCGGGGTCCGGGCGGACGGGGACCGCACCCTGGTGCTCACCCTCTCCACCGCCGATGACGGGATCCTCTCGGTGCTGGCCCAGTGGTACTGCGCCCCCTGCAACGAGGCCTTCTTCACCGCCCAGCGGGGCCGCTACGGCCTGGAGATGGACACCACCCTCTACAACGGCCCCTTCCGCATCACCAAGTACGCCGACGGGGAGATCCGCCTGCGCCAGAACCCGAACTACCACTCGGACAGCGAGACGGTGCTCTACGGGGCGAACATCACCCTTGGCGCCGATCCGCTGGAGGCCTTCCTCGCCGGGCAGAGCGCCGTGGCCCCGGTACCCGCCGAGCGCCTGAGTGAGGTGGCGGATGCCACCCTCCTCACCGTCCAGGATACCACCTACGCCCTCCTCTTCAACACCCAGAGCAGCCTGCTGGGCAACTCTTCGATCCGGCTGGCCCTGGCCGCCAGCCCCGACCGGGAACAGATCGCCGGGGTGCTCACCGGCGGCCGGGTGGTCACGAACGACCTGGTGCCGGACGCCGCCGCCGAGCGGGGCCAGAACTACCGGGACGCTGCCGGCGGCCTCTCTGCCCTCACCGCCGGGGAGGATCTCTACACCCTCTTCCGGGAGGGCCTTGCCGCCGAAGGGGAGACACGGCTGCCCTTTACCGAGCTGCTGGTGCCGGATACCCTCACCGACCGCCAGGCCGCCGGTATCGTCCAGGGCTGCTGGCAGGATACCCTCGGCGCCAGTCTCAATGTGATGCCCCTCTCCACCGGGGAGCTTGCTGCCCGTGTGACCTCCGGTGACTACGACATCGCCCTCTATCCCCTCACCAGCACCACCGCCTCATCGCTGCTCGGGGCCTTCGCCTCGGACAGCGACCGCTACCGCACCGGCTGGACCAGCGAGGAGTACGACAGCCTGCTGGCCTCCGCCGCCCAGGGCAGCGGCAGTGCGGCCATCCGCTCGCTGCGCCAGGCGGAGCAGCTCCTCGTTCAGCAGGCGGTGGCGGTGCCCTTCTATGCTTCAGCCAGCAGCTACGCCGTCGACCCGTCGGTCACCGGGCTGCGGCTGGACGCCGCCGGCGGCACCCTCTACCTCAAATACGCCGCCGAGGCCTGAACGCAGGCCCCACTGCACAGGCGCCCGATCTGGGCGCCTTTTTTGCAGGAAAAAAACCAAGCCAGCCGTCCCGCCCTCCGAAAGATACCGGGAAATTTTCCGGCCATTTTTGTGGGAATTGCCGGTTTCCGGGGAAAAGTTTGGCAGAATGCCGAAATGGAGTTCAACAGAGGGTAATTTATCCTCAGTATAATACGCTTTTTGGTGTAAAACCCGGTGCAAAACCGGTGGGAACTCCGGTGGAAAGTGCGCCCTATGCAAGATGCCCAAACCGCGGGGCGAAAGCTGTGTGATTTCTTCCCTTGACATTCTCTCCGGCGACGGCTACAATATATTAAGTGAATACACTACATCTTGTGCCGTGTTTGGCAGATATTTCACAGATGTAGTGATACCGGCGGAACGGCCTGCCTGCCCGCCAATTGAGAGAGAAGGGGAGAAGCGCGATGCTTACCAGAATCATCAAGCGGGACGGCCGGGAAGTGGCCTTCGACCGCAGCAAGATCACCGACGCCATCTTCAAGGCGGCCCAGGTGCTCGGCGGTAGCGATTACCAGATGGCCCAGGACCTGGCCGTCCAGGTGGAGGCCTATGTCGAGCGCATCCTCGGCGAGGGGGCGGTGCCCACCGTCGAGCAGGTGCAGGACGCGGTGGAGCACACCCTCATCGAGAACGGCCACGCCCGCACCGCCAAGGAGTACATCCTCTACCGGGCGGAGCGCACCCGGGTGCGGGAGATGAACACCCGCCTGATGAAGACCCTCGAGGACCTGACCTTCAAGGACGCCGAGGACAGCGACACCAAGCGGGAGAACGCCAACATCGACGGCGACACCGCCATGGGCACCATGCTCAAGTACGGCTCGGAGAGCGCCAAGCAGTTCTACGAGATGTATGTCCTCAACCCCAAGCACGCCAAGGCCCACATGGACGGCGATATCCACATCCACGACCTGGACTTCCTCACGCTGACCACCACCTGCTGCCAGATCGACATCATCAAGCTGTTTAAGGACGGCTTTTCCACCGGCCACGGCTTCCTGCGGGAGCCCAACGACATCCAGAGCTACGCCGCCCTGGCCTGCATCGCGATCCAGTCCAACCAGAACGACCAGCACGGCGGCCAGTCGATCCCGAACTTCGACTACGGCATGGCCATCGGTGTCGCCAAGACCTACTCCAAGCTCTACACCAAGAACCTGGCCAAGGCCGCCGAAATCCTCGAGGATCTGACCGACCAGGAGGAGGCTTTCAAGGCCATCAAGCAGCGGGTCACCGCCGAGACCGGCCTGGCACCCCGGCTGCTTCGAAGCGAGGACTACTGCGCCGCCGAGGCCAGGTACCTGGCCGAGATCGTCGGCGCCGACCGGGTCCGGCGGCTCCAGGAGTTCGCGGTGAAGTACGCCGAGCGGGAGACCGACCGGGCTACCTACCAGGCCATGGAGGCGCTGGTGCACAACCTCAACACGATGCACTCCCGGGCCGGTGCCCAGGTGCCCTTCAGCTCGATCAACTACGGCACCGACACCACCCCCGAGGGACGCATGGTCATCAAGAATATCCTGCTGGCGGAGGATGCCGGCCTCGGCAACGGCGAGACTCCGATCTTCCCGATCCACATCTTCAAGGTCAAGGAGGGGGTCAACTACAACGAGGGCGACCCGAACTACGACCTCTTCAAGCTGGCGATGCGGGTCTCCGCCAAGCGGCTGTTCCCGAACTTCTCCTTCCTGGACGCGCCGTTTAACCTCCAGTACTACAAGCCCGGCGACTACAACACCGAGGTGGCCTACATGGGCTGCCGCACCCGGGTGATGCAGAATGTCTATGATCCCACCCGGGAGGTCACCTGCGGCCGGGGCAACCTGTCCTTCACCTCCATCAACCTGCCGCGCATCGCCATCAACGCCCACGGCAGCGTCGAGTGGTTCTTCGAGGACCTGGAGCGCAAGGTGGACCTGGTCATCGAGCAGCTCCTCGAGCGGTACAAGATCCAGGCCGCCAAAAAGGCCCGCAACTATCCCTTCCTGATGGGGCAGGGGGTCTGGCTCGACTCGGATAAGCTGGCCCCGGACGACAGCGTCGGCGAGGTGCTCAAGCACGGCACCCTCACCATCGGCTTCATCGGCCTGGCCGAGTGCCTCAAGGCCCTGATCGGCAAGCACCACGGCGAGAGCAAGGAGGCCCAGAACCTCGGGCTCGAGATCGTCGGCTACCTGCGCAAGCGCATGGACGACGAGGCGAAAAAGACCGGCCTGAACTTCTCGCTGATCGCCACCCCGGCGGAGGGCCTCTCCGGCCGCTTCGTCCGCATGGACCAGAAGCGCTACGGCAAGATCCCCGGCGTCACCGACCGGGACTACTACACCAACTCCTTCCATGTGCCGGTCTACTACGAGATCAGCGCCTTTGACAAGATTCGCCTCGAGGCCCCCTACCACGCGCTGACCAACGGCGGGCACATCAGCTACATCGAGCTGGACGGCGATCCCCTCAAGAACCTCGACGCCTTTGAGGCGGTGGTCCGTTATATGAAGGAGTGCGGCATCGGCTACGGCTCGATCAACCACCCGGTGGACCGGGACCCGGTCTGCGGCTACACCGGCATCATCGACGAGGTCTGCCCCCGCTGCGGCCGGCGGGACGGCGAGGGCGTCAGCCTGGAGAAGCTCCACAAGCTCGGCCTCTATAAGAACCTCAACGCCGATACCCTCGGCTACCACGGCGACCAGTTCGAGGAGGCGGACCGCCGCCCGAACCCGGTGCATATCCCCACCGTGGACTGATACGATATAACTGCATTCATCCGGAGGACTTCGCGCCCCGGCTGAAGATAAGGAGGCAATCACAATGGAAGAAAAGGATATCATGATCGGCGAAGGCGTACGCTTTGAGAGGATCCGGCGCATCACCGGCTACCTGGTGGGCACGCTGGACCGGTTCAACGATGCCAAGCGCGCCGAGGAGAAGGACCGTGTCAAGCACTCGGTATCCACCGGCCTGGAGCGCATCTGACGATCTGTGACAGCTGACCGGCAGGGGGCGGGCCGCTTCGGCGCCCGCCCCTTTGCCGACGATAGGAGAGGAGGAGCCCACTATGATACGCATCTGCGGCGTGGTCCGGGAGTCCATTGTCGATGGTCCGGGGCTGCGGTTCGTACTCTTTACCCAGGGGTGCCCGCACCACTGCCCCGGCTGCCACAACCCGGAGAGCCACGACCCCGCCGGCGGCTACGACATCGCCTGGGAAAAGGTGTACGCCGAATTTGAGAAAAACCCCCTGCTCAAGGGCCTGACCCTGTCCGGCGGCGAGCCGATGCTCCAGCCGGCGGAGCTGGTGGACCTCTGCCGGGCGGTGCACGCTGCCGGCAAGGATGTGATGGCCTACACCGGCTTCACCTATGAGGAACTGCTCGACCGCCAGAAGGACGATCCGGCTCTGGCGGAGCTCCTCAACGAGATCGATACGCTGGTGGACGGCCGGTTTATTCTGGCTCAGCGGGATCTGACCCTGATCTACAAGGGCAGCCGCAACCAGCGCATCATCGATTTGAACGCAACCCGCCGGGAGGGGCACCTTGTCCTCGATCCCATCGAGGCGGAAAATGTCCGCCCGGAGCTGTGAGCCACAGCCTCTGCCCGCCGTCTCCGGACGGCGGGCAGTTTTGTTCACAGAAGGCGACTGGATTTTTTCCGCCTCCGGCGCTATAATGGAGAAAAACAGACCCGCAAGGAGGGATTCCCTATGCAGATCACGCTGCGCCGCCTCGGCCCGATCGAGGTGCTGCGCCTTGGCCGCAAGATCGTCCGGGACTTCCACCGGTACGAGCTCGCCGGCTACCACTACGCCGAGCGGTCGATCTTCGCCGGGCGGTCGATGGCGCTGGAAATCGCCGCCGCCGGCCGGCCCTGCGGCTACCTGGTCCACGAGCTCCCCGATCCGGACGGCCTGCTCCGGGTGGCCTACCTCGCCACCGAGCCCCGGGTGCGGGGCCACGGCGTCGGCCAGGCGGTGCTCCGGAAGCTCGGTGCGGACTACCCCTACGCCGCCATCTACTTTGAAGTGGAGGACCCTGCCGCCGCCAAAAGCCGGGCCGAGGCCGAGCTGATGCTCCGCCGGATCGGTTTTTACGACCGGTGCGGTTTTTCACTGCTGAGCTTCCGGCTCACCGCCGGTCCCTGGCAGCTGCTGGTGATGACCGATACCCCCGAGGCGGAGCCTCTGATCCGCCGCCGGTACGCCGCCTCCTGGGGAAAACGCACCGTCCGTGCCTGGGACGGCCAATTTTGAGTTGAAAACTGTCCCGCCCGTTGGTACAATAGAAGCAGGCGGGCAGGGGCCGCTGCCCCCGCCCGGAGTCAAAGACCGAGAGGAGAGATTTTCCCATGCCGCTTGTAACCACTACAGAGATGTTCAAAAAGGCCTATGAAGGCGGGTACGCCATCGGCGCCTTCAATGTCAACGATATGGAGATCATCCAGGGCATCACCGAGGCCGCCGCCGAGGTCCAGGCCCCGCTGATCCTGCAGGTGTCCGCCGGCGCCCGCAAGTACGCCAAGCATGTCTATCTGATGAAGCTGGTGGAGGCTGCCATCGCCGATACCGGCCTGCCCATCGCCCTGCACCTGGACCACGGCGACAGCTTTGAGCTGTGCAAGAGCTGTGTGGACGGCGGCTTCACCTCGGTGATGATCGACGGCTCCAAGTACTCCTTCGAGGAGAACATCGCTCTCACCCGCCAGGTGGTGGAGTACGCCCACGCCCACGGCGTCGTCGTGGAAGGGGAGCTCGGCACACTGGCCGGCATCGAGGACGATGTCCATGTCAAGGCGGACGACGCCCTCTTCACCCGCCCGGAGGAGGTGGAGGAGTTCGTCACCCGCACCGGTGTCGACTCGCTGGCCATCGCCATCGGCACCAGCCACGGCGCCTATAAGTTCAAGCCGGGCACCAAGCCCCAGCTGCGGTTCGATATCCTTGAGGAGGTCGGCCGCCGTCTGCCCGGCTTCCCGATTGTGCTGCACGGCGCCTCGTCGGTGCCCCAGGAGTTCGTGGCGGAGATCAACCGCTACGGCGGCAATATGCCCAGCGCCATCGGCGTCCCGGAGGAGATGCTCCATCAGGCTGCCCAGATGGCCGTCTGCAAGATCAACATCGACACCGACCTGCGCCTGGCGATGACCGCCGCCGTCCGCAAGACCCTCACCGAGAACCCCGCCGAGTTCGACCCGAGAAAGTACCTCGGCCCCGGCCGGGACGCCATCAAAGCGATGGTCAAGCACAAGATCGTCGATGTGCTCGGCTGCGCCGGCAAGGCCTGACCTGCTTTTCCGAAAAGAGACCGCCCGCCGCGGTCTCTTTTTTGTGCGCCGATCCGGCTTAGGGAGCCGCTCCGCCGCCCTTTTTGCCGCCTTTTCCCAGCGATTATACCCGAGATTGTCTCCGAATTTTTTCAAAAATTTTCGCCGTTTTCGCCGATTTAAACACATTATTTCAAAGAAAAACTGTGCTCTTTGCACAGAGTTCAAAATCTGTAAACATTTAGTGCAATCTATCCGTAAAATGAGATTAAACTGCACTGTCCCTGGGCAAAATAACGAAAAAGTATCGGGAAACCCCCGGCTATCTCCCAATATATGGTATAGAATAGCCGCCGGTATTTTCTTGACAACACCCTCGGATCCTCTTTATAATGGGGTAGATTTTGAAAAAACGGCGGCGTGATGCGCGCTGCCGGGATCTTTCAAGAAGGAGATGTTTATGGATAACCTCAGGAAAAAAGCCTCTGAGGCCGTGCGTGCCCTGCGCAGCCGGTCCTTTCTGGTCACCCTGCTGGCGATGACGGTCTCGGTGGCCGTGCTGTGGATCGCCTTTGGGGCTGATGCTGTCTATATTCGGGATAACGGCCAGCTGCGGCTGGTATACACCACCCGTTCGGACGCCCGGGACATCCTGGCTGAGCGGGGTATTGTGACAATGGCCTATGATGAAGTGGACTTCACCGGGCTCACCGCCGGCGGCGTGCCGGAGATCGAGGTCACCCGTGCCTTTGATGTGAAGATCACCACCGATGACGGAACTCTGGAACTCAAGACCACCGGCGGCACCGTCGGGGAGATCCTGGACAGCCACGGCATCGACTACGATGAAAACGACATCATCAACTATCCCCCCGGTATGTATGTCCAGCCCGGGGACGAGATCGTCTACCAGGAGGTGGTGGTGGAGCAGTCGGTGGAGCAGGAGCCCATCGAACACGAGACCGAGTACCGCGGCTCCAGCCTGCTGCCCCGCGGGCGTACCCGTGTGATCCAGGCCGGCAGTGACGGCGAGCGGGAGCTCACCTACAACAAGACGATGGTGGACGGCGAGGTGGTGCGCACCGAGCTGGAGAGCAATGTGATCCTCGAGAGCCCGGTAACCGAGATTATTCTCCAGGGCACCGCCGACCCGGTGTCCCCGCTGGACTTTGGCTACCAGCTGGACGAAAACGGTGCCCCGGTCAACTACGCCCATAAACTCACCGACCAGGTGGCCACCGGCTATTCCGCCGGCAGCGGCGCCTGGGGGGCCAGCGGCATGAGCCTGTCCTATGGCTATGTGGCGGTGGACCCCACCGAGATCCCCTACGGCTCCAAGCTGTATATCACCTCGGCGGACGGCAGCTTTGTCTACGGCTATGCCATTGCCGCCGACACCGGCACCGGCCTGATGAACGACATCATCGATGTGGACCTGTTCTATGAGACCTACACCGAGAGCCTGCTCAACGGCCGCCGCATTGTGGACATCTATGTCCTCGCCTGACAATCCCGAAAACCCGTACAAAAAAGCGGCCTCCCCACCGGGGAAGGCCGTTTTTTATCGCCGTGTCAGTCCTCGATCTTTTCGATCCGGAACACCACCGGCCTCGCACCGTCGTTGCAGCAGGCCAGGATGCTGTTATCCACCGCCCAGCTGGGCATACCGCCCTCAAACATCGCAAACAGGTAGTGGTGGATGGCGGTCCACGCCTCGGAGCAGAACCCCTCCGGCAGCCGCATCGCGAAGTAATCCTCCCGGCTGATTTCAAAGCTCTGCCCCTCCTCAAAGATCTCACAGGGGACGGTATTCGGGTCGCAATACCGGCTGATCAGATCGGGGAAGAGGGTCTTCTGTACCACGGTTATCCTGCATTTTGCCATAGCTGCCACGCTCCTTGTAAAAAAGACTGTCTTCAGTATAGCACACATTTGCCCGCCGTTACAAACCAAAATCCGCACTGGAAATTTTTTTGAAAAAATCAGTTGACAAAGCCCCTCCCAGTTGCTATAATAATATCACGGTCTTGAGACCGGAACAGAATATGCGGATATGGCGGAATTGGCAGACGCGCTAGATTCAGGTTCTAGTGGTAGCGATACTGTGCAGGTTCAAGTCCTGTTATCCGCACCAGGAAGAAGCACCCGAGGGGTGCTTTTTTTGTCTGATTTCGCCTGGGTGCAAGGCATCTGGAACAGCCAGATGCCGCCCCATCGCAAAAGGATTCCGGCCCTCTGCGGCCGCGAGAACGGAGGTATCCTATGATCCGGCTGGACTCTGAGCGCCTTCTCTACCGGGAGATGGACGAACACGATTTTGACGCGGTGGCCGGGATCCTGCGGGATCCGGAGGTCCGCCGCATCTGGGAGCAGGAGTTTCCCGATGAGGAGGTCCGCGCCTGGATCGAGCGCCGGCAGCGCGGCTACCGACAGAACGGCATCGACTATCTGCTGGCGGTGGAAAAGGCCACCGGCGAACCGATAGGCCAGGTCGGTGTGCTGCGGGAGGAGATCGACGGCCAGACCGTCTGGGGTGTCGGCTATATCCTGCGCGGGGACTGCCGCGGCAAGGGCTATGCCACCGAAGGCGCCCGCCGTATGGCCGCCTATGCCTTTGACGAGCTGGGTGCCGACCGTATCGTCTGCGATATCCGTCCGATCAACGCTCCATCGCTGGCAGTGGCCCGGCGGCTGGGGATGACCCGGACCGGCAGTTTTGTCAAGATGGTGCACGGCCAGCCGATGGAGCATCTCATCTTTACCCTTACCCCGGAGGACTTCCGGCGATGACCCGGACGATAACCCAAATGAAAAAGGCACCTGCAAGGGTGCCTTTTTTGGGATAGTCGGTCAGTTTCGATCGCAAACACCCGCAAAAGGGTGGTAGCGAGAGTGAGCCGTCGCGAGGGCGCTTGCAACCGAACAGGCGAGCCGAGCGTGCCCTTTTGCGGAAAAGGAGGAGCAAGGGAGCGGGCGGATGGCTTCTTTTTCGCCAAAGGCAAAAAAGAAGTCAGAGCAAAGCGGACTTTGCTCCGACGTGGCAGGGGC
>CAJFQR010000007.1 GCA_904419105.1 Candidatus Avimicrobium faecavium
CAGAGTGGACTTGCCGCCGCCGTTCGGGCCGGTGATGACCATAAATTCATTGTCCTTTACGGTCAGGTCGATGTGCTTGAGGATTTCCTTGCCGTCAGGCAGGGTATAAGATATATCTTTGAGTTCCAGCATGGGAACACCTCCTGGCAGAAATCGAACTGTCCTGCCGCCGTATTTTTTGTTTGTTATACTAACGCGGTATACAATTCCAAAACAAATTATATCAACCTCGCGCACCGATGTCAAGAGCCATTTTAGCCGGCAGAAAACTCCCTTCCCTCTGCGAAAAAAGCCACTCCCTCCGGAAAAATGACACCGGCGCCTTGCGTATCGGAATGGGAGGGCATATAATATAGGTAAGATCGGGAAGGGAGGTGCCGCCATTGACCGGAGCGCAGCTGAAGATCCTCGCCCTCACGGCGATGACACTGGACCATGTTGGTGCGGTTCTGCTCCCGCAGGTCCGGCTGCTGCGCATGGTCGGCCGGCTGGCAATGCCGATCTACTGCTTTTTGCTCGGGGAGGGGCTGCGCCACACCCGCAGCCTGCCCCGGTATCTCGGGAGGCTGCTGGCGCTGGCCCTCCTCTCGGAGTGGCCGTTCGATCTGGCCTTTTCCAGCGGGGTAAACTGGGGTTACCAGAACGTCTTTTTTACACTGGTCCTGGGGCTTACCGCCCTGGCATTGGTCCGGACCGGACGGCGGGGAGCCTGGATCGGAGCGGCAGGGCTGGCGATGCTGGCCCATTCTCTCCACACCGATTACGGCTGGTATGGCGTTGTACTGACCCTGCTGCTGGGCAGCCGCGCTGACCGAACCATCACCGCCGCCGGTATGGCACTGCTGACACTGAGTGCCTTCGGCTTTTCGATACAACTCTGGGCACTGGCGGCACTGCCGCTGCTCTGGAGCTACCACGGCGAACAGGGCCGGCGGCTGGGTTTTTGGACCTATCTGTACTATCCAGCCCATCTGCTGCTGCTCGGCGGGCTGGCAATATGACGGTATGATGACAAAGGACGAGGAGGTTTTTCCCTTGGCGAAACAAATGATCACCTGCGAATCCTGCGGACGCAGGTACGACTATCTGGAATCCGAATCCTGCCCCTACTGCGGCGCCTTTAACTACGATAAGGAGATTGGCTCCCATCTATGCACCACCGAAGATGTGGAGCGCATCGTGGAGATGCGCACTCCGGAACACTTTGACGATGAGACCGACCCGCAGCCGGAGGAGCTGGACAAAGGTTTGATGCGAAAATACGCCCGGGCCCGCAGGCGGCTGGACCGGCTGGAGACCACCGAAGATGTGTTCCGATCGGCGCTGAAGGGCAGCCGGGATTCCGTCCGATGGGAGCGCCCGGAGAAAAAGAAGAAAAAGTCCCATACGGTCCGTACGGTAATTGTTATCTTTGTGGGGATCTGGGTGCTGTCAATGGTGCTGGGCGTACTGACCGCTCTATTTGACTCCCTCTCTGAACCGTCGCACCCTGAACCGTCCTATTCGTACAGCGATGCGGAGATCGGAGACACCTTTGATACTATCTACGGCATCCAGAATACCGAATATACGGCCGAGGAGTTTCACTTCACCGTCGGAGATATTGCAGTCATCGACACCGAAACGCCGGAGGAGGGCACGGTGGTGGTCGGCGTCTATCTGGACGGCTGGTCCACCGCTCCGAGCGACGGCTACTCGATGGTGAGCTCCAACCCGGAACTCATTGTGTCCAGCAGCGGAGAGGGGTACCGCTACTCCCCCATTGATACCCTCTACGGAGATGAAGAGGATCTGCAGACCATGTTCGGGTACAACTCGCTGAGTTTCCTGCAGGCGTATGAGATCTCCTACCTTTCCGGCGGAAACGCTGTCCGGGGATATATTCCTTTCCTGGTGGACAAGGATGACCTGGACGACCTTCGCTTTGAGCTGACGTTGACCTGGTACTCCGAGGACTATCTCTACGAAAACACCCGGGTATACATCATTGAACCGCTGGAACCTCTCTCCACCCATCCGACTGTCTCCCTGGAGGAAGCGGTAAACAGTTATCAAATGGAATATGCCGAATGGTAAGATAAATAGAAAAAGCCCCTGATCGGGGGCTTTTTATCATATATACTCACAAGCGGGCGGAGCCGCTGGCTCTTGCCGCCTCTGCAACTGCTTTGGCCACTGCAGGGGCCACCCGTTCATCAAACAGCGAGGGGATGATAGTCTCCGGGCCGAGTTCCTCCGGGGTGATGAGCCCGGCGATGGCATGGGCGGCGGCGAGCTTCATGCCCTGGTCGATATCCCGAGCCCGGACATCCAGCGCTCCCCGGAACACCCCGGGGAAGGCGAGGACATTGTTGATCTGGTTGGGCATATCGCTGCGGCCGGTGCCCATTACCCGCACACCGGCGGCAATGGCCTCGTCGTACATAATCTCCGGCACCGGGTTGGCCATCGCAAAGACGATCGGGTCCTCCGCCATCCGGGCGATCATCTCCGGCTTGAGGCAGCCGCCCACCGAAAGACCGATGAACACATCGGCGCCCTCCAGCGCCTCCGCCAGGCCGCCGGTTTTTCCCTCCCGATTAGTAATCGTGCACAGTCCGGCCTTATGGCCCTCCAGCCCCGCCGGACGTCCGGAATAGAGGATGCCATGCTCGTCACAGGCGATGATGTCGGTCACACCGGCCGCCCGCAGCATGTGGATTACCGCTGTGCCGGCGCTGCCCGGTCCATTGAGCACCACCCGGATTCGCTCCATCTCCTTGCCGACGATCTTCAGCGCGTTGATCAGTGCCGCCAGCACCACGATGGCGGTGCCGTGCTGGTCATCGTGGAACACCGGAATCTCCAGCTCCTGTTCCAGCCGCTGCTCGATGTCAAAGCACTTCGGAGAGGCAATATCCTCCAGATTGATGCCGCCGAAGGTCGGGGCAAGCCAGCGCACCGCTTTGATGATCTCCTCCGGGTCCTGGGTGCTCAGACAGATGGGCACCGCGTCCACCCCGCCAAATTGCTTAAAGAGCAGGCTTTTTCCCTCCATCACCGGCATCGCCGCCTGGCCGCCGATGTTGCCCAGGCCCAGCACCGCCGAGCCATCGGTGACCACGGCAATCAGGTTTCCTTTCGAGGTATAGGTATAGGCTTCCGCCGGATTCCGGGCGATCTCCAGGCAGGGAGCTGCCACACCGGGGGTGTAGGCTGTGCTGAGGTCGTCCCGGGTTCGCACCGTTACCTTGCCCTCGATTGTGATCTTTCCGTGATGTTCTGCGTGCAGCGCCAGTGCTGCTTTTGCATAATCCATAATCCATCCTCCTCATATATTCCGGCACGGCCGTTTCCGCGCCGGGTTTCTTGATTTTATCAATGAAAATTGCTAAACTAAAGTTAAGAACGCCATGTATGATTGTTTCCACAGCAAAAAGAGGTGAACCGCATGCGGCTGAATCAGCTGGAGTACTTTGTCAAGACGGTGGAGTGCGGCGGAGCCAACGCCGCCGCCCGGGAGCTTTCCGTCTCCCAGCCGGCCATCTCTGCAGCCATACGGGAGCTGGAGGAAGAACTGGGCGTCCCGCTGTTCCGACGGGTGCGCCAGCAGCTGATCCTCACCGAAGAGGGAGCCGCTTTTTACCGGCGGGTTGGGCCGCTGCTCATCCAGCTGCAGGTTGCGGTACACCAAGTACAGGCAATGGCCGGCGGGCCTCAGGCGCTGCGGCTGTGTCTGCCGCCAATGATCGGTATGTTTATGGCTCCGCTGATTCTTGGGGAGTTTGTCCCGGCCCATCCGGACCTGCATCTGACCATCAGCGAAGCCGGCACCGACTCCATCCAGAAGATGCTGCTGGACGGCACCGCCGACCTGGGGATCATGATCGGCCAGAGCCCGTACAATGTTGGGCTGGAGGCGGTACCCCTGCGGGAAACCCGCTATGCGCTGTTTGTCGGCAGGCAGAGCCCGCTGGCCGGCCGCAGACTGATCTCCTTCCGGGACCTGGCCGGGGAGCCACTGGTCCTCTTCGACCAGGGACTGTACATCAACGCCCTGCTGCACCGGCAGTTCCGGCAGGAGAGGGTACGCCCCAACATCGTCCTGCAGACCAATCAGATCAACACCATCAAGGACTTTGTCGGGCACAGTGTGGTCTCAACCTTTCTGATTCGGGAGGTGGTCAAGGACGCTGACCAGCTCATCGAGGTCCCCACCGACTTCTCTCCGCCGATCACCATCATCGCCGCCTGGAAAAAAGGCCGGCGGCCGGTGGGCGGGGCGCTGCAGCTGCTGCGGTTTCTGCAAAAAACAGGCCGGGATTAACCGGCCTATTTTTATCCCGATATCAGCCCATCCAGCCGATGGCCGAGAGCACCGCGATGAAGATGCAGGCGATTACCGCCAGAATTCCCATCAACGGAGCCGAGTAGCGCACCCATTTGGTGTAGTCCACCCCTGCCAGGCCCAGGGCGCCGGTGAGCGGTCCGGAAACCGGAGTGAGGGTGTTGGTCAGGCTGTCGCCCATCTGGTAGGCAAAAGCCACAACCTGCCGGGTAAGGCCGCAGACATCGCCGATCGGGTTGAGGATCGGGATGACGATGGCCGCCTTGGAAAGGCCGGAGGGAATGGCCAGGTTGATCAGCGTTGTAAACAGGAACACGCCGACGCCGGCAGCCGCCAGGCCGAAGTTGCCAATGACGCTGGAGGCGCCATAGGCGATGGTGTGCATGACATTGCCGTCGGTGAGCACAAAGCCGATGACACGAGCACAGCCCATAACCAGACAGATGCCGCCCATCGACTGGGCACCGGACATAAAGGTCTTGCTGGCCTTGTTCGGTGCAATACGGTAGGCCGCAGCAGCGAACACGGCGATCAGGATCATGATAGCCAGCAGGTACTCCTGTCCCCAGCCGAAGGTCTGGTTGCCCAGAGCATAGAGCACATAGGCTCCGATCATCACCAGCGCCACCACCACAGCCCGTACCGGGAAGCCGCTGGCCTCGATGTTGGTGGACATATTCTCATCCGGCTCCAGGATCTCGCCGACGATGCTCTTGGAGGGATCCTTTGAGATCTTGATGGCGTACCGGGTGCAGTAGGCTGCGTTGACGATGGTGAAGATCACCCAGATTGCCATACGCACTCCCATGCCGGACAGAGGCGCCACCCCGGCGGTGGACTGGAACACCATGACCATATTGGAGGTAAAGCTGGCCCCCTGCCCGATCAGGTAGCCGAGGTAGAACATGGCCATCGCGGTGATGCGGTCCAGCCGCAGCCGCTTGCAGATGACCATGCCGACGGTTACAAAGGCGATCATCGAGTCGCCGCCGGCGAAGGCGCCGAGCACCGACATCATAACGACGATAGCCGGCACCAGTACAGTAACGCTCTTGTCTTCGAGCTTATAGACGCCGAAGTTGAGGATCTCCTCAAAACAGCCGGTGGAGATGACCACGGCAATGGCGCCACCCGCTACCAGCATCATTGAGATGACACTGCCGGCGTTGATCACGCCCTCCTGAATCATCAGCAGCGCTGTCCAGGGGGATACAGGGGTGTTCTCGATGTAGGAGAAAGTGCCGGCCAGCACCCGCCCGTCTTCGTCGACCTGATAGGTCCCCGCCGGGGCCACATAGGTCAGCAGGCAGGCGAAGAGGATCAGCCCGAGAATGATGACCAGGATGTGTGGGACCTGAAAACTCTTCTTCGCCGGCGCTTTTGTCTGTGCGCTCATTGCGATTTCCTCCTTCCGAGGGGATCATTCCATTACACCGAGCACCACAGCGAACAGCCGGGTGCGGCGCTCGATGGAGGCGATGCTCATCGACTCATCGGTGGAATGGATTTTGTACATATACGGGCCAAGGGCGTCCACCGTGGGCACGCCGTGGAAGTTCAGGTAGTTGGCATCGCTGCCGCCGCCGGTGGCCTGCTCCGGCAAGTCATAGCCGATGAGCTTACCGGCATCCCGCACGAACTCATAGAGACGGCCGTTTTCCGGGGTGCGCTCCATCGGCACGCTGAAGTTATCCACACGCAGCCTGGTTACCGTATCGGGGATATAGGGCGGCAGCGCCTCCACCTCAGCAAGGATGCGTTCCACCTCGTCCATATCCGCCTTATTGGCTACCCGGACGCTCACCTTGGCGGTGGCGCGGCCGGAGACCACATTGATCGGATCATCCGAGAGGATATTCCCCACATTGAACTGGATGCCCCGTTCGTTGTTGTTGTGTTCATAGAGCAGCAGCGCCCGGTGAGCGGCCTCCAGCAGGGCGGAGCGGCCGTCGGTGTAATTGACCCCCGAGTGGGCCGGACGGCCGGTGACCTCGATAGTGATGGAGCCCGACCCCTTGCGGGCGGTGAGGATGCCGTCCTCCAGCCGGGACGGCTCAAAGACAAAGCCCATCTCGGCACCGGGGATCTCGGTGTCAAAGACCTGATGGCCGGTGGGAGAACCGATCTCCTCATCGCAGTTGAAGATAAAGACGATCTCCTTATCCGGCAGCAGTCCCTGTTCCTGCATGATCTTCACCGCGTAGATGGCCACCAGAATCCCGCCTTTGCAGTCGATGATGCCAAGGCCGTATGCGGTGTCCCCGTCAATGTGGAAGGGGTATTTCTCGGTGTCACCGGGCTTGAAGACAGTGTCAGTGTGGGCGTTCAGGATGATCTTGCCGGTCGGGTTTTCCGGGCGCAGCCGGGCGATGATGTTGATGCCATAGCCCTCAAAGTACCGGTGCTCGATCTCGATGCCGTCAATGGTCTCCAGCAGCCGGTCGAGAATCTCCACCACCCTGCGGTTACCCTCTTCATTGCGGGAGCCGCAGTCGATACCGGCAAACTGCCGCAGCAGATCCAGCTGTTCGTCGGCGTACTTTTTCGCGCCGGCGGTTGCGGCTTCGATCACGGCCTGCTTGTTGTCCAGTTTCATCTTCATCGTGTTCATCCTTTCTGTATGGTCTATTGCATTGTATGGGGACAGCCCCACCTTCATACCTTCACTATACCACGAGTATATACTTACTGTAAAATACCGATTTTTTATATCTTATAAATTTTATTTATTAACTTTTTAGGCTATTTTGATAATAGTTTTGCATATATAGATAATATTGTTATAAAATTGACAAGATCAGAATAAAAAAGGGGAAGCCTTTGCCCCCCTTTTTACGGTTGGTATTGCTTACATCAGACCCATCACGGTGAGAATCACGCGCATCAGCAGCATACCCAGCGCTGCATCGAACAGTGCCACACCGATCATCAGCAGCGAGTACTTTTTGTTTGTCTCGGTGACCAGCACGATGCGGGCGTAGTGACCCACCAGCGTACCCATCAGCATCGAGGGCATGATGCAGATGGTGGCCTGTGCCGCGGTGATGGTCCCGGCCATGTAGAGGTTAAAGGCCGTGGCCGCCCCCGCCGCCTTGGCGAAGAAGGCGCTGATCAGGACGGTGACCGCCTCCCCCGGCAGGCCGAAGATGCCCATCACCGGCCCGCACAGGCTGCCGAGCACATCCATGATCCCGGTGACGGTAAAGGCCTGCACCAATACATAGCCCAGCACCATAGCCGGCACAATGGTATTGATCGCAATGCCCCAGCCCTTTTTCGCACCGGCGGTAAAGGTTTCGATGATGCCCTCTTTTTTCTCCTGTTTCGCGGTAGTCTGTGTGCTCATCACGCCGCCTCCTTCTTTGTCCGTTTATTCTGCGCTGCGATAAACAGCCTCACCAGGTTGGCTCCCACCAGTTTGCAGAAAATGACAACAAGGATCAGCGGGCCCATAGCCAGCACGGCGATGGGCAGCACCGCCGCCTGGGTGGAAATCATATTGCCGATCGGCGCCGAACCCGGATACATAAAAGCTACCAGGATGGTACGCTCATCGTCGGTGATCTGGCCGTTGTCATAAAGCTCCTTGGTGAGCACCGCTGCGGCTCAGCCAGGAGCTCATCGCCAAGATGCTCTACACCGACCGGGTTACCATCTCCCGGGCGGTGGCCGAACTGGAACACCGGGGATTTCTGCGCTGCCGGCAAGGTTCCTACACCATATCCGACCCAGAGGGGCTGGCCGCCTTTATCGAAGCCTAAAAAATAAAAAAGCGTGTCTGCCGCTGACAGACACGCTTTTTTATTGTCGGGCTTATTCCGCGGCAGGCAGCGGCTGGAAGCCGAGCTCCTCGTTGATGGTGCGCAGCGCCAGGATGCAGTGCTCCATCACCGCATCCAGGTCCATGCCCAGGCGCTCGGCACCGTCCCGGATCACATCCCGCTTGACCTTGGCGGCGAACTTCTTATCCTTGAACTTCTTCTTCACCGATGAGACCTCCAGGTCCAGCAGGCTCTTGCTCGGGCGCATCAGCGCCACAGCAGTGATGAAGCCGGTAAGTTCATCAACGGTGTAGATGACCTTCTCCATCTGCTTCTGTGGCTCCACATCGGTGCAGAGCCCATAGCCGTGGGAGAGCACCGCCCGGATAAAGTCCTCGTCAAAGCCGGCTTCCCGCAGGTAGATGGGGGTCACCTGGCAGTGTTCGTCCGGGTGCTCTTCGTAGTCGAGGTCGTGGAGGAGGCCCACCATGCCCCAGTATTCCACATCTTCGCCGTAAAACTCGGCAAAGTGGCGCATCGCCGCCTCCACCGAGATGGCGTGGTGGATGAGAGATTCGGTGTGGGTGTGCTGCTTGAGCAGTTCAAACGCAGCCGCCCGATCCATCGGAAGTGCCATATCTGTTCCCGTCCTTTTTCGATAAAATTCCCGCAAAACGCGATACTATCAGTGTAGCACCCGGCCGCCTGCTTTGCAAGGCGTCAGTGCAGATTCGTCTCCTTGATGGCGCCGCTGCGGTAGGCGGCCAGCAGCTGCTTGAGGCCCTCGATCTGGCGGCGCAGCTCGGTGCCGATGTCCGAATCGGCCACCTTTGCCGGCTCCGGCAGCGACTCGAGGATCTCGGTCTTGGAGAGGATATCGGTGTCGTGGACCACACAGTCCGCCCGGCTCTTGAACGGCTCATGGGAGATGAGCTTGAGGCCGTGGGCGTTGTACACCAGCGTATAGCCGGCGATGCCGGTAGTCTTCTGGTACGCCTTGCTGAAGCCCCCGTCGATGATCAGCATCTTGCCGCCGCCGTGCACCGGGCTCTCGCCGTCCTTAATCTTCACCGGCATGTGGCCGTTGATGATGTGGGCGTGCTCCCCGGTGAGGCCGAACTCCGCCAGGATGCGGTCGCACACCGCCGGGTCGGCGGTATGGCGGTAGTAGGCGTTCTTCGGCTCGGTGTGGGCGCTTTTATCTTCGATCAGGCAGCGCTCAAAGGTAGTCATACGGTCCCGGCCGAAGAGCGGGGACTTTTTCCCGCACCACATATACCACATCAGATCCACTGCCCGGCGCTGTTCCTCATCCTCCCGCCGGCGGCCAAGATAGGCGGCCCGGGCCTTCTGGTCGAAGATATCCATCAGCGCCTTGCCGGAGTAGAACCGCCCGTCGATGGCGAACTCGGCAAAGCTGCCGTCCTCGTTCATCGGCAGACATCCGTGGTAGAGCAGGTTCTGGTTGAAGCAGAGATACATCGACCCGACCCGGTAGAGGAAGTCCATATGCTCGGTGAGCCGGGGCGAGTGCAGGAAGGAGTGGCGCAGCTCCGCCACGATCTCCGCCTCCTCATCGGTGAGGCGATAGGGGTCGTTTTTATCCACCGTCGGAAAGTCGCAGTCCTCCAGCGCATAGGCCGACCCGCCGATGGTGATTGAGCGGTTCTCATAGTCGATCTTGTCCAGCAGCAGCCGGTCCTCCATGCAGAAGGACGGATTGCGCATGATGGCCTGCCCCTCGAGCTTGAACTGGATCACCAGCACCGCCTTGTAGAGGCGGGCAATGCTGTCGGTGCCGGAGATCTCCCGGTCCATCGCCGAGATCACCTTCGGCGCAAAGCACCCGCCGTCGGCGTAGGTCTTTTGGGCAAAGTTGGTCAGGTGCCTCAAGCTGATGCCGTAGCCCCGCTCGAGCATCTCCATATTGGAGTACTTGACGCTGATGCCCAGAATGTCGAAGATGCAGGCCTCGCTGCCGCAGGCGGCACCCATCCACAGCATATCGTGGTTGCCCCACTGGATATCCACACTGTGATGGCGCATAAGCATATCGAGGATCTTATCCGGGCGGGGGCCCCGGTCGAACACATCGCCGATGATGTGCAGCCGGTCCACCGCCAGCTGCTTGATGACACCGGCGATGGCGGTGATAAAGGCGTCCGCCCGGTCGATGCCGATCAGCGAGGTGATGATGCGGTCGTAGTAGTCCTCCCGGTTTTTCATCGCGGCATCGGCGTTGAGCAGCTCGTCGATGATGTAGGCGAAGTCCTGGGGCAGCGCTTTGCGCACCTTGGAACGGGTGTACTTGGAGGCCACCGCCCGGCCAATCTCCACCAGCCGGCGCAGCGTGGTGCGGTACCAGTCCCCTAGGTCACCTGTCATATGGGATTTGATGTACTCCAGTTTGTGAGTCGGGTAGTAGATCAGCGTGGCCAGCTCCGCCCGTTCGGCGGCGGAGAGGCTCTCGCCGTAGACGGCGTCGATCTTGTCCCGGATGACGCCGGAGCAGTTGTTGAGGATGTGGGCGAAGGCCTCGTCCTCTCCATGGATGTCGCTCATAAAGTGTTCGGTGCCCTTTGGCAGCGCCAGGATGGCCTCCAGATTGATAATCTCGGTACTGACCTCCTGCACGGTGCAGAACTTCTGCGCCAGCAGCCGCAGGTAGGCATCCTGATAGTCGATCGGCTGTTGCAAGACTGTTTCCTCCTTGATGCAAAAATTTTGCCCCTCATTGATCCTATATGGCTTTAGTATAGCACATCGCCGCTGGAAAATCTTATGGATTTTGTAAACGATGGTGCCGGTGAAAAAAGGGCCCCGTCCACTGACGGAGCCCTTTGACAGGAGCTTTATTGAGGCTGTTCCTCTTTTTTCACCAAATCGGAAAACCGCACTGAGGTGAGCTTGTTCTGGACCTCCTGGGAGATCTCCCCGTAGATGTCCCGGAACACACAGTCGCATTCCCCTTCCCCGCAGCAGGTCTGGCCACAGTCGTAGTCCTCCCGCAGGCAGCGGCTCAGGGCAAAGGGACCCTCCACCGTCTGGATCACATCGTTCAGGGTGATCTCCTCCAGGGGACGGGCGATCTCATAGCCGCCCTGGGTGCCCTTATAGGACTTGATAATGCCGGCGCTCACCAGCTTGCGCAGGATCTTGAGGGAAAAACGAAGGGTGACGCCGGTCTCTTCCGCAATGCTCTTGGCATCCATCCGCCGGCCGCTCTTGGCCAGGCAGTGGACGATGCGGACCGCGTAATCCGCTTCCAAAGTGATATGCATAAGGAACCTCCCGACGAAATGTATACTATTATAGTGTAGTGCCTGATTATCAGTATACTATCCCCTCGCCGGTTTGTCAAGCGCCGGTGTCCGCTCTCACGCTGGAAAAAGCAGCCGCAAGCCCGCTATATCCGCCGCTCCCGGCCGGCGTGGCGCTGGAAAACCGCCAACGGCCAAAGGGGCAGCATAAGACGGAACCGGCCAAGCACCGAGCTCCCCAAAAGATCGCATCATATGAAAGGCCTCAGTCCAGGAAGTCCTTGAGCTTCTTCGAGCGGGAGGGATGGCGGAGCTTGCGCAGCGCCTTGGCCTCGATCTGGCGGATGCGCTCACGGGTGACATTGAACTCCTTGCCCACCTCTTCCAGCGTGCGGCTGCGCCCGTCCTCCAGGCCGAACCGCAGGCGCAGCACCTTCTCTTCCCGGGGAGTCAGGGTCTTGAGCACCTCGCTGAGCTGCTCCTTGAGCAGCGTGTGGCTGGCGGCGTCCGCCGGGGCCGGGGCGTCGTCGTCGGGGATGAAGTCGCCCAGATGGCTGTCCTCCTCCTCGCCGATGGGAGTCTCCAGCGATACCGGCTCCTGGGCCACCCGCAGAATCTCCCGTACCTTGTCCACCGGCATATCCAGCGCAGCGGCGATCTCCTCCGCCGTCGGGTCATGGCCGTTCTGGTGGAGCAGCTGGGAGGAGACCTTCTTGACCTTGTTGATGGTCTCCACCATGTGCACCGGGATGCGGATGGTGCGGGCCTGGTCGGCGATGGCCCGGGTAATCGCCTGGCGGATCCACCAGGTGGCGTAGGTGGAGAACTTGAAGCCCTTGGTGTGGTCGAACTTCTCCACCGCCTTGATCAGGCCCAGGTTGCCCTCCTGGATCAGGTCGAGGAACTGCATCCCCCGGCCCACATACCGCTTGGCAATGCTCACCACCAGGCGCAGGTTGGCCTCAGCCAGACGCTTTTTGGCGGCGGCGTCGCCCTCGGCCATGCGCTGGGCCAGCTCGACTTCCTCCTCGCTGGTGAGCAGCGGCACCCGGCCGATCTCCTTCAGATAGACCTTCACCGGGTCGTCGATGTTGACGCCGTCCACAAAGGAGAGGTCCAGCGCGTCATCATTGTCGTGGCTGTCCACATCCAGGTCGTCGATGTCGTCGTCCAGGGAGGCGCCCTCCTCGACGATCTCGATGTTCTGCCCTTCCAGCATGCTGTAGAGCTTGTCCACCTGCTCCACATCGTAGTCGAGCTCTTCCAGGGCATCGGTGATGTCCTTGGTGGAGAGTTTTCCCTTCGCTTTGCCGGCCTCCAACAGGTTGGAGATCACATTTTTCTTATTGTTTTCGGTCGCTGCCACGCAGAACCACTCCTTTATCCTCTTTTTTTCTCAGAGAGTTTTTTGATATAGTCATCCAGCTCCTGCCGGTCCATGCCGCTTATCTCAGCGGAGTCCTTTTTGAGCTGGCGGGATCGTATCTTATCAATGAAGTCCTCGACCTGCTGCCGGTCGAAGCGCACCGTGTCATTGTCGGCCAAAAGCCAGGTGAGCCGGGAGAGCAGCGCCTCGTCCAGCACGCTGGCAAAGGCGGTTACCGTCACCGGGCGGTTTTCCTCCAGACGCCGGCACAGCTCCTGAAAGATGACACGGTTGGAATCGGTGACAAAGTCCTCCGGGCGGATCCGCTCCTTGATGAACGGGTAAAAGTCGTTGTTTTTCCACAGCGCGGCGATGAGCTTGTCCTCCGCCAGCGCATAGCCGATGTTGCGCGCCCGCTGGGGATCCCGCCGGTTGACCTCCACATCCTGGGAGGCCAGTGTCAGGTCGCCGTCCCGCTTTTTGCGTTCACCGGCCTTTCTGCGCCGCCAGAGGCTCTGCACCTGCTCGGTGAGAGCCTGGGCGCTGACGCCGAGGGTATTGGCCCAGCGGGAGATGTACACATCCCGCTCCACCGGGTTGGGCACCCCGGCCAGCAGCGCCGCCAGCTCCCCGAGAAAGCGGACCTTCCCATCGTCGGTGCTCAGGTCATACTTCTCCTTCAGGCGGTCGATGGCGTATTCGGTGGCGTTGGTGCTGCCGTCCAGCAGCAGCTTAAAGCGGGTGGCGCCGAATTTTTTGATGTACTCGTCCGGGTCCTTGGCCCCCTCCATCCGCAGCACCTTCACCTTTAGGCCGATCTCGTCAAAGAGCCGCACCGCCCGGGCGGTGGCCTTCTGACCGGCGTCGTCCGAGTCATAGGCCAGGATCACCTCGTCGGTGTAGTGGGAGATCAGCCGGGCCTGCTCCGGTGTCAGCGCGGTGCCCAGGGTGGCCACTGCGTTGGTAAAGCCCGCCCCGTGCATCGAGACGGTGTCCATATACCCCTCGCAGAGGATCAGCCGCTTGTCTGCAGCGTTTTTGGCAAAATTGAGGGCGAAGAGGTTGCGGCTCTTCTTAAAGGCCAGCGTATCGGCGGAGTTGAGGTACTTGGGACCGCCCTCCTTGCCGAGGATCCGCCCGCCGAAGCCGATAACATTCCCCCGCAGGTCGATGATCGGGAAGATCACCCGCCGGCGGAAGGTGTCGTAGACGCTGCCGTTCCGTCCCTGGGAGACCAGTGCCGCAGCGCGCATCTCCTCCCAGGAATAGCCCTTCTCCGCCAGGTGGTCCCGCAGGCCGTTCCAGCCGTCCGGGGCATACCCGAGGCCAAAACGGGTGATCATTTTCGGGTCCATGCCCCGGGAGGCAAAGTACTCCAATCCCCGGCGGTCCGGCCCTTTGACCAGGTTCTGGTGGAAAAACCGTGCCGCCTCCCGGTTCATTTCAAGGATGCGCAGGCGCAGCTTGGCGGTGCGGTCCTCCGCCACATCCTCCGGCACCGTCATGCCCACCTTCTCGGCGAGAAAGCGCACCGCCTCTACATACTCCAGATTCTCCTGGCGGCGGATGAAGGTGATCACATCGCCGCCGGCGCCGCAGCCAAAGCAGTAGAAGGACTGGCTCTCCGGGTAGACTACAAAGGACGGGGTCTTTTCCGAATGGAAGGGGCACAGCCCTTTATAGGTGCGCCCGGTCCGCTTGAGCGGCACATAGGCCGAGATGATCTGCTCGATGTCGCAGCGCTGTTTGAGTTCTTCCAGAAAGCTCTCCGGGATCACTGGCGGTCACCTCCCTTGCCGGTCTCACGGTCACACATTCCAGAATTTCGGGATGAACAGGTCCTCATAGAGCCGCACGGCAAACCGGTCGCTCATACCGGATATGTAGTCCAGCGCCGCCCGCTCGACTCCTTCCTCCTCGGCAATGGCGCGGTACTCATCGGGCATCTTCTCCACATGGGCGGTGAAATAGCTGTACAGGTGCTTCACCAGGTCCCGGGCCTTGCCCTCCTCGCCCTTTGCCTTGGGGTTGCGGTAGACCGCCTCAAACATGAAGTCGATCAGCTGCTCGTAAAGGCGCTGCATCTTTGGGGACATGGTGATGTCCTCGACGCTGTTCTCCAGGATATCGGTGATGAAAGTGGTGATGCGCTGGCTCTTGGTGCGGCCGACGGCGAGCTTGACCTCCCAGGGGATATCCTCCTCGTCCAGCACCCCGGCCCGGATGGCGTCCTCGATGTCGTGGTTGACATAGGCGATCTTATCGGCATAGCGCAGCACCCGGCCCTCCAGCGTCCGGGCCTGGGGGCAGCCGCTGGAATGGCAGCGGATGGCATCCCGCACCTCCCAGGTGAGGTTGAGCCCCCGGCCGCCGTTTTCCAGCCGCTCTGCCACCCGGACACTCTGTTCGTTGTGGTCGAAGCCCAGCGGGCAAACCTCCCGCAGCGCATACTCCCCGGCGTGGCCGAAGGGGGTGTGGCCGATGTCATGCCCCATGGCGGCGGCCTCCACCAGGTCCTCGTTGAGGCGCAGCGCCCGGGCGATGGTACGCCCGATCTGGCTGACCTCCAGCGTGTGGGTCAGCCGGGTGCGGTAGTGGTCCCCCTCCGGCGAGAGAAACACCTGGGTCTTGTGCTTGAGCCGCCGGAAGCTCTTGGAGTGGATGATGCGGTCCCGGTCCCGCTGGAACTCGGTGCGCATCGGGCAGGGCTCAATGGGGGTCTCCCGGCCGCGGCTCTCAGAGCTCAGGGTCGCCAGCGGGGAGAGATACTGCCGCTCGGCGGCCTCAAGCTGTTCCCGAATGGTCATCGGCGGTCCCTCCTTTCCTAAAAAGGGTCTTGGTCAACAGGGTCGGTCTCATACCCCTCTATAAATAGATATACCGGAAAAAGTCCCGTTTCCCCCTTGTTTTTTTGAAAAAAGGGTAAAGTAGACAAAGTTTTGTCTGTCCTTTTCTGCAAAAAGCCGAGTCAGTCCGGAATTTCGGCATAGAGATGGTCCCGTTCCTCCGGCCGGGCGGCGCCGCCGGTGGCCTCGGCCAGCTCCTTGCAGAAGGGTGCCACCTGCCCGTCCGGCAGCATCACCCGCAGCCGCACCGCCGCCCCAAAGTCCGAGTCAAGAGTCACTGCCCGGTACTGAGGCAGCAGATAGCTCACCCTGCCGTACTGCGGATACTCGATGCCGAGCTCCAGCACGGTGCAGGGCTGCATCCGCCGGGGCCGGGCCGCCCGCACGGCGATGGAAGCTCCCTCGGTGTAGGCCCGCACCAGCCCGCCGGCGCCCAGCAGTGTGCCGCCGAAGTAACGGGTCACCACCACCACTGCGTCGACGATCTCCTGCTTCTGCAGCACATCGAGCACCGGCACCCCGGCGGTGCCCTGGGGCTCTCCGTCGTCCGAGTAACGGCGCACCTGCCCCTCCCGCAGGGCGTAGGCGTATACATTGTGGCTGGCCTCCCGGTGGAGGGCCCGGATCCGGGCGATAAAGTCCACCGCCTCCGCCTCGGTGGTCACCGGGGCGGCATACCCGATAAACCGGGAGCGTTTTTCCACAAATTCGTCGGTGCCGTAGCCGGCCAGTGTAGTATAGGGCTGCATTGACCTTCTCCTCCTCTTCGGTCGTATTTCCTGACAGCAGAAACGGAGCGGTGCAAATTCGATCCGCACCGCTCCATCACTGCTTTATTCAGACGCCAGGCGCCGGACGGCACCTGCTCACTTGCCCATATTGAACCGCCGGTTGAAGCGATCAACACGGCCGCCGGAATCGACCAGCTTCTGCTTACCTGTATAGAACGGGTGGCACTTGGAGCAAACCTCAACCCGGATCTCCGGCTTGGTGGATCTGGTCTCGATCACTTCGCCGCAGGCGCAAATGATCTTCGCGTCCTGGTACTTGGGATGAATCCCCTTCTTCATATCTTGTCACCTCCATCGCCCACCGGCAGAATTATAACAGTAGTATGTTATCACAAAGAGCTAGAAAATGCAAGTGTTTTCCGGAAACTTATTTTCATACCGGCGGCGCTCAGCCGTCCAGCCCGGCCCGGGCGGTCATCTCCACCCGCAGAGCCCGGTATCGGGCCTCACACGCCGGGCGTCCGGCGCCGCGGACGGCAAAGTAGAATTTCAGCTTGGGCTCGGTGCCGGAGGGCCGGGCGATGACCCGGCAGCCGTCCGCCAGCTCCCAGGCGAGCACATCGGCCCGGGGCAGGCCGGTATCGTCCCGGGCGTAGTCGGTGCGGACGGTCACCGGGCTGCCGGCGACAGCGTCGACTGTCTCCCGGCGCAGCCGCTCCATCACCGCGGCCATCGCCTCCATCGGCGCCGGTCCGGTAAAGGCGAAGCTGTCCGCTTTGGTGAACCAGGTGCCGTGCTCCGCATAGAGCCCGTCCAGCGCCTGGCAGAGGGTGCGGCCCTCAAGCTTGCAGGCGGCGGCCATCTCAGCGGCCAGCAGGGCGGCGTTCACCGCATCCTTGTCCCGGACATGCATACCGGTCAGGTAGCCGCAGCTCTCCTCAAAGCCCATCAGGAAGCGCTCCCCTTCGCCGGCGGCCTCCAGACGGTTCATCTCGTCGCCGATGTACTTGAAGCCGGTGAGGACCTCGACGAGCTCGACGCCGTACTTCTTCGCCACCTGCCGGGCCATCGGCGTCGAGACGATGCTGGTCACCGCCAGCGGGCGCTCGGGCAGGGTGCCGGCTGCCTTGCGGGTGCGGCAGATGTAGTCCAGCAGCAGCACCCCGAACTCGTTGCCGGAGAGAAGCCGGTAGCTGCCGTCCTCCTCCCTTGCGGCGACGCCGATGCGGTCGCTGTCCGGATCGGTGGCAAAAGCCAGGTCGGCTTGAATGAGCCGGGCCAGGTCGAGGACCATCTTCATCGCCTCGGGGTTTTCCGGGTTCGGGGAGGGACAGGTGGGAAAATCCCCATCCGGCTTCGACTGATCTGCCACCAGGTAGAGCTCCTCCAGCCCCGCCCGGGTGAGGGCGTCGATCACCGGACGGTGGCCGGCGCCGTTAAGCGGCGAATAAGCCACCACCAACCCGCTCTCGGCAAGGATGCCCGGGCGCAGCTGCAGCCGCAGCACCTCAGCGAGGTAGTCCTCCCGGACCTGGTCGGGGATCTCCCGGATCTGGCCCTCTGCGAGCAGGGCGGCATAGTCCCCGCGGCGGACGCCGGTAAACGGGTCGGTGGCGTCGATGGCCGCCTGCACCCGGGCAGCGAAGGCAGAGACGATCTGTCCGCCGGTGCGGTCGTAGACCTTATAGCCGTTGTAGGCCGGCGGGTTGTGGCTGGCGGTGATCATGATACCGGCATCGCAGCCGAGCCGCCGCACGGCGTAGGACAGGGCCGGAGTGGGCATCAGCCGGGGGTAGATCCAGGCCCGGACACCGGAGGCGGCCAGCACGGCAGCGGCCTCCTCGGCGAAGGCACGGGACTGATGGCGGCTGTCATAGGCGATGGCCACCTGGGGATCGGGCCGCTCCTCCAGCAGCACCGCCGCCAGCCCCTGTGTGGCCCGGCCGACGGTGATGCGGTTCATCCGGGCGGTGCCGGTATCCATGATGCCCCGGAGCCCGGCGGTGCCAAACTCCAGCCCGCCGCCAAAGCAGCCCTCCAGCAGCGCCGGATCCTCCATCACCCGGGCGGTGCGGGCTGCCAGCTCCTCCCCGGCCAGGGCCGGGTCCAGCCAGCGTCTGTCAAATTCCATTGGTCATCTTCCTTTCCTGTTCGGCGTTTCCACTGTCTATAATAGCCCGGCACCCGGCGGGTGTCAATCACCGAACAGCGGTTTTTCTGCCGGGAAAAGGGGCTTTTTTCCTGTGAAAAAATAGGATATAATGGTACCAAACAGAAAAAGGGGCGTGATGGGATGTTTTCCAGTGTCAACAGCTTCGGGCTCACCGGCATCGCCTGCTATCCGGTGACGGTGGAAGTCGATGTGAGCCGGGCCTTTCCGACCTTTGAGATCGTCGGCCTGCCGGACGCTGCCGTCAAGGAGTCCAAGGACCGGGTGCGCTCGGCGATGAAAAACTGCGGGGTGGACTTTCCCCAGAGCCGGGTGGTGGTGAACCTGGCCCCGGCGGACACCCGCAAGACCGGCGCCATCTACGACCTGCCGATGCTCGCCGGCATCCTGGCCTCCACCGGCCTGCTGCCGCCGCTGCCCGGCGATCTGGCGATGGTGGGAGAGCTCTCCCTGGACGGGCATCTGCGGCCGGTGGCCGGGGTGCTCTCGATGGTGGCCCGGGCCCGGAGCCTGGGCCTGCGGGAGGTCATCGTCCCCAGGCAGAACGCCGCCGAAGGAGCGGTGTTCCCGGACATCGCCGTCTACGCCGCCGACACGGTGGAAGAGGTGCTCCGCCATCTCCGGGGCGAGACGGCGCTGCCGCCGGCCTCTTCCTTCCCGACGGCGCCGGAGGCCGAGGTGCCGGTGCCGGATTTTGCCGATGTCAAGGGGCAGCTGCTGGCCCGGCGGGCGGTGGAAGTGGCAGCCGCCGGCGGACACAACCTGCTGCTGCTCCGCTCCCCCGGCTCAGGCAAGAGCATGATCGCCCAGCGCATCCCGTCGATCCTTCCGCCCCTCTCCTTTGAGGAGGCCATCGAGACCACCCAGATCCACTCGATCGCCGGGCTGCTGCCGGAGGGGGTGGCGCTGCTGCGCCGCCGTCCCTTCCGGGCGCCGCACCACACGGTGTCGGCGGCGGGGCTCTCCGGCGGCGGCTCCAATCCCCGCCCCGGAGAGATCAGCCTGGCCCACAACGGGGTGCTCTTCCTCGATGAGCTGCCGGAGTTTGCCCGGGGCACCCTCGAGGTGCTGCGCCAGCCGATGGAGACCGGCCAGGTGACCATCTCCCGGGCCGGCGGCAGTGTGACCTACCCGAGCCGGGTGATGGTGGTGGCGGCGATGAACCCCTGCCCCTGCGGCTACTACGGCCATCCGACCCGGCCCTGCACCTGCTCCCCCACCGCCATCCGCAAGTATCTGGGCCGGGTGAGCGGCCCGCTGCTGGACCGGCTGGACATCCAGGTGGAGGTGGACCCGGTGCGGTACGAGGAACTCTCCGACGCCACCCCCGGGGAGAGCTCCGCCGCCATCCGGGAGCGGGTCATCGCCGCCCGGAGCCGGCAGCAGCGGCGGCTGGCCCGCTGCGGCGTGCCCTGCAACGCCCAGATCCCCGCCTCCGCCCTGGCGGAGGCCTGCCCTCTCACCCCGGCTGCCGACCGGATCCTCAAGGCGGCCTTTGAGCGAATGAATCTGTCCGGCCGGGCCTACGACCGGATCCTCAAAATTGCCCGCACCATCGCCGACCTGGACGGCAGTGAGCGGCTGGACACCCCGCACATCACCGAGGCCATCCAGTACCGCTCCCTCGACCGGAAATACTGGGCCGGCCGCTGAACCGCCAGTGAAAACTCCCCCCGGACCTTACCGCAGAAGGGCCGGAGGGAGTTTTTTTGCGCTCAGACGCCGAGGAGCGTCCGGCCGATGAAGATCAGCAGCAGATGCGCCGGGTAGAAGCCGTAGAAGAACCACTTCGGGATGCGGATGCCGCTGTGGGTGCGCATAACGATCAGCGGCAGCGCCAGCAGCGAGAAGATCTCAAACCCCATGCACAGCGGCCCGATGGTGCAGGCCAGCGGGTCCTCCGGGCTGCCGCCCCACACAGCCGGCAGATAGTCCAGCAGGTAGAGCGCCCCGCCCAGTGCCGGACGATTGCGGCAGAGGTAGAAGATCAGCATCAGCACCACTCCGCCGTAGGAGTAGTCGAAGTTGACGAAGCCCAGCAGCAGCACCCCGCCGATGAACAGCGGCCACTTTTTCTCCTTGAAGCCCCACATGGCCAGCAGCGAGACGAACAGCGTGAAGAAGATGTTCAGATTGAACAGGTTCCCGAGGATATCGTCCGAGTTGAAGGCCAGGATCCAGAACGGCTGGGACACCAGCGCAAACAGCCCGAGCCGGCCCAGATACCGGCGGATGCTGCGGGTGTACAGCAGGCCGACGGTCATACAGTAGCAGAACAGCGGGAACGCCATCCGCCCAATCCAGCGGAAAGCCGGTATCCCCGGGAAGAATACCGCCCCTGCATGGTCCAGCGTCATCGCGGTGATGGCAACCAGCTTGAGCAGGTCGGTATCCAGATTGGTGGCAAGTTTCGGTTCGGTGTCAGCCGCCGCGGCAGATCCAGTCATGAATGATTCCTCCCAAAATATACGCAGTTCAGGGCACATTTTGGCACGATATCCTGCAAAATCAACCATTTTTTTCAAAAGGCACGTTTCGTGCAAAAAAATAAGAACCGAACTGCCCTCTCCATTGGCACTTCGGTTCTCACTTTGGGGCTCACATCCTGGCGAAGAACTCCAGCGTCTTCTGATAGGACTCGATGGCCCCCTCGGCGTCGCCGGTGGCGGCAGCCTCCCGGACGCAGTCGGTCATCTTCGAGCTCAGCAGCAGCTGGCCGACCCTATGGGCAGCCTGTTTCACAGCGTTGATCTGGATGAGGATCTCTTCCTCCGGGGCGCCGTCCTCCACCATTTTCTCGATGCCGGCCACCTGGCCGGAGATCCGGTGCAGACGGCTGATGACAGACCGCTGTTCTTTTTCGGTCATGGGTTTTCCTCCTCTCGTGGGAAACAATGTCCATGATGGGGATAAATCCATTATACCAATTTGCCGCGGCTTGTCAATCAAAACCGCTATTTATGGTATTTCTGCCCATGGGAGATGGTCATTGCCCGATAGAGCTGCTCGAGCAGCAGCACCCGGGCCAGCTGGTGGGGAAAGGTCATCCGGGACATGGACAGCCGCAGATCCCCACGGCGCTTGAGCTCCTCCCACAGCCCGTAGCTCCCGCCGATAAGCAGCGCGATGCTGCTGTGCCCGCCGATGGCGGCCCTGTCCAGCGCCGCCGAAAACTCCTCCGACGAGAGCATCTTTCCCTCGATGCACAGCGGCACCACAAAGCTCCCGGCCGGGATCTTTGCAGCCATGGCCCGGCCCTCGGCCTCGATGCCGGCGGCGATCTGAGCGGGGGAGGGGTTCTGGGGCAGGCGGTATTCATCGATCTCGACGATCTGCAGCCGGCAGTAGGCTCCAAGTCGCTTCTGGTATTCGGCGCAGGCGTCGGTGAGATAGCGCTCCTTGAGCCTTCCAACCGCCAGAATGGTGATATTCAGCATGGTCCTCCTCCGTTACAGTATCGTCATCGGCCCCGGGCCGGAGCGGGGGGCCACCTCCAGCAGGAAGTCGCTGCCCTCCCGCAGTCCCGCCAAAGCCAGCTCACTGCGCACCGTCTCCCGGGCCAGCAGCGGGGAGTTGTTCTCCTTGGACAGATGCCCGAGCACCACCCGGGTGGTGCCCTCGGCAATGAGCCGGCCGGCCTCCCCGGCGCTGTGCAGATTGGACAGATGCCCCGAATCCGAGGCAATGCGCCGCTTGAGCGGATAGGGATAGGGCCCGCAGCGCAGCATGCCCTCGTCATAGTTGGCCTCGAGCAGCACCAGATCACAGCCCCGCAGCGCAGCATGGACCCCGTTGTCCACATGGCCCAGGTCGGTGGCCACCGCCAGCCGGCGGCCGTCCGGCAGCGAGACGGTATAGCCGCAGCTGGACAGCGAATCGTGGCTGGTGGCAAAGGGGGTCACCGCCATCTCCTCCACCTGGACGGTCACGCCGGGGGTAATCTCCCGGGTGGGCACCCCCTCCGGCAGCTGGCCCCGCTCCTCGAGGAAGTCCAGCGTCTCCCGGGAGGCGTATACCGGGATGCCGAGTTTTTTCAGCAGCACCCGCACCCCTTTGACATGGTCGATGTGTTCATGGGTGAGGAACAGCGCCCGGATCCCCGCCCGATCGATGCCTCTGCCGTCCAGCGCCTCCAAAATGGCCTTGCAGGAGACACCGGCATCCACCAGGATGCCGCCGCTGCCGCTGCCGATGTAGGTGCTGTTTCCCGACGAACCGCTGAAAAGCGTACAAAACCGTGCCAAATGCCTCGTTCCTCTCCCAAGTTTCCTCTCAAAAAAGCGGCCCGGCTGCGCGGCCGGACCGCCTTATCCCCTTCGGGGCGGCTTACAGTGCCTCCCGAAGCGGGTCATCGTCATAGCTCACCTTGCGGATATCCGCCCCCAGACTGCGCAGCTTATCCACCAGGCTGGAGTATCCCCGTTCGATGTGGTGGATCTCCTCCACCTCGGTGATCCCGTCGGCCATCAGTCCGGCGATGAGCATCGCCGCGCCGGCCCGCAGATCCAGGGCCTTCACCGGCGCACCGGTGAGGCGCTCGACCCCTTCCACCACAGCCACCTTGCCGTCCACCTGGATGTTGGCGCCCATCTTTCGCAGCTCATCCACATACTTGAAGCGGTTGTCCCACACGCCCTCCGAGACGATGCTGGTGCCCTCGGCACAGCAGAGCATCGTGGTCATCTGGGGCTGCATATCGGTGGGGAACCCCGGGTGGGGCATCGTCTTGACGTTGACATGCTGCAGCCGGCCGGTCCGGGAGACCCGCACCGCGTCGTCGAACTCCTCGACGGTGGCGCCGGCCCGGCGGAGCTTGTCGATGATCGATTCCAGGTGCTTGGGGATCACATTCTCCACCAGCACATCGCCGCCGGTGGCCGCCGCAGCCACCATATAGGTACCGGCCTCGATCTGATCGGGGATGATGCTGTACTCGGTGCCATGGAGCACATCGACGCCGTGGATCTTGATCACATCGGTGCCGGCGCCCCGGATATCCGCCCCCATCGAGTTGAGAAAGTTGGCCAGGTCGACGATGTGCGGCTCCTTGGCGGCGTTCTCCAGGATGGTGACGCCCCTGGCCTTGACAGCGGCCAGCATCACATTCATCGTGGCCCCGACCGAGACCACATCGAAGTAGATGTGCTCCCCGACGAGCGCCTCGCTGGTCATATGCACCATGCCGTAGTTCACCGACACCTCAGCGCCCAGCGCCCGGAAGCCCTTGATGTGCTGGTCGATGGGGCGCACCCCGCCGAAGTTGCAGCCGCCGGGCAGCGACACATCAGCCCGGCCGCACCGCCCGAGCAGCGCGCCGAGGAAGTAGTAGGAGGCCCGCAGCGGCTTGGCCAGCTCATGGGGCACCACCGGCTCGGTGAGATGGGTGGTGTCGATCTCGACGGTGGTCTTGTCCAGCAGGCGCACCCGGGCTCCGAGGGCCCTGAGGATGTTCAGCAGCGCGGTCACATCGCTGATGTTGGGGATGTTCTCCAGCACGCACACATCCCGTGCGAGGACGGTGGCAGGCAGAATGGCCACCGCCGCGTTCTTCGCGCCGCTGATGGTCACCTTGCCGTGAAGGCGGCTGCCTCCGGTCACGATATACTTCTCCATTGCGATCTCTCCTGTTTCGATCCTGCGGCGGGGCGGGCCTATTTGGGCGCACAACCCCCTGGCCCGGCGCTGCCGCCGGGGCCGTCTCTCTCCGCTTTTTCCGTTCCGGCGGGCCGCCTGCCGCGCCGGCCGCCCGTGGGGCACACGGGCCTTCTACCGTCATTCTACCACAGCCCGGGCAAAATGCCAATATCCTTTGCCAAAAAGCCGCCCCGGCCGGTCAATTTTTCCCGGCCTGATCCCGGTAATCCCGCCAGAGCTCCTCGATGCTCTTCTCCGCCGGTGCCTCTTCAGCCGGGGGCTCCGGAGCGGACTCCTCCGCCGGCTCTTCGGCAAGCTCCTCCGGGATCTCCGGGGCGGACACGGCAGTCCCTCCGGCGCAGACGGCAGCCAGGGCCTTCTCCTTTGCCGCATGGGAGACAAACCACCTTCTGCAGAGCACCGTCACCGCGGCAGTGGAGGGCACTGCCAGCAGGATGCCGATGCTCCCGGCCACCGACTGGAGCAGCTCCACGGCGATGTTCTCCCGGTTGATGATGCTGCCCAGGTCGTTGTTGTAGGCCAGCAGCAATAAGATGGTGTGCAGCGAGCTGCCCACATAGGCCAGCACCAGCGTGTTGGCCATCGTGCCGATGATGTCCCGACCGATGTTCAGCCCCGAGCGCATCAGCTCAAAGTCGGACAGGTCCGGCCGGTGGTAGAGCAGCTCGTCCAGCGAGGAGGCGATGGACATGGCCACATCCATCGTCGCCCCCAGGGCGCCGATGACGATGGCCGCGAAGATGACCCCCCGCAGGTCGATGACCGCGTCGGCGTTGATGTACATGACAAAGCTCGAATCCTCATCGATGAGCCCCGAGATGTACATCACATCCTGCATCGCCAGCGTCAGCAGCCCGGAAAAGCCGACGCCGCAGATGCACCCAACGGCGGCGGCGACGCTCTTCGGGTGGACGCCGGCGACGATGGCCAGCGTCATCACGATGGTGTAGGTGGCGGTGATGAAGGTCACCAGGTAGATGTTCTCCCCTTTGATAATGGCCGGGATCATGATGAAAAATACCGCCGCACAGGTGAACACCAGCGACACCACCGTGTTGAACCCCTTAAAGCGCCCGAAGGCGATGATCAGCGCAAAGAAGGCGATCACCAGCGCCAGCATCGGCCCTTCCCGCAGGTGGTCGGCGATAAACCACTCGGGCTCCATCTCGCTGTCGAAGTTGAACCCGGTGAACACCCTGTCCCCAACCTCGTAGAAGAACACCTTGTAGCCGTCGTTGGGCTCGGCAAACTGCTGGTGCACGGTGACCACCTCGCCCCGGACGGCCCCCTCGTCGATGCGCAGCGTCACATCCTGCTCATAGTGCACATCGGTCCAGCCGTCGTACGCCGCCTCCACCCTCTCCGGCTCGGTGACCGCGATCACCTCCGAGCGGTAGTAGGTGTCCGCCCGGCTGCCGGACTGAAAGTAGGCGTTGCCGCTGACGGCAATGCGGTTTCCCACGATGAGGAACAGCACCGACACCGCCAGCACCGCCAGATAAAAAAGTCGATCCCTTGTCAAAAACCGCTTCATACGCCGCCTCCTGGCCGCAAAAAATACCGCTTGTTATTGTAACAGAAACTGCCGCCGGATGCCAGCCAGATTTTTGCAGACCGGACCGCTGCGCAAAAAAGACGGCGCCGCGCGCCGCCTTTTTGCTTGCGTTGAGGGTTATTTCGACTCCTTCGACGCCGAGGAACAGCTCTGGAACATCGAGCAGCCGGAGCAGCCGCCGCAACAGCCACCGCAGCCGGAACCGCTCTCGTCCCCGCCGTCGTAGTTCTTATAGGTGCGGTACAGCCCGTAGAAGAAGCCGACGCAGACCACTGCCAGAAGCACTACTGTCCACATATCGTATTCGCCTCCCATTGCCGGCCAATGGCCGGTGGTTCCGTTTCTATACGGTCAAAATCCCAGCAGCATCCCCACCTGGTAGACCAGGCAAGCCACCACCCAGGCCACGCAGGTCTGGCTGGCCATGGCCAGCACCGCGCCGCGCACACTGCCCAGCTCCCGGCGCACCGCTGCCATCGCCGCCACACAGGGCATATACAGCAGCGTGAACACCAGGAAGGACACCGCCGAAAGCGGTGTGAACAGCTGGGACAGCACCGGCCCGAGCATCGACGGATCGCCGACATTCAGCAGGATGGCCAGTGTGCTCACCACACTCTCCTTGGCCATCAGGCCGGTGAGCAGCGCGGTGGCCGCCCGCCAGTCGCCAAAGCCCAGCGGCGCGAACACCGGCGCCAGCACCTGGCCGATGGCCGCCAGGATGCTCTCGGAGCTGTCGGTGACCACCGACAGGTGGGTGCTGAAGTTCTGCAGGACCCATACTATTATAGTCGCTGCAAAGATAATTGTAAATGCCTTGACCACAAAGTCCTTGGCTTTATCCCACATATGCCGCCAGACATTCTGGGCCGACGGCAGCCGGTAGGCCGGCAGCTCCATGACAAAGGGCACCGGATCGCCCTTGAAGAGACTGTTTTTAAGCAGCAGCCCGATCAGGATCGCCACCAGTATACCGGTGACATACAGCGCCATCATCACAAGCGCCCCGTGCTCCGGGAAGAAGGCCGCCGTAAAGACGCTGTAGATCGGCAGCTTGGCGGAACAGGACATATAGGGGGTGAGCAGAATGGTCATCTTGCGGTCCCGCTCACTGGAGAGGGTGCGGGAGGCCATAATGGCCGGCACGCTGCACCCGAATCCGATGACCATCGGCACGAAGGAGCGCCCGGACAGGCCGATCTTGCGCAGCAGCTTATCCCTAACGAAGGCCACTCGGGCCATGTAGCCGCTGTCCTCCAAAATGGACAGGAAGAAGAACAGCGTGACGATGGTGGGCATAAAGCCCAGCACGCTGCCGACACCGGCAAAGATGCCGTCGATAATCAGCGCGTGGAGCATCGGGGCGACGCCGAGAGCGGTGAGCCCCTGGTCCGCCCAGTCGGTGACGATGGCGATCCCGGCGCTGAACCAGTCGCTGAGGGTGCTGCCGACGATCCCGAAGGTGAGCCAGAACACCAGCAGCATGATGCACAGGAAGATTGGGATGGCGAACACCTTGTGGGTGAGGATGCGGTCAATCTTCACCGAGCGCAGCTGCTCCACCGTCTCGGATGGCTTGTGCACCGTCCTGCGGCAGAGCTCCTCGATGTAGCTGTACCGCATATCCGCCAGCGCAGCCTCCCGGTCGGTGCCCAGGGCGGTCTCCATCTCGGTGACCACATGGCCGACGATGTCCCGCTCGTTCTCGTTGATCTGGAGCTTATCCATCATCGCCTCGTCCCCTTCCACCAGCTTGGTGGCGGCGTAGCGCAGCGGGACATGGTGGGCCTCGGCGTGGTCCTCGATCATATGGGCCAGCGAGTGGATCGCCCGGTGGACCTCTCCCTTGCAGAAGTCGTGGTGGGCCGGACGCCGGTCGGCCTCCACCGTGCGCAGCGCCACTGCCACCAGCTCGGAGACGCCCTGGTTTTTCGAGGCGGAGATGGGCACCACCGGCACGCCCAGCCCTTCGGAGAGGGCCTGGATGTCGATGCTGCCGCCGCTGCCGGCGACCTCGTCCATCATATTGAGGGCCACCACCATCGGCATATCCAGCTCAAGAAGCTGGAGGGTCAGGTAGAGGTTGCGCTCG
>CAJFQR010000008.1 GCA_904419105.1 Candidatus Avimicrobium faecavium
CCCCTCCTCGGCGCCGGAGACCCCGGTGGCCCGGGACAGCCGCAGCAGCAGCTCCCGGGTTTCGGTTCGTTCCATTGGTTTCCCTCCTGTCCCCGTCCGGCTGCGGACGGGTGTGTTTTTGCAGAATTACAATCTGTATTTCCGGTCACTTCAGGTCCCGGACCAGCTCCTTGTAGTGGCGGCCCCTGGCCTCGAAGTTCGGGTAGCTGTCAAAGCTGGCGCAGGCCGGCGACAGGGTGACGATGTCCCCGCTCTTCGCCTCCCGCCGGGCCAGGGCCACCGCCTCCGGCAGGTCCGCCGCCCGGAGGATCGTAAGGCCGCTTGCGGCGTAGGCCGGGCAGGCGGTCACCGCCGCCTCGATCTTGTCCGCGGTGGCGCCGGTGAGGATCAGCGTCTTGACATGCCGGCACACCGGCTCGGCCAGCGGCTCGAAGGGGATCTTCTTGTCGTAGCCGCCGGCGAGGACGATGAGCTTCTGATCAAAGCTCTCCAGCCCGGCGATCATACGGGTCGGATTGGTGGCGATGGAGTCGTTGTACCATTTGACCCCGTCCAGCTCCCGGACAAACTCGATGCGGTGCTCCACCCCGGCAAACTCCCGGGCGGTGGCGGCCATCACCGCCGGGTCCACCGCCCCCCAGAGGGCGGCGATGACGCCGAGGTAGTTTTCCACATTGTGCATACCCGGGATGCGGATGCTCTCCATCGGGAACACCGGCACCACCCCGTCCGGACCGGCATGGCAGAGCCAGCCGTCCTCCGAGAGGAAGGCCCCCCGCTCCACCGGCTCCCGCCGGGAGAACCAGCACAGCTCCCCGCGGACGTCCTCCGCCATCTGGCGGGTGACGGCGTTGTCCCGGTTCAGCACCGCCCGGCCAAAGGCGCCCTGGTGCAGCAGGATGTTGCGCTTGGCGTCCACATACTCCTGCATATCCTTGTGGATATCCAGGTGGTTGGGCGCCACATTGGTGACCAGCGCCGTGTCCGGGCTCTGCCGCATCGAGATCAGCTGGAAGCTGGAGAGCTCCACCACCGCCACATCGTTGGGAGAGATGCGGCCGATGACCGGCAGCAGCGGGGCGCCGATGTTCCCCCCGAGGTGGACGGTGCGGCCGCTGCGGCGGAGCATCTCGGCGATGAGGGTGGTGCTGGTGGTCTTGCCGTCCGAGCCGGTGACGGCGTAAACCGGGCAGGGACACAGCGCGAAGAAGAGCTCCATCTCGCTGGTGACCGCCGTCCCCCGGGCACGGGCGGCGTCCAGCTCGGGGGTATGGTACTTCATCCCCGGGGTGCGGAAGAGCACCTCCTCGGTGATGTCCGCCAGGTAGTCCGGCCCGCAGACAAGCCGCACCCCGAGCCGCTCAAGCTCCTCCCCAAAGGCGCCGAGGGCCTCCCTTGGCCGTTTGTCCCGGACGGTGAGCCGGGCCCCGGCGGCGGCATACTGGCGGATCAGCTCCCGGTGGCTGACCCCGACCCCGACAAAGCCGATGGACGAATGGGCGATCATATAGTGGTACTGTTCCAGACTGGCACGCATATAGGCACACTCCCTTTCTATCCTCTTATTATACCCGGATAGGCGGGCGGTATCAAGTAAAAGCCCGGCTCCCCTCCGGCAAAAACACACCCCCTGCCTGCACCGGCCCCGCACAGAGCCGGGGGTTGACTTTGGTGCGAAATCGCACTATAATAGCATCGGACGGTGCGAAATCGCACCAAACTTTCCGCCACTGGGGGACCCGTATTGGACTACAAAGAAGAACAGCGGCTGCTGCGGCAGCTTTTCATCGCCATCAACCGGGTGGATGGCGCCTATTATCTGATGGCCCGGGCGCTGGGCCTCAACGAAAACAAGCTGGCGGTGCTCTACGCCCTGTCGGACGGGGAGGCCCACACCCAGAAGCAGGTGGGGGAGCAGTGGCTCATTCCCAAAACCACCGTCCACTCGGTGGTGCAGGCGCTGGAGCGGGACGGCCTGGCGGAGGTGGTCCGGGAGGGCCGCACCCGGGAAAAGATCCTGCGCCTGACCCCGGAGGGGGAGCGATACACCCAGGCGCTGCTCGGGCAGCTGCTGGCGGCGGAGCACCGGGCCATTGCCGCCGGGATTGCGGAATACGGCGCCGGGTTTGTCGAGGGGTTCCTCGGCTTTTCCGACCGGCTCACCCGGGAGCTGGATGCGGCCATCCGGGACATCGGCAAACAGAAAGCGGCCCCGCCCGGGGGGCCGGAACACACAGAGAACCGACAGTGAGGAGTCTATGGATCAGAGAAGATTCTTTCTCACGACTGCGCCGGGCCGTCTCTTTGCGGCGGCGGCAGTCCCGGGCATGGTCAGCATGCTGGCCTCTGCCCTCTATCAGCTTGCGGACGGCGTCCTGGTCGGGCGCATCCTCGGGGATACCCCGTTTGCGGCGCTCAACCTGGCGATGCCCTTTGTCATCATCAACTTTGCCATCAGCGATATGATCGGCGTCGGCAGCTCGGTGCCGATCTCCATCGCCCTGGGCCACGGCGACGATGACGCCGCCAACGAATACTTCACCGCCTCCTGCCTGAGCATCTTTATCAGCGGGACGGCCACCGGTGCGCTGCTGTTCCTGGCGGCGCCGGCGCTGATCGGCCTGATGGGGGCCGAGGGCATCTTTGCCGAATACGCGGTGCAGTACCTGCGGGTATACGCGCTCTGCTCGCCGCTGACCACCATCGTCTACGCCACCGACAACTACCTGCGCATCTGCGGCAAGATCAAGAGCAGCATGGCGCTGAACATCTTCATGTCGGGGCTGAGCGCCTTTCTGGAATTCCTGTTCCTGTTCGTCTTTGGCTGGGGCATCTGGGCGGCGGCGCTGGGCACCTGCCTGGGCATGATGGCGGCGGCGGTGATCGCGCTGACGCCCTTTGCCCTGGGGAAGATGAAGCTGCGCTTCTGCCGGCCGAAGGTGACGCCGGAGATGATCGGCCGGATCATCCGCAGCGGCCTGCCCACCTTTCTGAACAACATCGCCGGGCGCATCACCTCCATCGTGATGAATATGATGCTGGTGCGCCTGGGCGGCGAGACGGCGGTATCGGTCTACGGGATCCTGATGTATGCCGACGGCCTGATCCTGCCGCTGCTGTACGGCATGTGCGACGCGCTGCAGCCGGCGGTGGGGTACAACTGGGGCGCCGGCCGGCCGAGCCGGGTGCGCGCCATCGAAAAATACTGCTTCGGGGCGAGCGGGGCGATCTCGCTGGTATCCGGGACGGTGCTGTTCCTCTTCCCGGAGGCGGTGGCGCTGGTGTTTATGACCGGGGAGGACCCGGCGTATCTGGCGATGGCCGTCACCGCGCTGAAGCTGTTCAGCGTGACCTACCTGACCCGGTGGATCTCGCTGGCCTGCCAGAGCCTGCTGCAGGCCATTGAAAAGAGCCTGGCGGCGGCGTGCATCTCGGTGGCGATGGCGCTCCTCTTCCCGATGGCGCTGCTGGCGGTATTGAACCCGCTGGGGCTCACCGGCATCTGGCTCAACTTCCCCGGCACCTCGCTGCTGGGCGCGGTGCTGGCCGTGATCCTGCTGCGGCGGCAGTGGCCGGCGCTTGCCGCCCCGGACCGCCCGGTCTGGACGGACGAACAGCTCACCGGGCTGTGATGCGGCGCCGGGCGAAGGGTTTTGCACACTCCCGGCCAAAAACGGCGGCTCTCTCTGCCAAAGGGCCTTCTCCCTGTCCGCTCCATAGAAAACACCCCCGGGATACCCCGGGGGTGCTTTGTTGTTCTGAGGGCGGGCCGGGCGTCCTCCGTCTTTTTCCGCCTTTTTAATAGGTGTCCAGCGGCGGGGCCACCTCGTCCGGCAGCGGGCAGGTGTACCGGCCGCCGTTGCGGGCCAGCACCTCCGCCCTGGCCTCGGCGATGATGTCCGGCCGGTGCATCGTCCGGATCGCCGACAGCGCCATCACCTCCGCCGCGGTGAGCAGCCCCTTGTGGGCCAGCGGGCTGCAGGACTGGGCCACCATCTGCCAGGAATGTCCCACATTCCCGAGGCAGGCGGTGGCGACGAGGATGTTCAGCGTCGGGCAGGCGGCGCCCACATCGCCCACGTCGGTGCTGCCCGCCTGCAGGCGGATGTTCGCCGGGTCGAACCGGTGGGTCTCGGTGTCCAGCGGGCGCTCGAGGACCGCCTCATACCGGGGGCCGTAGGTGGCCTTCAGGTCGGCCTGAATGGCCGCCAGCGTCTCCGGGTCGTAGGAGCCCAGGAAGGCCCGGGCCAGCGCAAAGTCCTCCTCGTCCCATTTGGGCGCGCCGACCTCGGCCAGGGCCTCGTCGGCGATTTTGGCCAGCGCCTTGTTCGGCACATACTCGGTAAAGGCCATGGCGAGCTCACAGCTCATCTCGGTGCCGGTCATCAGCGCGGCGCCCTTTGCCACATCCACCACCCGGTCGAACAGCGGCCGCAGCTGGCTGACAAACGGGCTGCGCACCTCATACCGGACGGTGGCCCGATCCTGCACCACATTCGGGGCGGTGCCGCCGGCGTCGATGTAGGCGTAGTGGATCCGGGCCTCGGGGATCACATGCTCCCGCAGGTAGTTGCAGCCGACGCTCATCAGTTCGACGGCGTCCAGCGCGCTGCGCCCGAGATGCGGGGAGGCCGCCGCGTGGCTGGTGCGCCCTTTGAAGCGGAAGTTCGCCCCCATAATGGCGTTGGACTGGACCGCCTCGACGGCGTTCACCGTGGAGGGGTGCCAGGTGTAGACGAAGTCCACATCGTCAAACAGCCCCGCCCGGGCCATGAACTGCTTGCTGCCGGCGCCCTCCTCGGCAGGGCAGCCGAAGTAGATGATGGTGCCGTCCTCACCGGAGGCGTCCAGGTAGTCCTTGATGGCGAAAGCCGCCGCCAGCGCGCCGGTGCCCAGCGCACAGTGGCCGCAGCCGTGGCCGGGGGCGCCCTCCTGCACCGGGATCTTCTCCGGGGTGGCGGCCTGCTGGCTCAGGGAGGACAGGGCGTCAAACTCCCCGAGCACCCCCATCACCGGCTTGCCGCTGCCCTTGACATAGGTGCCGGTGAAGCAGGTCGGGATCCCGGCCAGGCCGGTCTGCACCGTAAAGCCGTTCTCCTCCAGCAGCTTTTCCAGCAGGGCGGCGGACTTTGTCTCGTGGAAGGCCAGCTCGGCATAGCCCCAGATGGCATCGTTGGCGTCCAGGATGGCGCCGGCGTACCTGGCCACCGCCTGCCGGACAAATTCAAGGTCGGTCATTGGGATCAGCTCCTTTTTTTCTTTTTTCTATTCCTATCATAGTACAGAGAAAGCCGCCGTTCAAGCGGCAAAAAGGGGAAGGGCCGGGGCTCTTTCCCTTTTGTTTTTCTGTCAGCCTGCGTTGGACACGGCCAGGCGGTGCTCCAGCACCCCCACCAGCCAGCCGAACACGGTGGTCACCGCCAGGTAGATCAGCCCGGAGATGAGCAGCGGCTCGATGGCCAGAAAGCTGGCGGTGCTCACCGTCCGGTAGGAGGTGGTGAGCTCGCTGACGAAGAACACCGACGCCAGCGACGCCTGCTTGATCATATTGACAAACTCATTGCCCAGCGCCGGCAGGATGTTCTTGATGGCCTGGGGCAGGATGATGAACCGGTAGGTCTGCACCCTGCTCAGCCCCAGGCACTGGGCGGCCTCGGTCTGGCCGGGGTCGATGGCCTGCACCCCCGCCCGGATGATCTCCGAGACGAAGGCCCCGGCGCTGATAATCAGCGCCACGACAACGCTCTCGGTCTCGTCGATCTCCAGCGGCAGCAGCTCGGGCAGCAGCAGCCAGAAGAAGTAGAGCTGCAGCAGCACCGGCGTGCCCCGGATGATCCACACATAGAACCGGGCCAGGGCCTGGCCGGGCCGGAAGCCGGAGAGGCGGCAGATGGCGGTGACGGTGCCCAGCACGGTGCCAAACAGCACGGTGATGGCCGCCAGCCCCAGCGTGCCCAGCAGCCCCTGGAAGTAGACGCCGCTGTACTGGCTCCACAGCCGGGCCACATTGGCCGCGATGGTGGAAAATGACATGGTCCCCCGCCTCCGCTCAGTTGATGCCCATATCCCGGGCGTACTGGAGATACTCGTCGTACCAGCCGGCGTAGAGGCCCTGCTCGTTGACCTCGGCGATGATCCCATTCACCGCCTCCAGCAGCTCCGGCTCATTCAGCGGCAGGCCCACGCGGGTGCCGGCGTACGCCGGGTCCTCGGTGAACTTGAAGTCCGGCACAATGCTCAGGCCGCAGCCGGGGTTGGCCTCGATGTAGAGCTGGGCGGTGCCGATGGCGGTGATGATGGCGTCGGCCTTGTCCTCCTGGACCATCAGGAAGCCGTCGGTGGTGGCGGAGACCAGCTTGGTCTCCCCGACCGCCGGCACCTGGGTGTTCAGCAGCAGCTCCTGCATCGAGCCGGACTGGACCACCACCGTCTTGTCCGCCAGGTCGTCGGCGGAGGTGATGGCGGCAAGGTCCTCGGTGCGCACCATCAAGCCGTAGCCGGAGTTCTCCCCGGTGTCAAAGTAGTACCCGTCGGACAGGGCCATCGCCTCGGCACGGGCCGGGGTGTAGGCCAGCGCCGAAATGGCCAGGTCGTACTTGCCGGAGGTGACCCCGGCCAGCACCGCCGAAAACTCAAGAGGAACGATATGACACTCTACGCCAAGGCTGTCGGCGATGTGGTGGGCGAGCTCGATGTCCGAGCCCACATACATCGCGTCGCCCGATTTGCTCGGGTCGATAAACTCATACGGGGAGAAGTAGGGCTCGGTGGCGACTTCGATGTAGCCGCGTTCCTGGATCTCCTCGAGGCGGTTGGCCGCACTGGACGGCTCCTCTGCGGAGCAGCCGGTCCCGGCCAGCGCCAGCGCCCCGGCGCAGCAGAGCGCCAGCAGGCGTTTGGTCAGCTTGGTGTTCATAGATTCATTCCTCCTGATTGTCTGGGTTTTGTCCTGCGTATGCTTTAGCGTAGTAGCATAGTAGCATTGTAAAGCATCTGCCGCCGGTTGTCAACACCTGCCGGGGCCGCCGGGGAAAGATTCTGCATCTGCGTGCAAGATGCCGGGGCGGTAGGGCGGAATTTTGGTGAGGATTTCGCCTTTGCTTTAACAGGTAAAAGTGGACACTTTGCGGTGTGAAAGCGCCGCCGTTTCGGTCAAAGCGCACAGTCCGCCGGCCGGCGAAAAAATACCGTACAAAATTTCTCCACTACCTTGCGTCAAAGTTGGGAAAGTGTTACAGTAGAAGCAAGAAGCGCCCTGCCCGCCGGCACCCCCGGCGGCGGCCGGGCCGGAAGGAGGAAAACGATATGGATATCCGCACCCTTGCACAGCAGGCGGAGGAGTATGTGATCGGGCTGCGCCGGGACCTGCACCGGCACCCGGAGCTCTCCGGGGAGGAGAAGCGCACCCTCGGGGTCATCGAGCGGGAGCTGACCGCTATGGGGATCCCCTATACAGTGGTGCCGAACGGCGGCATCCTGGGCTTTCTGGACGGGGCGGACCCGTCCGGAAAGACGGTGCTGCTCCGGGCGGACTGCGACGCCCTGCCCATTCGGGAGAACCCGGAGAACCTGGCGGGCCCCCGCTGCTGCGTCAGCGAGAACGACGGCGTGATGCACGCCTGCGGGCACGACGGCCACACGGCGATGCTGCTCGGCGCGGCAAAAATCCTCTCCCAGCACCGGGAGGCGATCCACGGCCGGGTGATCCTGCTCTTTGAGCGGGGCGAGGAGGGCCGCGGCAACCTGTTCACCCTGCTGGCCTACATGGAGCAGCAGGGCATCACCGCCGACACCTGCTGGGGCGCCCACCTCTACGCCGACCTCGAATCCGGCAGGGTGAGCCTGCGCCCCGGCCCGGTGATGGCCACCGGCGTGGCCTTTGACATCACCATCCACGGCACCGGCGGCCACGGCTCCCGCCCGGACCAGGCCAACAGCCCCATCGACTGCTTCGTGGCCATCTACCAGGCGCTCCAGGCCGCCCGCATGACTAAAATCAGCCCCTTTGAGCAGCTCACCTTCTCGGTGGGCACCGTCTCCGCCGGCAGCGTGGGCAATGTGATCCCCTCCGAGCTGCGGGTCAAGGGCGGGGCCCGGGTGCTGGACCGGGAGAAGGCCGGCAAGCCCTTTGCGGAGGAGCTGCGCCGCAAGGTGGACGGCCTTGCCGCCGCCTACGGCTGCACCGTGACCTACCACCGGCTCGGCGGCGGCGGGCCGCTGGTGGTCTACAACGACCCGGCCTGCACCGAGCTGGCCCAGAAGCTCCTGGCCGAACAGCTCGGGGAGGAGGCCATCGTCCAGGCGGACCCGTGGATGGGGTCGGAGAGCTTCTCGCTGCTGCAGCGGCTCTACCCCGGCGTCTTTGCGCTGATCGGCATCCGGAATCCGGAAAAGGGCACCGGCGCCGCCCACCACAACGAGTACTTTGACATCGACGAGGACGCGCTGAAGCTCGGCGTCATCGGAGCGGTGGCCTACGCCCTCGGCTTCCTGGAGCACCCCATCGAGACCGATTCCCGCAAATGGCACGGCACCCTGCGGGAGCTCTACGCCGACAAGGGGGACACCCCGGCGATGATCGAGCGCTACTACGAGCTGCTCACCGCTCCGGACCCGGCCCTGTCCTGAGCCCTCCGCCCCCCGTGAAAAAAGCCCCCGGCCCGGGGGCTTTCCTTTTATAAAGGGGCGGTTGCTTTTCCCCCGGGAGATGTGATACAATAACAGAAGTTTTCGCCGGCGGGCGGGGGGTGTTCCCGTCCGGGGCGGCAGTTTTTTACGGAACAAGGGAGGCACGCAGCCTATGCAGCGCATCATGGGGCTGGCCCGCAAGGCCATCACCGAATACGATATGATCCAGGACGGCGACCGGGTGGCCATCGGCGTCAGCGGCGGGAAGGACTCCATCGCGCTGGCGGTGGCGCTGAACCGGCTGCGGCGGTTCATCGGCATCGACTACGAAGTGGTGGCGCTGACGCTGGACCCGTGCTTCGGCGGCGGGCAGAACGACTACTCAAAGATCGCCGGCCTCTTTGCCGCCGAGGGGATCCCCTATGAGATCCGCCGCACCAACATCGGCCGGGTGGTGTTCGAGGTCCGGGACGAGGACCACCCCTGCAGCCTCTGCGCCAAGATGCGCCGGGGCGCCCTGCACGACACCGCCAAGGAGCTGGGCTGCAACAAGCTGGCGCTGGGCCACCACCGGGACGACGCCATCGAGACCTTTATCATGAACCTGTTCAACGAAGGGCGGCTCGGCTGCTTTGCGCCGGTGAGCTACCTCTCCCGCAAGGACCTGACGGTGATCCGCCCGCTGGTGCTCGCCCAGGAAAAGGAGATCAAGGCCGCCGTAAAGAAGGAGAACTTCCCCATCGTCGGCTCCGGCTGCCCGGTGGACGGCCACACCGAACGGGAACGGGTCAAGGCCTGGCTGCACGAGATGGAAAAGGACCGCCGGGACATCAAGTCCCAGATCTTCGGGGCCATGCGCCGGGCCCACATCAACGACTGGTAAGGAGGAGCACGCCATGCGGATGCGCCGTAAAAAATGGGCCCGGCCGGAGCTGGCCGCCTGCCCCTACTTTCTCAAGGACCCGAGCCGGTTTCGCGGGGCGATGCGGGAGCAGTTCCCCCGGCCGGACCAGCCCCTCTGGCTGGAGCTGGGCTGCGGCAAGGGGACCTTTGCCGCGCGGCTCGGCGCCGACCACCCGGAGGTAAACCTGCTGGCCATCGACATCAAGAGCGATATCCTGGCGGTGGCCCGGCGCAACATCCAGGCCGCCTACCACGAGGCCGGCCGGGAGGTGGACAACCTGCGGCTGTGCGCCTATGAGATCGGGCTGATCCACACGCTGCTTTCCCCGGAGGATGTGGTGGAGAAGATCTTCATCAACTTCCCGAACCCCTGGCCCCACACCGGCCACCGGAAAAAGCGGCTCACCCACCCGAAGCAGCTGGTGCTCTACGCCTCCTTTTTGGCGGACGGCGGCGAGATTCTGATGAAGACCGATGACGAACCCCTCTTCCGGGACACCCAGGAATACCTGACCCAGTGGGGATTCGATCTGACCTATGTCACCTGGGACCTGCACCAGAGCGGCTGGCCGGAGAGCCCGATGACCGAGCACGAGGAGAAGTTCACCGCCGAGGGGATCCCGACCAAGTTTCTGGCGGCCCGGTTCCGCAAGGGCTGCACCGATGTCCGCATCGCCGAACAGCTCACCCGCTACCCGAAGTTCGCCCCGCCGGTGGTGCCGGAGGGGGTCTTCCGGCCGGAGATCCTCTGACAGAGATAAAACCACCCCCGGAGAAGGCGGCACCGCCTTTCTCCGGGGGCTTTTTTGTGGTTTTTCAGAATTCAAAGACGCGGTTTCCGGCGTCGATCCAGCCGACGGTGACCTCGGCGGCCAGCAGCTCCTCCGCCCAGGCGGCGAGCTCGTCCCGGGCGGCCAGCGTCTGCGCCCGGTTCACATCGGCAAAGCCGTCCACCGGGAAGAGCAGCGAGTCGGTGGCGCCGGTGATCTTGCCGATCTCACTCTGGCGCCAGGTCCAGCGCCGGGTGCGCACCTCCCCGCCGGAAACATAGACGATCTCCCCGGGGTCGGGGATCTCCGCCTCGCCGCCGCCAAAGGGGATAAACCGGTCCCCGTCCCGGGCCGGACGCACCTCCAGCACCCCGTCCCGGAAGGTGGCCATATCGTGGGCTCCGATGGGGATCCGGTGGCGCAGCGACACGGCGTTGCCAAAGTCCACCAGCGGGTTGATGGAGGGCATCCCCTTGCCCTTGGCGATGCGGGTCAGCAGCGCCTCGATGGAACAGGGGTACTTGTTCGGGTTGATGCCCAGCGCCCGGAAGGCCTCCCGGTAGGGGACGATCTCCGGCGCCTGCTTGATGGCCACGCCCTCCAGCGCGGCGGTGCAGCTCTCCACCGCCTCGGCCAGACGGCGGCGGATCTCCTCCGCAGCGGGGCCGGGCTTGGCCCCCTTGACCGCCACCACCCCAAAGCAGGCGGAGGGCAGCGCCGCAAAGACCTCCGGCGCGATGACAAATTGCATAGACTTCCGCTCCTTTTCCGATGGGATAACAGGTCTATTATACACCGCAGCCGGCGGTTTGTCCATTTAAAGTTATAAAACGCCACGCTTCTACAGAGCGCAGCGCCGCCGCAGAACCCCCACTTACTCCGGCGCCGTCAGGGTGTACACGGTCCGCGCGCCTTCCAGCTCCACCTCTTCGGAATAGGTAGTTTTCCCGTTGTAGCGCACCCGGGCCCGATAGCGGAACCCATCCCGAGTCCCAACCTCGGACTGAAAGCCGTAAAGGTAGATGCCCTGTGCATTGGTATAGCCGCCGGCGGTGAGGGTCTTTTCTCCGTCCCAGTTCTCGTCCAGGTCGTTCATCGGGTTCGGTGTGCCCCCAGTCACCACCCAGGTATCGTCCAAAAACTTGCTATCTATCCCTTGGTTCGGATTATACGAACAGTAAAATTCCACATAGGCATCGGGCACTGGATCACCGTCTGCATCCATCACCCGGTATTCCAGAATCGTCGGGCAGAGCTCCTCGGTGGCGGTATCGTAGTCAGGCCCTTCGAGAACGATCTTCACCTCCTCCGGCAGGGCCCGTACCTCCTCGGCGGTATAAGTATGGTTTTGGAATCGGCCTTCAAAGTCCGAGGCCGGGATCGACCGGTTTTCCAGCGTAATATCGAGCGACAGGACCGGCAGCTCTTCAATGGTCATAACGCCGGTGTTGTCCACCGTCCAACCGGTGTACCACTCCGGCTCCCCTTCCGCAGCAGTAAGGCCACTGTAAACGGACACTTCGATGTTGGAGGCCGAGTTGCCGTTTTCGTCTACAATGCGGACGCGAAGAGAGCGTGTTTCCGCCACCGTATCCGAGCCGGCAGTGTCCGGCGGCGTTTTACTGCTATCCTCCGCTTCCTCCGGCGCCGGGTTGGCGGGCTCTGGCTCGGAGCTTGGCGTCTCTGCTTCAGATGACCGGGAAGGCGGATCGGCCATCTCCGCAGAGGAGGGCTCCCCGGCGGCCTGCTCCCCGTTGCAGCCCGTCAGGACGGCCATCAGAACACAGGCCAGGAGAAGGGAGAAATATCGTTTCATCGTAAATCCTCCTTATAATCAGAAATGAGGGAGAGCGTTCCCTCATTTCCTATGGCTAACTATATGCAAATGGATCATTCCGGGTCAATATAATACTGCTTCAGGTACTGGTAAAATTTGCTTTTGGTAGAAGAACCATCATTCCCCAACTTATGCGCAGAATTATAACCATCTGTGTAATCTTCTCCTACTTTAAGAGCAGAAGACGCCGCATAGTTATAAAGACCTACTACATATCTATCATCTGTATAAATTGGTGATCCGCTCATACCTGGCTGAGTATCGTACTTCATCAAAAAATCTAGATTTCTGACTTCTACCATCTTGCTGTTGCTTCTCTGTTTGTATTGATTTCTCGATTTAGAGTCATACCCAGAAAGATTCAGATACTCTGTTTCGTACTGTTTATCTGTAAACGTGGAATCCAAACCGAAATAACCAACGGGCGATGGAAACTGCTGTGTCAAAACTACAACACCATAATCATATCGCCAGTCTTCATCTCCGTTATTTACATACTGAGATGGAACATGAAGATTGCCACTTTTGTAAGTAACTGTTTTTGGGGCAACAATACCGCCACTGGGCGTATCACCTGGGGCAATTTTTATAGTCTCCACATAAGTATCCAATGAAGGGTCCCAAATACAATGACCAGCAGTTGCCATATTAAGGCGTGAGTACATAAAACCAGTTCCGTATTTCGTGTAATATGTATTTCCCTTTTTAAAAGTAAGCGTAAGATTGCAAACAGCATTTGCACCTTTTTGAGATGTATTGGTCACGACCTGGCGTTCATCGGTCCCAAAAATCGTATTGGGTTCTGGCACCGGATCATGATCCGGCTCCGTTCTTTCAGCATAAGCCGTACTGGACAATGATACCATGATACTCAATGCGCACAAAATGCTAAGCAACTTTTTCATAAATAACATCTCCTTACTTTTACAACACTTTTACAACTTAGGTCGATTTTGGTAGCTACCGTTTATATTATACCAAACTATAATAATTTGTTGTATATATTTAGCAAATATTATGTAATAAATATGTAAAATTTACCTTGTTGATCTTTTTTAGGGATATGACCATTTACCGCTGTAAAATGGCGCACTTCTGCGGGGTGCTGGGGCGATCCCCTCAGCCCAGCACCTCCGCCTGGCCGAAGATGCAGCCGAGCAGCATCCGCTGTGCCTCGGCGCCGCCAAGGCCGGACCGCGGGGCGAAGGAGAGCTCCAGCACCGGCAGTCCATCGGAGATGCCGTTTGCGTCCACCGTCTGCACGCAGAAGGCAAGGGTTCCGTCCTCAAGCCGATAACAGCGCACCCGGCAGCCTTGACACCGCCGGGCGGGCAGGTTATAATAGAAGTAAAGTTAGTTATAACTAATGCAAAAGGAGAAAGGGGTCCTGTCGATGGGGACAATGGTAATCCTGGCACTGCTGGCGGTGGCGGTGGTGCTGGCGGTACGGCATTTTATCGGCACATTGGCGCATGGCTGCTGCGGCGGCGGGGAGGCGGTGCGCCCGGTGCGGGTGCGGGACCGGGACCCGGCCCACTACCCCTACGCGGTACGGGTGGAGATCGGCGGCATGACCTGCCGCAACTGCCGCCTGCGGGTGGAAAACGCCCTGAACTCGGAGGAGGGGCTCTGGGCCCGGGTGGACCTGGCCGCCGGAAGCGCGCTGGTGCGGAGCAGGCACCCCCTCTCGGAGGAGAGGCTGCGGCTGGTGATCGGCAGAGAGGGGTACACCGTCGGGGCCATCACCCCGGCGTAACCGCCGCCCAACGAAAAAACGCCCTCCATGCGGAGAGCGTTTGATCGGTAAAGGTGGTAATTGTGGTAGTGTGACCGGCAGGGCCAGCCACTGGATAAAAGACTTACTCCTGAACGGGAGCGCCTACCGGGCAGACGCCAGCGCAGGCGCCGCACTCGATGCAGGTAGCGGCGTCGATCTCGTACTTGCCGTCACCCTCGTGGATGGCGGATACGGGGCACTCGGCCTCGCAGGCGCCGCAGCTGATGCACTCGTTGGTAATTTTGTATGCCATTGGAAATACACCTCCTTTTGATTCACCTTCATTGTACCATACCGAACGGAAAATGCAAGTGGAATTTGCTCTCCTGCGGGGAAAAGTTTCCGCCGCCCGGCCGGGCGGAAGCCAGGCACCGGCTCGGAAAACTGACGGCAAAATTATCTCCTTTCCAAAGGGAATTAGAGAGATCTCCAAAATTATTGTGAAAAAATTATGAATAATTGTTATTGGAATTTTGTCGGATGTCGTGTATAATAGGGGTAACGCGAAGCAGCAAGCGGGCCAAGGGTGCAGTCTGTCCGGTCCGCTCTGCCGCATTAAAGGAGAGTGATTACCAATGGCTGCTGCCACCAAAGAGCCCAAGAAGGTGAAAAAGGGCTTCAAGATGCCCCACCTGTTCTGGATTATGTTTGGTCTGCTGATGCTCAGCAGCATCATGACCTACATCATCCCTGCGGGCCAGTTCGCCACCGACCCGGAAACCGGCGCCATCCTCGGCGACCAGTTCAACTACCTGGGCTACCAGACCCCGGTGAGCCCGATCAAGGTTATGCTGCTGATTATCGACGGTATGACCAACTCGGCCCTTGTCGGCTACTCGGTTATGATCTCCGGCGCGATGGTCGGAATCATCCTGGGCACCGGCGCCTTTGACGAGTTCATGAACTGGGCCATCTACAAGCTCAAGGACAAGGACGACATCATCCTGGTCGCCGTCATGTTCTGCCTGATGGTCTACCTGGGCGCCTTCGGCGGAAGCGATGCGCTGATCGCCATCGTACCCGTCGGCGTCATGTTCGCCAAGAAGCTCAAGCTCGACCCGATCTGCGCGATCGGCTGCTCGACCTATGCCACGCTGATCGGCTTCGGTACCGGCCCCACCAAGCAGGCCACCACCCAGCTGCTGATGGGTGTCCAGATCTACGGCACCTTCTTCACCATGTTCATCTCGATGAACATCTTCATGCTGGTGGGTATGTTCTTCCTGCTGCGGTATGTGCGCAAGATCCGCAAGGACCCCACCACCTCCCCGATGTGGAGCGAGGGCTGGCGTCCCGATGACGGCGCCGTCTCCGCTGCGGAGGAGGCCAACCTGGTCAAGGAGACCAAGCTCTCCGGGCGTACCATTGCCATCCTGATTGTCTATCTGGCTCAGTACCTGATTATCGTGCTCTACCCGATGATCACCGGCGACACCTCGCTGACCTTCCCGATGATGATCGCCCTGAGCGTTGCGGTTTCGATCATCTGCGGCTTCATCGGCGGCTTCTCCTTTGACAAGATCGGCAACGAGTTCGCCAAGGGCCTTGCCGGCATGGCGTTCGTCGCCTTCGTCATCGGCCTGGCCAACTGCATGAGCCTGATCCTGACCCAGGGCAATATCCTGCACACCATCGTCCACTTCCTGACCGCTCCGCTGATGGATCTGCCGCGCTCGGTGGCCTCCGTCGGTATGACGCTGGTCATCTCGATCGTCAACCTGCTGATCCCGTCGGCTTCGTCCAAGGCGGCGATTCTGGTCCCGATTCTGGACCCGGTTGCCCAGGCGCTGGGCATGATGCCCGAGCTGGCGGTACAGGCCTTCCAGTACGGCGACGGCTTCTCGAACATGGTCTCCCCGATGCTGGGCTGGACCGTAGGTTCCTGCGTCACCGCCGGCGTGCCCTTCCCGAAGTGGTTCAAGTGGGCCCTGCCGAAGGTTATCGCCTTCCTGCTGCTGGGCTGTGTCATCATGTTCGGCCTGACCGAATTCGGCTGGCAGCCCTTCTAAACCCTGTCATAAACTGACTGCACCAGTGAAAGAGCCTCCGGCCCGGCCGGGGGCTCTTTTGTTGTCCCGGGGTGAAAATTCTCCCTGTACAGGGCCGGGGGCGGTATGGTATACTGAAATCAACAAATATCCGATCACAGGAGGGGATTTTTTTATGAAATACCAGAAACTCGGAAAAACCGATCTCTCCGCCTCGGTGGTCTCCTTTGGGGCCTGGGGCATCGGCGGCGGCAGTGTCTGGCCGGATATGAATGTCGGCGTCGGCGAGGTGGAACGCCTGCTGGATGAGGCCATCGACCTCGGCATCAACTACATCGACACCGCCCCGGTCTACGGCACCGGCCTGAGTGAGGAGCTGCTGGGCAAGGCGCTCAAGGGCCGCCGGGACAAGTTCCTGGTCCAGACCAAGTGCTCGCTGAACTGGCGGGGCGAGGGGGGCAACTTCCACTACGAGCGGGACGGCGCCACCGTGATGAACGACACCAGCGCCAGGGCGGTCCGCCGGGATGTGGAGGATTCGCTGAAGCGGATGGACCTGGACTACCTTGACCTGATCGTGGTGCACTATGTCTGCGGGAGCTGGCCGGTGGAGGAGACCATGGGCGAGCTGCAGCAGCTGATCAAAGAGGGCAAGATCCGCGCGGTGGGCCTCTCCAACTCGAAGCCGGCGGACCTGGACGAGTACGAGAAGTACGGCACCGTGGCGCTGGTGCAGGAGCAGTTCAGCCTGCTGGCGCCCTACCACGGGTATGACTACCTGCCGGCGGTGGAGAAGCACGGCACCACCTTCCAGGTGTACGGCGCGCTGGAGGAGGGCTTCCTCACGGCGCCGGACTATGTGGACAGAAGCTTCCCCAAGGGCGATGTCCGGGGCAAGCTGCCGTGGATCCACGAGCCGATCAAGGGGAACATCCACAAGCTGTTCGAGGTGATGGAGCCGCTGACCAAAAAGTACGGCTGCTCCTACTCCAACCTGGTGCAGGCCTGGACGCTGCGCCAGTATGAGAACCTGAACCTGCTCACCGGCTTCCGGCGGGTGGAGACGATGCGCGACACGGTGAAGTGCCTGGACATCCGGCTGGAGGACGCCGACCTGGCTCTGCTGAGCGAGGCCGCCAAGCCGGCACAGGTGCGGGAGCTGGACAAGTAATCGAAGAAGGCAAAAGCGCGGCAGCCAGGCCGCGCTTTTCTTTTTCTCCCCCTCTCCTTCTCCCCTCGTCCGATTCACCAAACCGCACCGGCTCCCGCTCTCTGTTTTTCACTAATTTGCCCGCAAACCCGATCTGGCTATGGAATTTTCCACTGTGTTGTGGTAGAATAAAGAAAACAGGGGGACCATCCCCTGCTTCTCTGCCCGGGTCGCCCCCGGCCAAAAGGAGGTTGTTTTTATGAAACTCATCATCGCCATCGTCTCCAACGATGACAGCAATAAGGTCCAGTCGGAGCTCACCCGCAACGGCTTCTCCATCACCAAGCTCGCCACCACCGGCGGCTTCCTGATGAGCGGCAACACCACCCTGATCTGCGGTACCCAGGACGAAAAGGTCGATACCGCCATCGAGATCATCGGCAAGTTCTCCAAAAAGCGCACCCAGATGGTACCCTCTACCGCCAGCTACGGCGTCGGGATGTATACCTCCTTCCCGGTGGAAGTCACCATCGGCGGCGCCACCATCTTCGTCCTCGATGTCGAGCGGTTTGAAAAGCTCTGATCCCTTCGGAGATCCTGTCGTTGGAAAAATTCTACTATAATCAAACAGCTGAGAAAACGCTCGCTGCCTTTACCAACGGCGGGCGTTTTCCGCATGCCATCTTATTGGAAGGGCCTGCCGGCAGCGGACGGCGCACCTTTGCCCGGCGGATCGCCGCGGCGCTCTGCTGCCGGTCGGAGGGGCCCCGGCCCTGCGGGGTCTGTTCCCAGTGCCATAAGGTCCTCACCGGGCAGCACCCGGACATCGAGGAGGTCGGCGGGGACGGCGGCCGCCGGAGCTTTCACATCGACACCATACGCCGGATCCGCCGGGAGGCCTATATCCGCCCCGGGGAGGCCCCCTGCAAGGTGTATATCCTGCTCAGCGCCGAGAATATGACCGTCCAGGCTCAAAACGCCCTGCTCAAGATCCTCGAGGAGCCGCCGGCCCAGGCGATGTTCCTGCTGACGGCGGAAAACCGCACGATGCTGCTGCCGACAATCCTGTCCCGGGTGCAGGTGCTCCGGCTGGAGAGCCTGACGCCGGCCCAGATCGCCGCCGCCCTGGCGGAGCTGCGCCCGGGGCTCCCGGAAGGGGACCGGCTCTGGGCGGCACAGCACAGCGAGACCATCGGCGGGGCGCTCTCGCTGCTGGAGGACCCGGACCAGGGCAAGACCGCCCGGCTGGCGGACCAGGTGTTTGCCCTGCTGGAGGGCGGCAGTGAGTACGAGCTGCTGGCCGCCCTCCACCCGCTGGAGAAGAAGCGGGACGCCCTCGGGGAGCTCTGCGAGGAGCTGCGCCGCCGGTTCAGCCGGGAACTGGCGGCAGCCGCCGCCGGCGGCGAGGCCCGGTTCTCCGCCCGGCAGCTGACGCTGGCGCTGGATGCGCTGGACGACCTGCTGACCCGCATCCGGCAGAACGGCAACGCCCTGCTGCTCACCACCCTGCTGGCCGCCCGCCTCAAGGAGGCCATCGGCTGACCGGCAGCCGTTTTTTGGGGCATCGCTTATTTTTGCAAAATACGATTTTTGATAGAGCGCCCCGGTGAAGGACCGGGCGCAGAGGAGGTTTTTCATTGGCAACTGTGGTAGGCGTCCGCTTCCAGAAAGTGGGCAAGGTATACTATTTTGACCCGGCGGACGGGGTCTTTTCCTGCGGAGACCGGGTCATCGTCGAAACGGCCCGGGGCATCGAATGCGGCGAGGTGGCGCTGGCCAACCGGGAGGTGCCGGAGGAAGAGGTGGTCCGCCCGCTGAAATCGGTGATCCGCCGGGCGGATGAGGCGGACCTGCGCCGGGTGGAGGAAAACCACCGCAAGGAGGAGGCTGCCGCCGCCATCTGTCGGGAGAAGATCCAGAAGCACGGCCTGGAGATGAAGCTGGTGGATGTGGAATACACCTTCGACGGCGGGAAGATCCTGTTCTACTTCACGGCGGACGGCCGGGTGGACTTCCGGGAGCTGGTGAAGGATCTGGCGAGCGTGTTCCGCACGCGGATCGAGCTGCGGCAGATCGGCGTCCGGGACGAGGCGAAGATGCTGGGCGGCCTCGGGATCTGCGGGCGGCCGTTCTGCTGCTCCACCTTCCTCGGGGACTTCCAGCCGGTATCCATCAAGATGGCGAAGGAGCAGGGCCTGTCGCTGAACCCGACCAAGATCTCCGGGGCCTGCGGGCGGCTGATGTGCTGCTTAAAGTACGAGCAGGAGGCCTACGAGGATCTGCTCAGGCGCACCCCGCGGGTCGGGGCGGCGGTACAGACGCCGGACGGCGAGGGCACGGTGGTGGAGGTGAACCTGCTCACCGGGTCGGTGAAGGTGCGCCTGACCGACGGGGACACCGCCAGCGAGAACTACTTCAACCGGGAGGAGCTCCGCCCGGCCCGCCGCCGCCGGGAAGATCGCTGAACAAGAGACAAAACACAGCAAAAGCCGGGAGAAGGGCCCTTCTCCCGGCGCCCACCCGCAGATAGACGAAAATCCCCCGGGATACCCCGGGGGATTTTTTATGCAGCGGCTTCGCCTGTCTGCGGTCTTTTGGCAGCCGGTACGCCTGCCCTTCTTTTTACTCCACCACTGCCGGCAGCAGGTAGTCGATCATCAGATTCCGGGCGGTGTAGCTGTTGCCCGGGGCGCTGGTCAGCACCGTGACCATATCCAGCTCGGGCAGCACGATGATGTACTGTCCGTACGCCCCAAAGGCGAAGAAGCTGTCATAGGCGCCCATCTGCCGGATCCACCACTGGTAGCCGTAGCTGCCGGTGCCGTCCCCGTAGCCCATTGCCTGGGTCGTGGTGGAGGCGCTCACCCAGTCGGCCGGGACCAGCTGCTCCCCTTCCCACTGGCCGCCCTGCAGGAACAGCTGCCCGAACCGGGCCGCATCCCGGGCGGTCATCGTCAGCCCGTTGCCGGCGTCGGCGATGCCCTGGGGGTCGGTGCCCCATTCGGCACTGGTGATGCCCAGCGGGCCAAACAGCTTTTCCCCGGCGTAGTCCATCAGCCTGCGGCCGGTGGCCCGCTCAAGGGCCGCGCCGATCAGGTGGGTATTGCCGGTGCTGTAGCAGAACACCGCCCCCGGCTCCGCCACCATCTCCCGGGAGAGGATATAGTCCACCCAGTTGTCCGCCGCGCGGAACTCCTCCCAGTTGTGGTAGCCGCTGCCCCACTCATACCACTCCAGCCCCGAGGTCTGGGTCAGCAGGTCCCGCATGGTAATCGACTGCTTGCGGGTGTCCGCCTGGTCGTTCACCTCCGGCAGGCAGTCGGCCAGCAGGTCGTCTATGCCGTTGAAGTACCCCTCCTCCAGCGCGATGCCAAACAGCGCGCTGGTCACCGATTTGCTCGCCGAGTGGATCGGGAAGGTGCTGTCCGCATCATAGCCGTCGGCGTAGTATTCGTCCACGATCACCCCGTCCCGGATGGTCACAGCGGCCTCCACCACGGTGCCCTCCAGCGCCTGGTGAAACCGCTCCAGCGCCGCCGGATCCAGCCCGTGGTCCGCCGGGTCCTCCACCGCCCACTCAAAGGCCGGTGTCTCCGGCTCGGACGGCGTCTCCGCCGCCGGCGTGCTGCTCTCCGCCCCGTTTCCCTCTGCCCCCTGGCCGGCGGTGCAGCCGGCCAGCAGCAGCAGCGCCGCCAGGGCGGCGGCCAGGCGTCTGCGATGTCTCATATTCAATCCGTCCTCCTTGTATTTATTTGTGTCGTTTTTACCATTTGTTATCCCCGTTTTCCCGGCAGGCCCTTCTGCCGGGCGGCGGGGAGGAGGGTTCCCATCTGTCCGCCTTCATCATATAACTTAAAGTTTACTCTAAGTCAAATGAAATTTTTGTGAACGCCCGGGCCGGTCCCGCTTGCCCTGCCCCGCCCCCTCGTGTATAATCGAGGGAGAACCTTTCGGGAGGGACAGACGCTTGAGCACACCACTTTTTTCCGCCATCGACCGGCTGCGCCGGCAGGGCTTCAGCCGCTTTCACACCCCGGGGCACAAAGGCCGGGACTGCGGCTTTCTGACGCCGGTGACCCCCTGGGACTTCACCGAGGTCCGCGGGGCGGACAGCCTCTTTGAGGCCAGCGGCCCCATCGCCGAAACCGAGGCCCGCTGCACCGCCCTCTACCGCACCGGCGGCACCTTCCTCTCCGCCGGGGGCAGCACCCTGTGTATCCAGGCCATGCTGGCGCTGGTGCGCCCGCTGGGCGGGAAGCTCCTGCTCGGCCGCAACGCCCACGCCTCCGCCATCAAGACGATGGCCCTGCTGGACCTGAGGCCGGTGTGGCTTGCCCAGGACCTGGCCCCGGACGGCTTCCCGGCGCCGGTGACCCCGGCCCAGGTAGAGGCCGCCCTTGCCGCCGGCGGGGACTATGCCGGGGTGTATGTCACCAGCCCGGACTACTTCGGCAGGCTCACCGACATCGCCGGGCTGGCGGAGGTCTGCCACCGGTATGGGGTGCCGCTGCTGGTGGACAACGCCCACGGCGCCGAGCTCTTTTTCACCGGGGAGAACCGCCACCCGATGGCCCTTGGCGCGGACCTGTGCTGCGATTCGCTGCACAAGACGCTGCCGGTGCTCACCGGCGGGGCGCTGCTCCATGTCGGGGCCACCCCCCTTGCGGAAAAATACGGCTTCGCCGGCAGGGCCAAGGAGGCGATGGGGCTGTTCGGCTCCACCAGCCCGAGCTACCTGATCCTGCTGTCGATGGACCAGCTGCTCCCGGCCCTGGAAAACGGGGAGATGGCCGCCGCCCTCGCCCGGGACGCGGAGAAGGTCGCCGGGCTGGCAGAGCTGGCGAAGAGCCGGGGCTTCGGCCTGCCGCAGGGCCCGGTGCTGCCCACCCGGCTGACGCTGGGCTTCGGGGCGATGGGCTGCACCGAGGCGGCGTTTGACGCCGCCCTCACCGCCCACCGGGTGGAACCGGAATACCTGGCGGGGCACGCCTGCGTGTTCCTCTGCGGCGGGGCGTCGGAGGAGGACTTTGCCCGGCTGCGTAGGCTCATCGAGGAGCTGCCCGCCGGCCCGGCGCTGCCGCTGCCCGACCCGCTGCCGCAGCCGGAGACGGTGCTCTCGCCCCGGGCGGCGCTGTTTGCCCGGCGGGAGCGGGTGCCCCTTGCCGCAGCCGGGGGCCGGATCTCCGCCGCCACGGTGAGCCGGTGCCCGCCGGGGGTGCCGCTGCTCTGCCCCGGGGAGAGGATCACCGCCGCCGCCCTGGCCGCCGCAAAGGGCTACGGGCTGGAGGAGCTCGAGGTCGTGCGGTAGAAAACAGGGCGCCGCCGCGCCTTTCTCCCCTCTTTTCACCGGCGCTTTTTTGTGCTAAACTATACCCATATCCGCCTGTCCCGCCGGCTTTTGCCGCTGTACGATCAAAAAGGAGCGATCATTTTATGGCACTTTCCTATCTCAAGCGATTCCTCCGGCTCTACGCCGGGCTGTTTCTCTGCGCGGTGAGCATCCGGCTGGCCATTCAGGGCGGGGTGGGCGTCACCCCGTGGGATGTGCTGCACATGGGCCTGGCCGATGTCACCGACATCAGCTACGGCACGGTGAACATCCTCGTCGGCCTGCTGATCCTCACCACCTCCATCGTCCTCGGGGAGAAGATCGGCTTCGGCACCCTGTGCAACACCCTGTCGGTCGGCTATCTGGTGGACTTTCTGGCCTGGCTCGATGTGATCCCGGCTGCGCCGGACCTGCTCACCGGCTGCCTGATGATGGTGGCGAGCCTGTTTGTACTGGCGATGGGCAGCTTTCTCTACATCGGGGCGGGAATGGGCTGCGGGCCCCGGGATTCGATGATGACCGCCTTCTCCAAGCGGCTGACCAGGGTGCCGGTGGGCCTGATCCGCGGCGCCATCGAGACGGTGGTGCTGGTGGTGGGCTTCTTCCTCGGCGGGCCGGTGGGGGCCGGCACGGTGATCGGCATGTTCGGCATCGGGCCGGCGATCCAGGTGGTGTTCGGGCTGTTCGGCTTTGATGTGCGCACCGTCCGGCATGAGTCGGTGGCGGATACGCTGCGGATCCTCAGCGGCAAAACCGCTCCGGCGGGCGAACGCGCCGAGGGCTGAAACCGGGAGAGAACGGCAAAAATGCGGCGGAGACCGGGCCGCCTGCGGCACCTTCTGCCTTTGTAAACAATCTGTGAAATCGGAAAACAATTCCCTCCCCCGGTTGCTGATGCGGGGGCTTTCGGTGTACAATATCCTTATGTTGGTACAACGATCTTGCGATACGAAAGGACGGGATCCCTCCCTATGAAATGGCTTGACCGGCTGGAGCGGAAGTTCGACCGCTTTTCCATCGGCAACCTGATGCAGTATGTCTGCCTGACCATGGCCGCCGTCTGGATCTTCTCCATCCTGCAGCCCTATGTGCCGCTGCGCTCCCTGATCTCCCTCTCCCCCTACCGCATCCGGCAGGGGCAGATCTGGCGGCTGATCACCTTTATCTTCGACCCGCCGGGCTATGGCCTGCTCACCCCGTTTTTGATCCTGTTCTACTACTGGATCGGCCGCAGCCTGGAATACTACTGGGGCACCACCCGCTTCAATCTCTACTACCTGTTCGGCATCCTCGGGGCTGTCCTCGGGGCCTTCCTCACCGGGGCCACCGGCACCAGCGAATACCTCAACCTCTCGCTGCTGCTGGCCTGGGTCGCCCTCTTCCCGGATATGCAGGTGCTGCTTCTCGGGCTGATCCCCTTCAAGCTCAAATGGCTCGGCTGGATCGAAGGGGTCTACCTGGCGCTGGACTTCCTCGCCGGGAGCTGGCCTTCCCGGGTGGCGCTGCTGCTCTCGGTGGCCAACTTCCTGCTCTTCTTCGGGCCCACCCTCTGGAACCGGCTGCGCCGCAGCTGGCCCCGCCGGTATTGACCCCTCCTCCAAAAACCCACCGCCGCCCCGGCTGCCCGCCGGGGTTTTTTCTGTTCGGGCGTCCGCCACCGGTGGACTTCCGGCGAAATAGACGGGAACCGACCGGTTTTTTTGTGGGATAAAACAAGGTTATGCGTAATATAAACAAAGAGGAGGGGCCCCGCTCTGTGCAATACATAGATTTCGTCCGGAAGGGCTTCTCAATCCGGCAAAAATATGGTACGATGGTACCAAAGACAGGGAGAATTTCCCTGAAAAATTCAGAAAAACGCAACAAAACCGTTGCGTGCTTGATCAATCAAGAAAGGCAGGCAGATCACCATGATCTACGATTCCAAGTTCTTTGACCAGGTATTTGAAAGACGCGGCCACGACGCGAAGAAGTGGGATGAGCCTCTGTTCGTAAAGGACAACAAGGACATCGTCCCGATGTGGGTCGCCGATATGGACTTCATGACCCCCGACTGCATCGTCAACGCCATGTCCGAGAGACTGAAGCATCACGCTTTCGGCTACTTCTCCATCCCGAAGGCCTACTATGACGGCATTGCCAAGTGGCAGAAGGAGCGCTATGGCGTAGATGGCGTGACCAAGGACCAGATCGACTACCAGAACGGCGTTCTGGGCGGCGTTTCCTCCTTCATCGAGGCTTACTCGCTGCCGGGCGATTGGATCCTCCTCAACGACACCTGCTACACCGGCTTCCAGTCCACCGTTGCCAACCGCGGCCGCAACATCGTCTACTCTCCCGTTAAGGAGACTGCGGACGGCTGGGCGCTGGACATCGAGGACATGGAGAAGAAGATCATCGAGAAGAAGCCTCCTATCATGATCTTCTGCAACCCGCACAACCCCACCGGCCATGTATGGTCCAAGGATGAGATGATCGCCGTTGTCGAGCTGTGCGACAAGTACGGCATGCTGATCTGCTCGGATGAGATCTGGGCGGACTTCCAGACCGGCGGCCACAAGCATGTACCGCTGCACACCTGCTGCGACAGAGCCAAGGACATCGTCTTCTCGATGTACGCTCCGTCCAAGACCTTCAACCTGGCCGGCCTGCAGGGCTCCTACTCGGTATGCTGGAACCCGGCGATGAAGGCCCGCGTAGCCAAGGCTGCCGTGGCTTCCCACTACAACGCCGCCAACGTTCTGTCGGTCTACGCCGCCATCGGCGCCTACACCGGTGACGAGGGTGCTCAGTATGTAGACGCGATGAACGCCTACATCCGTGAGAGCCAGATCTGGCTGAAGAAGGAGCTCGAGGAGAACATCCCCGGCCTGCGCATCCATCTGCCCGATGCCACCTACCTGCTGTGGGTCAACTTTGAGGACTACTGCAAGGAGAAGGGCGTTGAGTTCCAGACCGTGCTGGACAAGGTCACTGCCAAGGGCGTTATCCCGAACGACGGCCGTACCTTCCACGGCGCGACCCATCTGCGCCTGAACCTGGCCTGCCCGCGCAGCCAGGTCGAGGAGTGCGCCAAGAGAATGATCGAGGCCCTTGCCTAAGCGCAAAACCTGAGTTAAAAAAACAGCCCTTCGGGGCTGTTTTTTTGTTTGCGGGAAAAGCGCAGCCCCCTTCCGAAACAGGCCGGGGCAGTCCCTTTCCGCAAAAACGGCCATCTCTGCCCGCAGCGGCGTTTCCTCCCGCATTTAGACAATCCCCTCATTTTGTCCATACAAACCCCCGGCGGCTTGGAGTATGCTTAATGCAGAACCACTTTTCACTCGCAAAGGAGGCGCCCTGCCCTATGAAACAACCTTCCCACCTGCACCGGGACCTGGTCGAGGCCACCGTCCGCCGGGTCCTTGCCGGTGTGCGCACCGACCCGGAACGGGAGCTGCGCAAGCTGGTGGATCTCGGCGCCGATGTCTCCCGGGGGCGGTTCCAGCGCCGGTTCCTTACCGCCGCCCAGCATCTGCTCGAGGACCCGGACAGCAGCTACTATGCCATCGCCCGGGAGCTCCTCTCCCGGGCCGACTTCGACCGCCTTGTGGCCTTCGGCATGGCCCTGGGCTATGACGGCTGCACCCGCGGCGCCCGCCTGATCCGACAGATTGAGGCGGAACACGGCTTCAATATCCCCTGGGCCCTCTCGCTGGAAACGGAGAGCGCCCGGCTTTCCGGCGGGGAACTGGACCGCTGGACCGCACTGATCGCCGAAGGGACCCGGCTGGGCATCCACGCCTACCTGCTCCGCTGTGACGACCCTGCCGCCGCCGTCCCCCTTGCCGCCCGGCAGAAGAACTGCGCCTTTCTGCTCTTTGTCCGGCCGGATGAGACCGGCCCCCGGCTGCTTGCCGCCCTGGGCAAGGCCCCGACCTGCGCCGTCTCGGTGGAGCTCGCCCCCGGTGCGCAGGCTGCCTGTGCCGCCCTGCGCCAGGCCGGGATCCTGCACGGGGTCCATTGGACCTACGCCGCCCTTTCGGAGATCCGCAGCGGCTCCTGGGCCGAGGCCGTCCGGCACACCGGAGCCCCCTTTGGGATCCTGATCCCCGGCCGCTGCCCGGAAGAGACGCAGCAGGAGGTCTACCGGTGGGTGTGCGCCCGCCGGGCGGAACAGCGCCTCCCCTTCGTCCCGATCGAACTCCGGCAGGACCTGCGGGCCATCGACCGGGTGGTCTCGGATGATGACTGCGCCGCCGGCTTCGGGCCGGATGGCCAGCTTCTCCGGGACGGGCGCCGGATCCCCGGGGAGGACGCAAACTGTTTTGCCGTGCCGCCGGACCGGATCTTTGCCCGGTATCTGAAAAAATAGCACAGAAAAACCGCCCTCCCGGCCTGAAGTGACCCCCAAAAGTTAGACAATATTTAAGAGCAGAAATTGTTTAAGCAGCCGAAAGGGCTTGTTGTCTGTGAATTGCAGGCGGCAAGCCCTTT
>CAJFQR010000009.1 GCA_904419105.1 Candidatus Avimicrobium faecavium
TCCACCACATGGGAGAAGCCGGCGATGCCGGTGGCGAAGGTGCGGCGCACATCGGTATCCAGCAGCGCCATCTCGGCGGCCTCGTAGTAGTACTTGTCATGCATATACTGGATGACATTGAGGGTATTGACATACAGCTCCGCCAGCCAGTCCATCATCTGGTCATACTTGTGCATGACCTCATCGTAGTCCAGATACTCGCTGGTGATGGGCCGCAGCTCCGGGCCCACCTGCTGGCGGGTCTTGACATCGACGCCGCCGTTGATGGCGTAGAGCAGGCACTTGGCCAGGTTGGCTCTGGCGCCGAAGAACTGCATCTCCTTGCCGGTCTGGGTGGCGGAAACACAGCAGCAGATGGAGTAGTCATCACCCCAGACAGGCTTCATCACATCGTCGTTTTCATACTGGACCGAGCTGGTGCGGATGGAGATCTTGGCGGCGTACTCCTTGAACGGGGCCGGCAGCGCCGACGAGTAGAGCACCGTCAGGTTCGGCTCCGGAGAGGGGCCCATATTCTCCAGTGTGTGCAGGAAGCGGAAGTCGTTCTTGGTGACCATCGAGCGACCGTCCACGCCGATGCCCGCCACCTCCAGCGTGGCCCACACCGGGTCGCCGGAGAAGAGCTCGTTGTAGGAGGGGATCCGGGCGAATTTGACCATGCGGAACTTCATCACCAGATGGTCGATGAGCTCCTGAGCCTCCTCCTCGGTAAGGGTGCCGTTCTCCAGATCCCGCTGGATGTAGATGTCCAGGAAGGTGGAGATGCGCCCGACACTCATCGCGGCGCCGTTCTGGGTCTTGATGGCGGCCAGGTAGCCGAAGTAGAGCCACTGCACCGCCTCTCTGGCGTTTCTGGCCGGCTGGGAGATGTCAAAGCCATAGGCAGCGGCCATCGCCTTCATCTGGCCCAGAGCCCGAATCTGCTCGGTGATCTCCTCCCGCAGGCGGATCACATCATCGGTCATCGTCTTGTCGCCGCAGTTTTCAAAGTCGTGCTTCTTCTGCTCGATCAGATAGTCGATGCCGTAGAGGGCCACCCGGCGATAGTCGCCGACGATGCGCCCGCGGCCGTAGGTGTCCGGCAGTCCGGTGATGATCTTGTTGTGCCGGGCCTTGCGCATCTCCGGGGTATAGGCGTCAAAGACGCCCTGGTTGTGGGTCTTGTGGTATTCGGTAAAGATCTTGTGCAGCTCCGGGGCCGGGGTGTAGCCATAGGTGGTACAGGCCTCCTCCGCCATCTTGATGCCGCCGAAGGGCATAAAGGCGCGCTTGAGGGGCTTATCGGTCTGCAGGCCGACCACCTTCTCCAGGTCCTTGTACTGCTCCGAGATATAGCCGGGGCCGTGGGAGGTCAGCGTCGAGACGATGTCGGTGTCCATATCCAGCACGCCGCCTCTGGCCCGCTCCTCCTTCTGGAGCTTCGAGAGCTCCCCCCAGAGAAGGTCGGTGGCCCTGGTAGGACCCGCCAGGAAGGACTCGTCCCCATCGTAGGGGGTGTAGTTCTTCTGGATGAAATCCCGGACATTGATCTCCTCTCTCCAGAGGCGTCCCTCAAATCCGTTCCACTGCTCGTAGTTTGTCATCGAATTTCCTCCTGCGTTCTCTATCATAAAAACAGGTCTGGCGGCAGGGCGCCCCACCGCCGCATCGTATGAAAAGTATCCCAAAAGCAGGCCCCGCCTGCCGGACAGCTGCCGGATTCGACCGGCTTATCCTCAGTATAGCTGATTTCGGGCGTGTTTTGCAATCCGCAATCTATACAAACTCAGTACACTTTGCTCGGCTTTTTATGGGTAAATAGCAGGCATTCGGCCATTCATCTACAACATATTGTAGAGAATAGCTAAAACTCACAATATTTTTGGCCTATATGGCAAGCCTGCCGGCACAGGAAAAGCCAAAGACGAAATAGGGGCTACCTCATCCCGCGCAGGTGTGATAAGATAGAGAAAAGAGCCGGTCCGCCCGGCCAACAAAAAGGAGAGAGAGCCCATGGAAAACCGTATCGCCGCCGCCATCCGGAAAAAGATGGCCGAGACCGACACCCCCTTCTACCTCTACGACCAGGTCACCATCCGGGACCGGGCCCGGCAGCTCCGGCGGGACTTCGCCGACTGTGAATTCCTCTATTCGATCAAGACCAACCCCTTCCTGCCGGTGGTACAGACGCTGGTGGGTGAAGGGTTTGGCATCGATGCCGCCTCACTGCGGGAGGTGGAGATCGGCGCCGCCCTCGGAGTGGAGAAGGAGCAAATCCTCTACTCCGCCCCGGGCAAGACCGATGCGGACATTGCCGCCGCCATGGACCGGTCCATCCTGGTGGCGGACAGCCTCGGGGAACTGGAGCGCATCGAGGCCCTGGCCGCCGAGCGGGGTGAACGGCTGGAGGTCGGCGTCCGGGTGAACCCGAACTTCACGATGGACGACCCCGACCATGGTGTCGGCGGCAAGTTCGGCATCGATGAGGAGCAACTCTTTGCCTATGATTTTGGCCGGCTGCCCCATCTGACCCTGATCGGCCTGCATGTCCACGCCCGGAGTCAGGAGCTCTCGGCATCGGTGCTGCGCCGCTACTACGAAAACCTCTTCGCCCTGGCCGAGCGCTGTCAGGAGCGGCTGCCACTTGATCTGCGCTTTCTCAACATGGGCGGCGGCCTGGGAATTCCCTACTCCACCGCCAATGACCACGAACTGGACACCGCCGCCCTGGGCCTGGAGACGGCGGCGATGCTCGCCGGACTGCGGGAACGGCTGGGCAAAGTGCGCATCATTATCGAGACCGGCCGCTATGTAGCCGGCCCAGCGGGCTGCTACTGCACCCGAATCGTCGACATCAAGGAGTCCTACGGCAAAAAGTATCTGATCGCCCGCAGCACCCTCAACGGCTTCCTGCGGCCGTCGCTGGCCCGGCTGGTGGCGGCCTACGCCCCGGCCGGCACCGTCCCGAAGGGCAATGAGCCGCTCTTCACCAAGTATGACGCCTTTGACTTTCTGCTCCTCACCGACGAAACCGAGACCGAGACAGTGGAGCTCTGCGGCAACCTGTGCACCGGCACCGACATCATGGCCTCGGCGCTGACACTGCCCAGAGCCAAGGTCGGGGATATCCTGGTGGTGACCAAGGCGGGCAGCTATGCCTATGTGCTCACCCCGGTGCAGTTCTCCTCCCAGCCGGTACCGGAGCAGTTCCTCCTCACCGCCGACGGCCGGTTTCTCGACCGGTAAAGCCGGATCCGGACCCGTATAAAAACAGAACAGGCAGGAGCCCGGCCGGGCTCCTGCCTGTTTTTCTGCTGCGGGGAAGGGATCAGTTGGAACGGCTGTCGATCAGCTCGGGGCTGAACTCCTCGACGGTGGCCTCATTGACGGTGACCTCCGGGAGCTCCTCCACCCACTGAGCGATCATATCGTTGTACTCGTCGCCCTTCATCTCCTGGAGCAGGCTGGCCTTGCGGCTTTCCAGCTCGCTGCCGTCCGGATCCAGCTCCAGCTTGTAGACCACATAGTAGCCGGAGTCGGTCTCGACGATGCGGCTCTCACCCACCGCCATCTCATGGGAAGCGGTGCGGTAGGCCTCAGGCACCGAGGTGTCGTTGACATTGACCAGGTTGTCGTACTGGGACGGGTCGGTCTCGGTGTCAGCGGCGGAGTCGCTGCCGGTATCGTCCGCGGCATCATCGGCGGCGCTGCTGCTGGAGTTGTCGGCAGTCTCATCGGTGCTGCCGCTCTCCGCCGCCTGTTCGGCCTCGATCTCCTGCAGGATGGTGACGATGTCCTCGCCGTTCTGGATGCGGGACAGGGCGGCGTCCGCCTGCTCCCGGCCGCTCTCGGGGAGGGTCTCCCCCTCAGCCAGGGCTGCCTCAGCCTCGGCGCGCTCCTCGTCGGTCATGCTGTCCACATCGTTTTTGGCGTAGTAGACGGCCTGGGTGCGGTCGTAGTTCTCGGTGAAGTAGGTGCTGTACTCCTCATCGGTCGGGGCCAGCTCACCGCCCTCGCCGTAGTAGTGCTGAAACAGGTCGCTGGCCTTGGCCGAATACTCCTGCATCTTCTGGTAAGAATCCCGGTTGATGCCCAGCAGGGTGTAGCTCTCCCCATAGAGGTTCCAGACGGTGTCCACCAGCGTCTGGATGTTGGTGTTCTCCGCCTCGGTCAGGGTCAGGCCCTCCTCGTCGAACTTGAGGTTCACAGCCAGATACTGCTTGGTCAGGTTCAGTGCCGTATCCCGGATCCACTGGTCGGCGCTGCGGCCGTCGATCTCGCCGCCCAGCACATTGGACGAGTCCTCGACATACCGGGTGGCAGCCTGATAGGCGGTGTACATATTCTGCACATAGATACCGGTGGGCACCTCGGCGTTGTCCTCTCCATACCGCAGGATCCAGCTGGTAGTGCCCAGAGTGCAGCCGCTCAGCCCTACGGTCATCGCCGCGGCCAGCAGCCCGGCGGTCAACTTTTTGATCATCGTGTCGTTCTTCCTTCCGCCCCGGCGGCGCCGGGATATTTTGCCGGAGGTCCGGCTGCCCGCCATGCGCGGGCTCTTCTGCTTATTTTAGCACAGGGACAGGGGCTCTGTCCACCGCTTGATGGTACAAAAGCGTGAATATTCTTTGAACGGCCGCCCCGCTATCCCGCCGCTCCGACCGGAGCCGGTGGAGTGTAGGTCTCCATCGCGGCCAGAGCCTCCTCGATGACCTCCAGCGGCTGCTGACCGGCCTTCGGGCGCACCTGGAAGTAGGGCTTCTGCCCGGCGTTCACCGAGACCCGGCCCTTGAGGGCCGCCGCCAGCGTCGAGGCCAGCCCGAGGTCGAAGGTCTCCGGGAAGAAGAACACCCCGTTCTCCCGCTGGGAGATCTCCTTGATGCCCAGGGCCGCTGCCCGCCCCCGGACCAGGGCCACATCAATGAGGCCCTGCACCGCCCGGGGCGGATCGCCAAAGCGGTCGATGAGCTCGTCGGTGACATCGAAGGCGTCCTCCTTCGACTGAATGGCGGCGATCTTTTTGTAGATGTCGATGCGCTGGGACAGATTGCGGATGTAGCTCTCGGGGATATGGGCCCCCACGTTGATGTCCACCTGACATTCGGCGCTGGTGCGCGCCGGGGGCTCCCCCTTCTGCTCGCTGATGGCCTCACTGAGCAGGCGCAGGTACATTTCATATCCCACGGCCTCCATATGGCCGTGCTGCTGGGCCCCGAGCACATTGCCGGCGCCGCGGATCTCCAGATCCCGCATGGCGATGCGGAACCCCGAGCCGAAGCTGGTGAACTCCCGGATGGCCGAGAGCCGCTTTTCCGCCACCTCGGTGAGCTGCTTGCCCCGGGTGAAGGTGAAGTAGGCGTAGGCCCGCCGGGTGCTGCGCCCGACCCGCCCGCGGATCTGGTAGAGCTGGGAGAGGCCCATGCGGTCGGCGTCCTCGATGATGAGGGTGTTGCAGTTTGGCACATCGACGCCGGTCTCGATGATGGTGGTGCACACCAGGATGTCCACCTCCTGGTCGATCAGCTGCTGCCACACCCGGGAGAGCTGCTCCTCGGTCATCTTGCCGTGGGCGATGGTGATGCGGGCCTCCGGGGCCATCTCCTGCACCTTATGGGCGCAGGCTTCAATGCTCTCCACCCGGTTGTGCAGGTAGAAGATCTGCCCGCCCCGGCGCAGCTCCCGGCGAATGGCCGCCGCCAGAATCTCCCGGTCGTACTCCAGCACGTAGGTCTGCACCGGATGCCGGTCCTGGGGAGCCTCCTCAATGACCGACATATCCCGGATGCCGCTCATCGCCATGTTGAGGGTGCGGGGGATCGGAGTGGCGGACAGGTTGAGCACATCCACCCCGCTGAACATCTCCTTGAAGCGCTCCTTGTGCGCCACACCGAAGCGCTGCTCCTCATCGACGATAGCCAGCCCCAGGTCCTTGAAGGCCACATCCTTCTGGATGATGCGGTGGGTGCCGATGACGATGTCCACCAGCCCCTTCTTCAGGTCCCGGAGAATTTCCTCCTGCTGCTTCGGCGTGCGGAAGCGGCTGAGCAGCTCGATCCGCACCGGATACCCCTCCATCCGCTGCAAAAAGGTCTGGTAGTGCTGCCAGGCCAGGATGGTGGTGGGCACCAGCACGGCGCACTGCTTGGAGTTCATCACGCATTTGAAGGCCGCCCGGATGGCCACCTCGGTCTTACCAAAGCCCACATCGCCGCACAGCAGCCGGTCCATCGGCACCGGACGCTCCATATCGTGTTTGATCTCGTCGATGCAGCGCAGCTGGTCGTCGGTCTCCTCGTAGGGGAACCGCGCCTCGAACTCCCGCTGCCAGTCATTGTCCGGGTCGAAGGCGTAGCCCTTGGCCTGCATCCGCTGGGCATAGAGGCGGATGAGCTCATCAGCCATATCCGCCACTGCCTTTTTCACCCGGGCCTTGGTGCGGGACCACTCGGCGCTGTTGAGTCTGTTCAGGCGCACGGCGCCGTCCTCACTGCCGCCGATGTACCGGCTCACCAGGTCCAGCTGGGTCACCGGTACAAAGAGGGTGTCGGTGCCGGCGTAGCGGATCTTGATGTAGTCCTTGACCACGCCATGGATCTCCCGCTTGATGATGCCCTCGAAGATGCCGATGCCGTGGGTGGCGTGCACCACATAGTCCCCGGGGGTCAGATCGGCCAGTGACCGGATCGGGTCGGACTTCTGCTTGGGCTTCCGCCGCTTTTTGAGGGCGGCGCCCACCCGGCCCTGGGTGATCACCGCCAGCTTGATGCCCGGGTACTCGAACCCGGCGGAAAGGCTCCCGGGGAGCACATACACCCGCCCGGGGGCGAAGGCGGAGAAGTCCTCGGCGTAGCCGGCGCGGTATCCCCGGTCGAGAAGATCACCCGCCAGCGCCCGGCCGGCCCGCTCGGTGCCGGCCAGCACACAGACGGTGTAGCCGTCCGCCGTGTAGGCCTCCAGGTCCTCAAGCAGATGGCTCAGCTCCCCGCCCCAGACCGCAAGCTGCACCGCATCCAGGTTGTACAGCGCCTTGAGGGGGATCTCCCCGATGCTGCGGGGGAAGGTGTCCATCAGCAGGCTCGGCCGGGTTTGAACCTCCTCGGCCAGCCGGTCGTAGTCATAGAGGTACCGATCGCACCCTTCGAAGAGGATCCCCTCATCGAAGAGAACCTTCATATCCTCGGTCTGAAGCTTCACAGCGCTGCGCAGCTCCTCCCGGACGGTGCCCGGCTCACAGAGGAACAGCGGTGCATCCTCCGGCAGGTAGTCCAGCAGCGTGCAGCCTCTGGGGTAGAGCACCGGCAGGTATTTGTCCACCGCCGTCAGCGAGAGGCCGTCCCGGAGCTTGGCCGCATCGGCGAGAAGGTGTTCCTTCGCCGGAGCGGCAGCCTTGCCCCGGAGTTTCCCGGCGATGGTCTCGAGCTTTCCGGCAAACTCCTCCGGGTCCCCGGTGAGCACCTCCCTGGCCGGGGTCACCAGCACCCGGTCCACCCCGTCCACCCGGCGCTGGGTGTCGGTCTTGAACAGGGAGATGGAATCGATCTCGTTCCCCCAGAACTCCACCCGGTAGGGATCCGGGGCGTTGGGCGGGAAGAAGTCGAGGATGCCGCCCCGCTGCGAGAACTGGCAGACCCCGTCCACCTGATCCCGGCGTTCATAGCCGGCGGCCAGCAGCCGGACCACCAGCGTCTCCGGCGGCAGCTCCTCTCCGGTGTGCAGCGTAAAGCTGTGCCGGCGCACCGCCTCCGGCGGCAGCGTGCGCTGCAGCGCCGCCTCGGCGCCGGCCACCACCACCATCGGCTCACCCTCGGCCAGGCTCTCGAGCACCCGCAGCCGGGCGAACTCGTACTCCCGGCTGGCCCCTTCCACCTCCCGGAAGGCGAACTCCCTGGCCGGGAACACCACCGCCCGCTCCTCACCGAAGAAGCGGTTCATATCCTCCGCCATACGGGTGGCCGAGGGCTCGTCCGGGGTGATCACCAGCCTGGGTCCGTCGGCGAGGGCCCAGGCGGCGTGAACTTTGTGTATCTGGGAGAGGCCGGTGGCCAGCAGCGGCCCTTCCCCGCGGGCCAGCTTCTCCCGGATCTCGGCAAATTCCGGCAGCCGCTCAGCCGCCAGCGCAAAGCCCTTCATCCTCTCATCTCCTTACAGGCGTTTGGTCATCGTCATGTGGGGCTGTCCCTCGTCGTCGTGCAGGCTGCCGGGCACCTCGGCATAACCCAGGGCGGCATACATCTTCATTGCGTGCAGCTGGGCGCTGAGCTCGATCTCGGCGGCCCCCTCCCGGCGCAGGTAGTCCTCCATTTCAGTCACCAGCCGGCTGCCCAGCCGCTGGCCCCGGTAGTCCTTGCGCACCGCCACCCGGCCGAGGATGTACTTCCCCTCCCCGGCGGGATAGGCTCTGGCACAGGCGATGCCGGTGTCCCCATCGTAGAGACACAGGTGCACCGACACGGCGTCCAGCTCATCAAATTCGTTCTTGTAGCCCTGCTCCTCCATAAAGACGGCGGTGCGCACTGCGCGGGCGCCGGGGTTCTCCTCAAGGGAGCGGGTGAATCGGCTCTGATACATTTGGCTTTCCTCCTCAGCTGTTGTAGCGGTTCATGGCCTCCGCCAGATCCCCGGCGACAAAGAGCTCTGCGATGTCCTTCGCATGGGAACAGGCCTCGTCCAGGGCGGCGGCGTCCTCCTTTGGAAAACGGCCGAGCACCCAGGCAGCCAGGTCGTAGTCCGGATGGGGTTTCTGCCCGACGCCGAGCTTGACCCGGGCGAAATCGTCCCGGCCCAGCAGATAGATGATGCTCTTGAGCCCGTTGTGGCCTCCGGCGCTGCCCTTGCGGCGGATGCGCAGCCGCCCGGGGTCGAGGGAGATGTCGTCAACGAACACCAGCAGCCGCTCCACCGGGATCTTGTAGTATTCCAGCGCGTCCCGCACGCTCTCACCGGACAGGTTCATATAGGTCGAGGGCTTGAGCAGCAGCACCCGGTGCCCGCCGAGGGCGGCGGTGCCGGTGAGGCCCTTGAACTGGATCCTCTTGAGCTCGCAGCCCAGCGCACCGGCCAGGGCGTCCACCGCCCGGAAGCCGGCGTTGTGCCGGGTGTTCTCATACTGCTGGCCGGGGTTGCCCAGGCCGACGATCAGGTACTCCGGCGCACCGCCGGCAGATGGTGTCTTTTTGAAAAACATGGGTCAAATGGTCCCTTTCTGCGGATATCGGATGGGACGCCGCAAGGGCGGGATAGGCACTTCCCTACCCCGCCTGCGGCGGCTGTATTTCGGGTTTTTGTCAGATCTCAGTTGAAGAGCGGGGAGACAGGCTGGTCCTCGTAGATGCGGCGGATGGCGTCGGCAAACAGCGGGGCCACCGGCAGCTGGATGATCTTTTTGCAGGAGGTGTCCTGCAGCGGGATGGTATCCAGCAGCACCATTTCCTTGAAGACGCTCTCCTCGATGCGGCCGATAGCCGGACCGGAGAGGACGCCATGGGTGGCGCAGCCGTAGATCTCCTTGGCGCCGCCGCGCTCCTGCAGGGCCTTGGCGGCGTTGCAGATGGTGCCAGCGGTATCGATGATGTCGTCAACGATGATGCAGGTCTTATCCTTGACATCGCCGATGATGTGCATGACCTCCGACACATTCGGACGGGGACGGCGTTTGTCGATGATGGCGATCGGCGCGCCGAGCCGGTCGGCAAACTTGCGGGCACGGGTCACCGAACCCAGGTCCGGGGAGACGACTACCAGGTCCTCCTTGTTGAAGTCCTTGAACTTCTCGATGAAGTAGGGTGCCAGCAGCGGCACGCCCTGCAGATGGTCCACCGGGATATCGAAGAAGCCCTGGATCTGCGCGGCATGCAGGTCCATCGTCAGCACCCGGTCCACACCGGCGGCGGTGATCAGGTCAGCCACCAACTTGGCGGAGATCGGGTCGCGGCTCTTGGCCTTGCGGTCCTGACGGGCGTAGCCGTAATAGGGCATCACCGCGGTGATGCGCCCGGCGCTGGCCCGCTTGAAGGCGTCCACCATGATCAGCAGCTCCATCAGGTGGTCGTTGACCGGACTGCAGGTGGACTGGATCACGAACACATCGCTGCCGCGCACCGACTCGTTGATGCTGACGGCAATCTCCCCATCGGAGAAGGTCTTGACCTCGGCGTCACCCAGCGGCAGGCCCAGCTCACGGGCGATCTGCTCGGCAACATGGGGCACGGAATTGGCAGCGAAAATTTTGATGTCCTTGCCGTGTAAATTCATTTTTTCATTTCTCCCTCTTTTATATTCACCCCGGAGGGGCAGGCCCTCTGCCCTCGGGAATGATGCAAAACCCTCTCCCGCCTACCGGCGGTATTTGCCGTGGACCTTCGCCCAGCCCTCCCGGTTTTTCTGCCGGGCCCGGCCGACGGCCAGTGCGTCCTCCGGCACATCATCGGTGACGGTGGTGCCGGCGGCGATAATGCTCCCTGCGCCGGCGGACACCGGCGCGATAAAGTTGGTGTTGCAGCCGACAAAGGCCCGGTCGCCGATGACGGTGCGCAGCTTTTCCTTGCCGTCATAGTTGGCGGTGACCACGCCGCAGCCGATGTTCACCTCCCGGCCCACATCGCTGTCCCCGAGATAGGTCAGATGGGCGGCGCTGCTGCCCTCGCCGATGGTGGAGTTCTTCACCTCGACAAAGTTGCCGATCTTGGCCCGATCTCCGATGACGGTACCGGGCCGCAGCCGGGCGTAGGGCCCGATGCGGGCCCCGCTGCCGATGGCCGCCCCCTCGCCGGTGGACTGGGCTACCTCCGCCCCGTCCCCGACAGTGACCGAGGTGAGCACCGAGTAGGGCCCGACGGTGCAGCCCTCCCCGATGGCACAGCCCCGCAGGATACAGCCGGGCAGCACGGTGGTGTCCCGGCCGATGACGGTATCCGGGTCGATGACCACCGTCTCCGGGAAGGGGATGTTCACCCCGGCGTCCAGATGCCGGGCAAGCACCCGGCGGCGGGCGGTTTCGTTGAGCACCGCCAGTTCGCCCCGGCTGTTCGCCCCGAGGATCACATCGGGGCTCATCGCCCGGTAGATGCCTGTCGGGCGCCCTTCGGCCACGGCGATGCCCACCGTATCGGTCAGATAATATTCGCCCTGGGCGTTGTCGGTGCCGAGCTTGCCCAGCGCATCGAGGAGGAAGTCCACCTCGAACCAGTACACCCCGGAGTTCACCTCCTGGACGAGCCGGGTCTTTTCATCGGCGTCCCGTTCCTCGACGATAGCCGAGAGCCCATCCTGCTCGTTGCGGATGATGCGCCCATAGCCGAAGGGCTCCTCCAGCCGTGCGGTGACCACCGTCAGGTCGTTGCCCTCCTTTCGGTGCTCCGCCAGCGCCTGACGGATGGTCTCCCCGTCGACGAACGGGGCGTCCCCGTTGAGCACCAGCACCGAGCCGCCCCGGTGGGCCTCAAGGTAGTCGGCGGCCATCATCACCGCGTGCCCGGTGCCCAGCTTGTTCGCCTGGACGGCGGTGGCGCAGTCCTTTGGCAGCACCGCCAGAACCTCATCGGCATCGGGGGCTACCACCGCGCAGACATCGTCGATGCCCGCTGCAGCGATGCTGTCCGTCACCCAGCGCAGCATCGGCTTGAAGAGCACCTCACACAGCACCTTGGGATGGCGGGATTTCATGCGCTTGCCATCACCTGCGGCGAGCACAAGCGCGCAGATCGTATCCATATCGTTACACCTCCAAAGCGAGTATATGAAGCAGCCCTTCATTTGAACCCGCACAGGCCTCCCATTCTATTATCGCAACAAGAGAGGATTTTTGCAAGGGGGAAGGCCCCACAGTGGAAAATTTTCATCGCCGTGCCTCACAGCGTAAAGAGCTTTTTGCTGTTGTGCATCGCCACGCTCACCGCCAGCCCGACCCCCAGGTAGGTGGCCACCACCGAGGTGCCGCCGCCGGAGAAGAGCGGCAGCGTGACGCCGATCACCGGCAGTACGCTCAGGCACATCCCCACATTGACCACCGTCTGGGAGGCGATCATCGTGAACACGCCGACGCAGATGTACCGCCCGAGGGAGTCCTTGGCCCGGTTGCCCACCCGCAGGATGCGCAGGCAGAGCGCCGCCAGCAGCCCGAGCACCGCCAGGCACCCGAGGAAACCCAGCGCCTCCCCGATGAAGGAGAAGATGAAGTCGTTGTACATCTCCGGCACATACTGGTGGTTACCGGAGAAGATGCCCTTGCCCCAGAGCTTGCCGCTGCCCAGGGCGATGCGCCCGTATCGCTGCTGGTAGCCGCCGCCGGACGGGTCCAGCTCCGGGTTGAAGAGGGTGATGAAGCGCATCCGCTTGTCCTCGTCGAGGAAGCCGTACCAGATCACCGGCAGCGCCGCCACCGCCGCTCCGCCGGCGGCGAGGATATACTTCCAGCCGATGCCGGCGGCGAACAGCATCCCGCAGCCGATGCACAAAAAGATCAGCGCCGAGCCGTCGTCCCCCTGCAGCATGATGAGCACCGTTGGCAGTGCCATGTGGCAGAGCACCGGCACCAGCACCTCCGGCTGGTTCAGCGAACCCTCCACCTTCTGCAGATGACTGGCAAAGGTGATGATAAAGGAGAGCTTGAGCAGCTCCGACGGCTGGAAGGTGAGCCCGATGAACGGGATCTCGATCCAGGCCATATCGTCCGCCCGGCCGACACCGAGGATAAAGGTGAGCAGCACCAGCCCGTAGGTCAGCGGTACATGCAGCCGCCACAGGTCGGCCATCGTCTGGTAGTCCACTCGGGAGAGGAGGAACATCGCCCCGCAGCCGAGCCCGATGGCGATGCACTGGACGATGGGCCGGGAGAGATTGACATAGCCCGAATTCCAGATGCCCAGCAGCAGCACCACGCTCATCGCCGAGGCGGTGAGGCACAGCCCCCATATCACCTTGTCCGTCTGCCGGAAGTACCGGACCACCATATTCCAGATGCTCTTCATCATGCGCTCGGTTCCCCATCTTTAAAAACTCTGTTCTCTATTATAAGCCACCCGGCCCGGCGGCGCAACCCGCCGGGGGCAATGTTCACAGTTTCGATACACGCTGCGGTATTTTTCCCGGGAGCGCCCGGGAGACCTTGCCAGTCCCCCGAATCGTGGTATAATAAAAGAATAAGGTCTGCCTTTTTTCGGAAGGCATTTTTACTGCCCCAAGCCATACACCCACCCACTTACAAGGAGGTCACTAAAACATGCTAACCGATATCGAGATCGCCTCCCAGGCATCGATGCTCCCGATCACCGAAGTCGCCGCCGGACTTGGCGTCTGCGCCGACGAGCTGGAACCCTATGGCCGGTACAAGGCCAAATTCTCCGAGGAGGTCTTCTCCCGCCTGGCAGATGTCCCCGACGGCAAGCTGATCCTGGTCACCGCCATCAACCCCACTCCCGCCGGTGAGGGCAAGACCACCACCACCGTCGGCCTCGGCGAGGCCATGCCCCGCATCGGGAAGAAGGCGGTCATCGCACTGCGGGAGCCGTCCCTTGGGCCGGTGTTCGGCGTCAAGGGCGGCGCCGCCGGCGGCGGCTACTCTCAGGTGGTGCCGATGGAGGACATCAACCTGCACTTCACCGGGGACATGCACGCCATCACCGCTGCCAACAACCTGCTCTGTGCTCTGATCGACAACCACATCCAGCAGGGCAACGCTCTGGGCATCGACCCCCGGCGTATCCTCTTCAAGCGCTGTCTGGACATGAACGACCGGGCGCTGCGCCACACGGTCATCGGTCTCGGCGGCAAGGCGAACGGCACCCCCAGAGAAGACGGCTTCCAGATCACTGTGGCCAGCGAGGTCATGGCGATCCTCTGCCTGGCGGCGGACCTGGGGGATCTCAAACGCCGCCTGGGGGAGATCCTGGTGGCCTACACCTATGCCGGTGAGCCGGTGTACTGCCGGGACCTGTCCGCTGAAGGGGCGATGACCGCCCTGCTCAAGGACGCCATCAAGCCCAACCTGGTGCAGACGCTGGAGAATACCCCGGCGCTGATGCACGGCGGCCCCTTTGCCAACATCGCCCACGGCTGCAACTCGGTGCGGGCCACCAAGCTGGCCCTCAAGCTGGCTGACTACTGCATCACCGAGGCGGGCTTCGGTTCGGACCTCGGCGCCGAGAAATTCATGGACATCAAGTGCCGCATGGCCGGCCTGACCCCGTCGGCGGTGGTGCTGGTAGCTACCATCCGGGCTCTGAAGTACAACGGCGGCGTGCCCAAGGCAGAGCTCTCGGCGGAGAACACCGCCGCCCTGGAAAAGGGCCTGCCCAACCTGGAAAAGCACATCGAAAACATGAAAAAGTTCGGTGTGCCGGTGGTGGTGGCCATCAACCGCTTCGCCACCGACACCGATGCGGAGATCGCCGTCCTCGCCGGGAAGATGGAGGCTCTCGGCGTGCCCTTCTCCCTCTGCGAGCACTTCGCCAAGGGAGGCGAGGGTGCGGTCGACCTGGCGGAAAAGGTCGTCGCCGCCTGCGAGGAGCCCTCTCACTTCCACCCGATCTATGAGCTGGACCAGCCCATCGAGGCCAAGATCGAGACCATCGCACGGGAGATCTACGGAGCCGACGGGGTCGAGTACACCGCCGCCGCCAAAAAGGCCATCAAGGACATCACCGCCCTGGGCAAGGGAGATCTGCCCATCTGCATGGCCAAGACCCAGTACTCCCTCTCGGACAACCAGAAGCTGCTCGGGCGCCCCACAGGCTTTGTGATCCATGTTGGGGAGGTGCGCCTGTCCGCCGGCGCCGGGTTCATCGTGGTACAGACCGGCGACATCATGACCATGCCCGGCCTGCCCAAGGTGCCCGCCGCCAACAACATCGACATCGACGAGTCCGGCCGCATCACCGGCCTCTTCTGAGAAAAAGGAGGAACACCGTTTGCAGAGATTCACCACCGCCTCACCGGCGGAGACCGAAGCCCTCGGCGAGCGCCTGGGCCGTGCCCTCCGGGGCGGCGAGGTGCTGGCCTACCGGGGCGGCCTTGGCATGGGCAAGACCTGCTTCACCCGCGGGCTGGCCCGGGGCCTCGGTATCGACCCGGCGGAGGTCTCCAGCCCCACCTTTGCCTTGGTCAACGAGTATCGGGGCGGGCGGCTGCCGCTGTTCCACTTTGATATGTACCGGGTGGAGAGCTTCGATGGCCTCTACTCCACCGGCTTTTTCGACTACCTGGATCTCGGCGGCGTACTGGCCGTTGAGTGGAGCGAAAACATCGACGGTGCCCTGCCGCCGGAGGCCATCTGCATCACCTTTGACCGGCCGGACGAGACCCACCGGTCCATCACCATCGAAAGGGGGCCCGCACTGTGAAGCTCCTCATTCTGGATACCTCATCAAAGGCGGCCTCCGCCGCCCTGTGGGAGGACGGCGTCCTCCGGGGGGAGGCCTATCAGAACACCGGTCACACCCACTCTGCCACCAGCCTGCCGATGGCCGAGCAGCTGCTGGCCGGCTGCGGCTGGAGCCTTTCGGAGGTGGACGGCTTCGCCGTCACCGCCGGGCCCGGTTCCTTCACCGGGCTGCGCATCGGGCTGGCTTCGGTCAAGGGCATGGCCTTCGCACTGGATAAGCCCTGCGTGCCTCTCTCGACCCTCGAAGGGCTGGCCTATAACCTGTCCGGCTGGCCGGGACTGATCTGCCCGGTGATGGACGCCCGGGTGGGCCAGGTGTACACTGCACTGTTCCGCTGGGACGGCGGGGCGATGCACCGGCTGATGGAGGATGCGGCCATCCCCGCCGAGGAGCTGCTCACCGCCCTGGCCGCCTACGGCGAGCCGGTGACGCTGGTGGGCGATGGCGCGCTGCTCAGCGCCGAGCGCTTCGCCGGGCGGCTCCCGGGGCTTGCGGTCGCACCGGAGCACCTGCGCAACCAGCGGGCCGGGGCAATGGCACCGCTGGCGGCCCGCCTCTTTGCCGAGGGGCAAACCGTCCCCGCCGGGGACCTTGTCCCCCGCTATCTGCGCCTCCCGCAGGCCGAGCGGGAGCTCAAACTCAAACAACAGAAAGGCGAGTGATCCCAATGAAATTGGCTCTTGGCTGTGACCACGGCGGTTACCTGCTCAAAGAGGAAGTCAAAAAGCATCTGGACGAAAGGGGAATCCCCTACGAGGACTTCGGCTGCCACTCCACCGAGTCCTGCGACTACCCCGATATGGCAGATGCCCCCTGCAGGGCGGTAACCGACGGCGACTGTGACTTTGCGCTGCTGTTCTGCGGCACCGGCATCGGCATCTCCATCGCCGCCAACAAGCACAAGGGCATCCGGGCGGCCTGCTGCTCCGACTGCTTCAGCGCCCGGGCCACCCGGATGCACAACGATGCCAATGCCCTCTGCATGGGCGGCCGGGTGGTGGGCCCCGGGCTGGCCTGCCAGATGGTGGACGAGTTCCTCGCCGCCGAGTTTGAAGGCGGCCGCCATCAGCGCCGGGTGGACAAGCTCACCGCACTGGAGGGCTGACATTCGATGCGTGCACTGCGGAAAAAGCGGGCGGTGGCTGTGAGAGAGGGCAGGAGAGAGGATGTGAGACCTGATCTATAAGGAGGACCTGCCCAATGAACCATATCCCATCCCCCGATGTCCTGTTCCCGAACGAGTACGGGACCACCTGTTTTCTCAAAAACTGCATCACCGCCCCGAACATCACTGTCGAGGACTATACCTACTACGATGACGCCGGCGACCCAGCCGGCTTTGAGCGCAACAACGTGCTCTTCAACTACCCCGAATTCGGTGACCGGCTGGTCATCGGCAAGTTCTGTGCCATCGCCTCCGGGACCCAGTTCATCATGGGTCCCGCCAACCACCGGCTCAGCAGCGTCACCACCTACCCCTTCTCCGTCTTTGGCGGCGCGTGGAGCGAGCGGGTGCCGGACCATCTGTCCCAGCTGCCCCGCAAAGGGGATACCGTCGTCGGCAACGATGTGTGGATCGGCCGGGAGAGCGTGATTCTGCCTGGCGTCACCATCGGCGACGGCGCCATCATCGCCGCCTATTCGGTCGTCTCCCGGGATGTTCCGCCCTACACCGTGTACGGCGGCGGTCCCGCCCGCCTGCTCCGCCGCCGCTTTGACGAGGAGCTCACCGCCCTGCTGCTGGCCTGGCGCTGGTGGGACCTTCCACCGGAGGAGCTGCTCGAGGCCCTGCCGCTGCTCTGTGATCCCGACCTGGAGCGGGTCCGCCTGCGGCTGCGGGAACTCTGCGGCCCGGTGCCGGGCTCGGCCTCCTGAAATCGCCCCTTTCTGCATAAGACCGGTTGCGCCGGCTGGCCGGATGGGCTATAATGGACTTATTCAGGCGGCTCTGCCGGCGCCGCCGTACCGACGCTGAAATCATTTCCCGAAAGGAGTTTTTACTATGGCTATCACCCCCTTCATCGCCGACCATCCGCTGATCCAGCACAAGCTCTCGCTGCTGCGGGATAAGAACACCGGCTCCAAGGAATTCCGGGAGCTCATCGCCGAGATCACCATGCTTCTCTGCTATGAGGCCACCCGGGATCTCCCGCTCAAGGAAGTCGAGATCGAGACCCCGATGGCCATCACCAGGGCCAGCGTCATCTCCGGGCGCAAACTCGCCTTTGTGCCGATCCTGCGGGCGGGTCTCGGTATGGTGGACGGTGTGATGGAGCTGGTACCCGCCGCCAAAGTGGGCCACATCGGCCTCTATCGCGACCCGGAGACCGCCCTGCCGGTGGAGTACTACTGCAAGCTCCCGAACGACATCACCAGCCGTGAGGTCATCGTCCTCGACCCGATGCTGGCCACCGGCGGCTCCGCCATCGATGCCATCGGCCAGCTCAAGGCCCGCGGCGTGCAGAACATCAAGTTCATGTGCATCATCGCCGCGCCGGAGGGTCTCACCGCCCTGCAGGAGGCCCACCCGGATGTGAAGATCTACTGCGCCGCCTTGGATGACCATCTGGACGAGCACAAGTACATCATCCCCGGCCTGGGGGATGCCGGCGATCGCATCTTCGGCACCAAGTGATCCGTTTGCCACGCAAAAAAGAGGCCCTCTGCCGAGGGCCTCTTTTTTTCGCGTTTGGGCGGTTCAGCCGCCGATGAGCTCCCCAAAGGTGGAGAACTCAATGTTTTCGATGATGACGTCCTGGGTGGGCATATCGTTGGCATCTGTGTCCACGCCGGCAATGGCGTCTACCACATCCATGCCCTTGATTACCTGGCCAAAGACGGTGTGCCGGTAATCCAGCCAGGGGGTGCCGCCGATCTCCTCATACTTGGCGGCCACATCGTCGCCATAGAGGTCGGGCAGATCCCGCATCTGGCTCACCAGCGACGGGTCGGTGCTGGTGGCCTGCACGATGAAGAACTGGCTGCCGTTGGTATTGGTGCCGCTGTTGGCCATCGACAGAGCGCCGCGGAAGTTGTGCAGGTCGGTGGAGAACTCGTCCTCAAAGGGCTGCCCCCAGATGCTCTGGCCGCCGGTTCCGTTGCCGTTCGGGTCGCCGCCCTGGATCATAAAGTCCTCGATAACCCGGTGGAACTTAAGGCCGTTGTAGTAGCCCTCCTTGGCCAGGGTGGTGAAGTTCTCCACCGCCTTCGGGGCCTGCTCCGGGAAGAACATCACCTGGATCTCCCCCATGGATGTGGTGATGACAGCGATCTCGGCGTCATCTGCCGGTCTGGTAAACTGCAGCAATGTGGTATCCTCCTCAAAAAGATAGTCGGAAAGCGCCGTTGTCCCGATATCGGAACCGCTCTCCGCGGGGGCGCCGCCGCAGCCGGCCAGCACCCCAGTCACCAGCGCCGCCGCCAGCAGCAGCGCCGCGTGTCTGTGCATCTGCAAATCAAGCACCCCTTTCCCCTTTTCCCGCGGGAAAAGGCTGTTACGATGTTACCCGTCTATTGTACCGCATCGCAGTCCCTTTGTAAACGGGAAAACGCACCGGCCGTGCAAAAAGACCGCCACAGCATCCTATGGCGGTCTCTATATTGCAAAGTCACTGTTCATTTAATGATACCTGTCCGTCAGAAATTCCGGCTCATCACTCCGGTCTCTTCGGGACTGCCTTTCTGTTCAAATCGGCTTCTGGTGACCAAGCATCTTTTCTCTGCATCGGACTCACCTTCGTATCAACTGAAAACCCTTGACTTTTCCTGCTATTCACTTGTCTTACCCTCCACGCCATTGGCACTCTCATGCCGGCGGGGATTGTCCTTCTGACCTGTCAGCCGGGACACTCCAGCCCTCATTGCTGGATCAGCCCGTGTTCTCTCTGGCGTCGGCCTGCGGCAATCTGCGGTAAACACCTGTGGTCTTGGGGCGGGGCGTCTACTCACACCCGATTCTCTTCCCCACTCTTGCCTCTCCGGCTACCGGATCGAACCTGCTCGGCAGGTTTCCAACTGCTTCGGTTCTTCGCCCATTGGAAACGCCTCCGTTCTTTGTTCCGTAACTCCTCCGGGTTTCTTTCCTTGTCTATACTATACCACAGAGTATAGAATCTGTCAATAGTTTTGCACTAGTTATTTTTCTTTTTATTTGTTTTATACAGAGGCAGTTTCCTGTTGACAGACCTCTCCCGGCTGATTATAATTATAGACAGTGGCAATGACCCACCGGCTCCGGCCGGGCAACATCGACACATTGGGAGTATTCATACTATGGACGAGAACAAGATGGAATACGGCGCCGATCTGCTCACCCTGCTGGATGAGGACGGCAACGAGCACCAGTTTGAAGTCGCGGACACAATGGAGTACGAGGGCGAGGAGTACATGGCCCTGGTCCCGGTGTTCGATGACCCGGAGGACCTGCTGGAGGACAGCGGCGAACTGCTGATCTTCCGCTCGGTGAACGAGGATGGCGACGGCTATCTCGAACCCATCGAGGACGAGGCCCTCTTCCACACCATCGCCGACCTGTTCATGGAGCGGCTGGAGGACGAGTACGACTTCATCGAGGAGTAACACCGTCAAAAGCCTGCTGTGCACGCCTATAAGCTGTCTTTATTTAATCCAACATTTCTGTATCGGGAGCTTTGCTCCTCCGGCGGATTTCAGACCTCCCGCTGCAAAGCGGACGAAGGGAGGAGGAACCCGGCGGGCGGGCACCCACCTGTCTTCGCGATGGGTTACAATCTGCAGCATTACGGCACAGCGGGTTTTTTATGAAGGGAACCGGGCGGCCCTGTTTGGGGCTGCCCGTTTTATTTTGATTTTTGTGAAAGGAAGCATCATGATGAACGATTGGCTGGACCGCACCCGCCGCCTCCTCGGGGAGGAGGCCCTCACCGCGCTGGCCGGGGCCCGGGTGGCGGTGCTCGGGCTCGGCGGCGTCGGCAGCGCTGCGGCGGAGGGGGTCTGCCGCGGCGGCGTCGGCGCGCTGCTGCTCGCCGACTGTGACACCGTTGACCCGACCAACCGCAACCGGCAGCTCATCGCCCTCCGCTCCACCGAGGGCCGGCCCAAGACTGCCGTGGCTGCCGACCGGCTGGCGGACATCGCCCCGGAAGCCAGACTCACCCAGCTGCAGGAGCGGCTGATCCCGGAGAACCTCCCGCTGGTTTTTGACTGGCAGCCGGACCTGGTGCTGGACGCCATCGACACCGTCACCACCAAGCTGGCGCTGGCCGCCTCCTGCCGGGAGCGGGGGATTCCGCTGCTCACCTGTCTGGGCACCGGCAACCGGCTGGACCCGTCCCAGCTGCGGCTCGGCACCATCGAGGACACCGCCGGCTGCGGCTGCCCGCTGGCCCGGGTGCTACGCCGGGAGTTAAAGCGCCGGGGCCTGTCCGGCCAGCCGGTGCTCTACTCGCTGGAGCCGCCGCTGGAACCGGTGGAGCCCCACGCCGGGGAAAACGGCCGCCATCCGCCGGCCAGCAGCGCCTTTGTACCGCCGGCCGCCGGCTTCCTGATGGCCTCCTGGGCAGTGCGCACGCTGCTCTACCGCTGATCGACATAAATTTTTCGCCCCTCGCCCGGTTTTCAAAAAACGCCGGACGAGGTTTTTTACATATCCGGCGGTCGGACCGGACACACTATCGATGGCGGGATGGTCTCTCGCTGTCGATTTTTCAGCACAACAAACGGGAAAGGCGGGAACGGCGATGGCACACGGGTACAGGCTTCTCGGCGGGGCGGTGGGTTTCCTCAACGGGCTGTTCGGCTCCGGCGGCGGGATGCTGGCGGTGCCGCTGCTCGAACACCGGGGTCTGCCGCCGGATCGGGCCCATGCCACTTCGCTGGCCGTCATCCTGCCGCTGACGGCTGTAAGCGCCGGGGCCTATCTGCTCACCGGCGGCGCCGACCCGCTGGAAGCACTGCCCTACCTGGCCGGCGGACTGCCCGGCTGTCTGGTGGGCACCCGGCTGCTCGCCCGGCTCTCCCCGGCGGCACTGCAGCGGCTCTTTGGCGGGCTGGTGCTCTTTGCCGCCGTGCGGATGTGGCTGCGATGAGCGGGCTGTTCGGCCAGGCGGCATCCGGCTTTGGAGCGGCGGTACTGGCCTCGATGGGGATGGGCGGCGGCAGCGTGCTCATTCTCTGGCTCACACTGGTCTCCGGCGTTGGACAGCGGGAAGCCCAGGGGCTCAACCTTCTCTTTTTCCTGCCCGTCGGCGCCCTCTCCCTCTGGCTCCACCGGCGGGCCGGCCGGGTGGACCTTCCCGCCGCAAAGGCCCTGCTTCCGGCAGGGATCTGCGGCGGGCTGCTCGGAGCAGCGGCGGCAGCCTGGCTGGATCCCGGGCTGCTGCGCCGGGGTTTTGCGATCTTTTTGTTTTTCATCGGACTGCGGCAGCTCTTCCCCGGCAGGCAAAAAAGCCGCCTGCATAACCGGACAGCAGACGGCCAAACTAACACCGGAGGTGCAAAGAACAATGAATGAACCAAAAACCCCGATGCAGAAATTCCTCGCGGGCAAGGGCTTTTACATCGCGCTTGCCCTGTGCGTGGCGGGCACCGGTACAGCCGCCTGGCTGGCCGTGGACCGCACGATAGACGAGATCGATGACAACAACCGCAGCATCCTCGAGAGCCAGCCGGAGGATTTTTCCCAGCCGGAGACGGTGGATACCCCGCAGGATGGGGTGAGCGTCTCCTCCGGGGAGGAGCAGCCGCAGGATCCTGCCTCATCCTCTGGCGGGGCTGCCGCCGAACCCAGCGGCAGCTCCGTCTCCTCGGTGCCGCAGAGCTTCTCCTTCGCGCTGCCTGTCGCCGGCGAAACGCTCAATCCCTACTCCGCCGGTAAGCTGGTCAAGGACGAGACCCTCGGCGAATGGCGCACCCACGACGGCCTGGACATCAAGGCGGCCTCCGGCGCGCCGGTAGCTGCCGCAGGCGCCGGGACGGTGGCCTCGGTGGAGGAGGACGGCCTCTGGGGCACAGTGGTCAGGATCGACCACCCCAACGGCCTCACTACCGTCTACTGCGGCGTGGCGGATGTAGCGGTTCACGCCGGCGATGAGGTCGCCGACCGCCAGACCATCGGCACCGTCGGCGTCGTCCCCTGCGAGATCGGCCTCGAGAGCCATCTGCACTTTGGCGTCCAGCAGGACGGCAAGTGGCTGGACCCGCTCTCCTCCCTCGGTCTCGCCTGATCCGCCCAGACACAGGAAAAAGGCCCGGCAATGCCGGGCCTTTTTAGACAGCTGAACGGATTACTCCTCGGGGACGACCTTATCGGGGGTTACTTCCTCTTCCGGCTCGTCCTCAACACCCGTCGGCGGCTGGCTGATGTTCTCATTCAGATCGCCGGCCTCGGAGCTGGTCTCCTCTTCCTCAGAGGAGGGTTCTTCCTCTTCCACACTGGAGGGCTCCACGGTGGAAGACGGCTCTTCCGGAGTAGACGACGGCTCTTCGGTGTTGGAGCAGGCGGTCATCGCCAGGGCCATCAGCGCGGCCATCATAATCAGTGCGAGTTTTTTCATCTTCATTACCTCCTATTGATACGAAGACGGCTTCTCCGTATTTTCATTATCTGGGATAAATGTAGATTGCGGTTGTGTAATCTGTAAAAAAATTATGAATTTTCGGTGCTGTTTATCAGTTCATCCGCCAAAGTCCTTAGCTCCTCCAACGAACTCACCAGCCCGGCCCGCCGCCGGAAGTCCGCACCGCCCCGGACCCCTTTCATATAGGCGAAGGCATGCCGGCGGATCTCCCGCATGGCGATGCCCTCCCCTTTATAGCGGATGGCCAGTTCGGCGTGGCGCAGCAGCACCGCCATCCGCTCCTCCAGCGGCGGATCGGGCAGCAGCGTCCCGTCGGCGAGGTACCTCTCGATCTGCCGGAACACCCAGGGCCGTCCCAGTGCGGCCCGGCCCACCATCACCAGGTCGCAGCCGGTGGCGGCATACATGGCAGCGGCACTCTCGGCGTCGGTGACATCGCCGTTGCCGATCACCGGGATAGCCACCGCCGCCTTCACCGCCCGGATGATGTCCCAGTCGGCGCCGGGCTGGTACATCTGCTCCCGGGTGCGCCCGTGCACGGTGAGGGCGGCGGCGCCGTTCGCCTCACAGATGCGGGCGAACTCAACGGCGTTCACATGAGCGGCGTCCCAGCCCTTGCGGAACTTCACCGTCACCGGCAGCGGTACCGCGTCCGCCACCGCCCGGACGATGCGCCCGGCCTTTTCCGGGTCCTTCATCAGGGCGCTGCCTGCGCCGGAACCGGTGATCTTCGGGGCAGGGCAGCCCATATTCAGGTCGATCCAGTCCGGCCGCCAGGCCAGCGCCCGCCGGGCCGCCTCCGCCAGGATGTCCGGGTCGTCCCCGAACAGCTGCACCGCCCCCGGCCGCTCTGCCTCTCCCAGCACCAGCAGCTCCCCGCTCTTGCGGTCGCCGTAGCACAGGCCCTTGGCGCTCACCATCTCGCCGACGCTCACCGCCGACCCGTAGTCCCGGCACAGCTCCCGGAAAGCCCGGTCAGCCACGCCGGCCATCGGCGCCAGTGCGGCGGTACGGGGGATGGATATGGTCCCGATCTTCAAATGAGGTCCTCCTTTATGTTAGTGGTGTAATTCCCGCAGATTTATGCTATAATTTTCATATCAGCGAACTCTTTCCGGTCCGGTGCCCCGAGCCCGGACCCTCAGTATACCACAATTTGTTCCAGAGTTCCACTTTTCGGAGGTTTTTCCCTATGAAGCTGCTCGCCATCGACTCCAACAGCATCCTCAACCGCGCCTACTACGGTGTGCGGCCGCTCACCACCAAGGACGGCCTGTACACCAACGGCATCTACGGCTTCCTCACCATCTTCCTGCGCATCTGTGAGGAGACCTGCCCCGACGCGGTGGCCTTCGCCTTCGATCTCAAGGCCCCGACCTTCCGCCACAAGCTGTTTGACGGCTACAAGGCCGGCCGCCACGGTATGCCGGAGGAGCTGGCGATGCAGCTGCCCTACCTCAAAGAGCTCATCGGCCTGCTCGGCTACCGGATCGTCACCTGCGAGGGCTATGAGGCGGACGACATCCTCGGCACCCTGTCCCGGGCCTGTGAGGACTCGGGCAACGAGTGCGTCATCGCCACCGGTGACCGGGACAGCCTGCAGCTGGTGGGCCCCGGCACCACCGTGCGCCTGGCCACCACCAAGGCCGGCCGGCCGGAGAGCACCCTCTACGGCACCGCCGAGATCGAGGAAAAATACGGCGTCTCCCCCCGGGAGCTGATCCAGGTCAAGGCGCTGATGGGCGATGCTTCGGACAACATCCCCGGCGTTCCCGGCATCGGGGAAAAGACCGCCCTCTCCCTCATCGGGGAATTCCACACGGTGGAGGAGGTCTACGCCCAGCTGGACGCCCCGTCCATCAAGCCGGGCGTCCGCAAAAAGCTCGAGGCCGGAGCCGACTCGGCCCGGATGAGCCTGGTGCTGGCGGAGATTGACCGCGCCGCCCCGATCGACGCCGATCCGGAGCACTACCGCCCCCAGCCCCGGGACACCGCCGGCTGTTCCAGGCTGATGACCCGGCTGGAGCTGTTCAGCCTGATGAAGCGCATGGGGATCCCCGAGGACGCCGGCTCTCCGGATCCTGTACCGGAGAGCGCTCCCGTCCGGGCCGGCCTGGCCCGGCTGCCCGCCTCACCGGAGGCAGCGGCCCGGCTTTTCGCCGGGGAGAGGGTCTTCTTCCTCGGCCAGTTTGAAGAGGATTCCCTCACCGCCTTTTCCGTCAGCGACGGCGAGTCGGCGCTGGTCTGCCGGGCGGAAGACGAGGGCTTTGCCGCCTGTGCCGGAGGGCTCTACACCGCCCGGGGCCTTGTCACCCGCCAATCCAAGGCCCTCTACCGCCACTGCATGAAGGCCGGCCGCCCGCTGCCCCAGGTCGCCCTGGACTGTGAGCTCGCCGCCTACCTGCTGCGCCCGACCGCCAGCGACTACACCACCCACCGGCTCGCCGCCGAGTATGCGGTGCCCTCCATCGGCTGTGACGGCGACGACCCGCTGCTGGCCGAGATGGCGGAGCTGATCCCGCTGGCCCCGGTGCTCGAGGGCAAGATCGCCGAGTTCGACCAGGGGTTCCTGCTGCGGGAGGTGGAACAGCCGCTGGCCGAGGTGCTGGCCTCGATGGAGCTGATCGGCTTTGCGCTGGACACCGACGGCCTGGTGGCCTACGGCAGGGAGCTGGACGCCCAGCTTCAGGACCGGGCGTCGGAGATCTACCGGCTGGCCGGGGAGCAGTTCAACATCAACTCGCCGATGCAGCTCGGCCATATCCTCTTTGAGCGGCTCGGCCTCCCCCACGGCAAAAAGACCCAGCGGGG